>OMJJ01000231.1 GCA_900299305.1 bacterium | reverse complement strand
CTTGCCTCCACATCTGGAAGAACCCGATGGAGGAGACACCGGAGAACCCCTTCCCCGGAAAAGGCAGTGAGCATCTTCACCAAAGCCCCTCGGTAAGATACCATTTCATAAAACAACATACGGGGTAGTTCTCTCCATCTGCTCTGTGCTGGTAGCAAAGCGCGATTGCCCCCCTTTAATCCAGATACAGAAACTCGTTTGAGTTTAGGAGGACGAGGCAGAAATCGGTGAGGGCTTTCATGTCGCGGGTTTTCATGCCTCCCTCGAAGGAGTAACGCTGAGACTGCTCGAAGAGGAAGCGTTCTGCCCGTGCTTTCTGCTTTTCGGTGGGGCGGCGCGTAAAGGCAAGCCAGTAGGCAATGTCTATCGCGTCCATGTTGTTCTCTTCTTTCATCTTCTGCACTTTTCGGGCAAAGAACCCCGCAAGGTCTCGCCCAAATTGGCTATTAAAGAGGGTTAGCACCTGTGGCACAACGGTAGTACGAGAGCGAACAGGGCAAGACTGCATCGCGTCCGGTCCGTCGTAAGCGTCGATAATGGGGTAGGGGACGGTGCGCCGCTGAAAGATGTAGAGCGAGCGGCGGTTGGAATCCTGTTCCGAAGATTTGCCCCAACGGTTTCGTGCCTCGCCCTCCATCTCCTCTTCTGTAAGCGGTGGAAATACACCCGGTCCGCCCATCTCCAGATTCAGCCTCCCGCTTACTGCGAGTAGGCTGTCTCGCACTGCCTCTCCTTCTAATCGCAGACGGTTCATGCGCCATAGGTAGCGGTTTTCGGGGTCTATTGCCACATTTTCCGGGCTATATTTCGACGATTGGCGATAGGTATTAGAGAGTAGAATCATGCGGTGCATCTTCTTTAGTTTCCAACCGCAAGCATTGGGGTCGCTACTCTCTGCTTGTGAAAACTGCACCGCAAGCCAGTTCAGCAGTTCAAAGTGAGAGGGGATGTCACCGTTGTTTCCAAAGTCGGAGGGAGTAGCGACGATACCCCTTCCAAAATGGTAGTGCCATATTCGGTTGACCATAACCTTCGCCGTCATGGGGTTTTCTGCACTGGCTATCCAGTTGGCGAGGGTGGTACGCCGTGCGCCACGTGGTTTTGCGGGGAGTACCGCTAGTTTCGCGTTGATATACTTACCATCATTGAATACGGCAGGAAAGCCCGGTTTCATCTCTCGTTGGTAGTCGAGGTCGTATAGTTCCCCGCGCTTCATAAAGTAGGTTTTGGGAGCCTCTTGTACTTCGCGAACGGTGGTAAGGCTCGGTTCGTATCCGTCGATAATAGAACTATACTTTGCGATTTCGGCATCTAAAAAGAGGCGGCGGGCTTTGTCTTGCGGGTCTTCGTCGATTTTGCGGTCTATCTCAAATTCGTTGACTCGCGGCTTTTTCTCCGGCTCTTTCTGCATCTTCTCCGCCATTACCATCGCCTTAAAGCGTTCCCGCATCTCTTTACGTTCGTCTTTTAGGGGCTGTATCATGGCAACGGTATCGGTGTAGAGCCGCTTTTTGGTTTCAGGGTCGTTACCGCCATTAAGGAGGGGGTTATCTACAAACTGTAGTCCTGCAAAGAAGGAGTAGAGGCGGTAGTAGTCGGCTTGGTGGAGTTTTCGGTCTATTTTGTGGTCGTGGCAACGGGTACAACCCATCGTCAAGCCGAGCGTTACGGCGCAGGTGTTGTCGGTTACGTCTACTAGCACGTTATGGCGTTGGGTGCGGTCTTCGTTCAGCCGCATATCTTCGCCAGGGGCAAGGCGCAGGTAGGTCGTTGCAATGGAGGCATCTAGGTTGTTGGGATAGAGTTCGTCCCCTGCGAGTTGCTCTTTTAGAAACTGGTCATAAGGCTTGTCCTGATTCAGAGAGCGTACCACGTAGTCGCGATACCGCCACATTCGGGGGCGGGTTCTGTCCTGCTCGGTTCCATCGGAGTCGGCATAGCGCACAAGGTCGAGCCAGTGCCGTCCCCAACGCTCTCCATAGCGCGGGTCGGCAAGGAGGCGGTCTACCAGTTTTTCGTAAGCGTCGGCAGAGTTATCGCTCATAAACTGGAGGGCTTCGGTAAGAGAGGGTGGCATCCCCACCAAATCCATATAGACTCTACGCAGAAGGACGGTCTTCTCTGCGGGGGCGGCAGGGGTGAGTCCCTTCGCCTCCATCTTCTCCATGATAAAAGCGTCGATAGGGGTTTTTATCCACGAGGCGTTTTTTACGGTGGGGATAGCCGGTAGTACGGGACGTGCAAAGGGCCAGCCGGGAGGGGGCATCTCCGCTTTCGCACCCTGCTGTATCCACTCCTCAATACGCTGTATCTGTCCTTCGCTGAGAGGCGGTGCTCCCAAAGGCATCTGTGTTACGCCCTTACCGCGCAGGTAGCCGATAAGCATACTCTCTTGGGGCTTGCCCGGCACGATAATCCGATTTCCGTAGGTGCTACCGCCCTTAAAGAGGGTCTCTACCGACTCGATACTAAACCCCGACTCCTTTTTGTTCGCCCCATTATGGCAGATAAGACAACTCGCTTCGAGAATAGGTTCGACCTCTTTGCGGAAATCGACGGGAGCCTCTTTGGGGCGTGCTGTGTTCTGCTTGGGCTTGGCATACGCGGTTAGCGCAAGCAGTGCCGGAACAGCGAATAGAGAGAGAGCATAACTATAAGCAGAGAGCCTTCGCATAGACGAACTACCTCCTAAACTACTTACCACGAAACGCAAAACAGATTTACGAGGGAAATATGGGGTAAGAATATGTTCATTTTACCCCCTCTCAATGAACATATCACTCTATATAGAGGCTACAGGGCGTGCAAAAAACAGAGCCACCTCGTTTTGAGGCACATCCGCAGGGTCGTAGAGCGTGGTATCAACCCCACAAAACGTAAAACCCGCCCGTAGATAGAGCTGAATGGCGGGATAGTTGATGTTTTGAGTCTCTAGCCAAACACACCGCGCATCTACCTCACGGGCATAAGTGCCTACTGCCTCCAGAAGTTGGGTTCCTACTCCCTGATGGCGGTACTGAGGAGCCACGTAGAGATGCCACAATACCACCCGCCGATTCCATGCTACATACTGCGCCGCCGCAAAGCCCACCAACTTCCCCGCATTCTCTGCAAGCACTGCGTAGTCCCACACTTCGCGCTCTTCTGGGTTGCTAGGGTCTAACGGGTAGCATTTCTGTAAGGGCGGTTGTACTGCCTCGTCTACCAGTTCCAAAGAAAAGTCGTTCTGTACCAGCCGATAGATGCGCTCTGTAGTGAAAGCGGTATCTAAGCCTATCAGAAGTGCCGCATCTTCGGGGTAGCGGAATGGGCGCAGGAGAGGCACTCGTTTGGCATTTCGTAGCCTTTGAACGGCGTTCGCGTGGTTTTGCGCGAAGCGAATGCGTTCTAGCGGGGTGAGCGACAGCATCCAACGAATCAGCGATAAATCCACACCGTCCTCGCTGTACGTAGGAAGTTCTGGCTCCTTCCCTGATGGGTGTTCTGTGGGTACGAGAGGTTGGGCTAAGGTGTTTTCCATTGCGAAAGCCTTGTTAGAAAGTGCGATGTATATAACCCATTATAAGGTACATCCTGCTGTTTTGTATACAAAAAAATTCGTTCTGGTAGGCTTTTTACAAACAAAGAGGCGGTACTACCAACATTTTTTGTTCATTCACAATAAACCCTTGTATAATAGTCAAAGAAGGTAGTGAATAAGCCCATAATGTAACCACGAGCCTCAATCAACTTTAGTATCAATACCTCAAAATGAAAGGGTTTTACAACGATGTATTTTAGTGCACAGCGTGCGGTTATAGCGTTAGGTATATTGGGTTGTGTTATATCTGCTGGGAGGGCGGTTGCAGATGGAAGCGGACCTACCGGAACATGGCATATCAACCGTTTCGGCGAACGCATCTCTATCTCTATCTCCTTCAATAAAACGACCCAAGCTTATACGGGATACCTGCTGAGTAATAAAAAACTGGTTCTACAGAACATCACATGGTCTCCGGATACGCGCACATTGGGCTTTGTTGCGCCGCATAAATCTGGTTACGACTACTACACTGGCAAGGTCGTTGAAGGCATCTTACAGGGACGCTCTACAGACGACACAACTATCCCGGCTTCCCCGACCGACTACGTTTTCCCCATAACAGCATGGAACTCTACCTATATGGATAGGCTCAGTTCAGCGCGGGTCTATAACATACTTATTGCAGGAACCTATAAGGCACGAGTTACGTTAGATAGGGACGAGGCGGGGGTTCCCATAGGACGGTTCAAGATATTCGCTTCAACAACAAGCGGCGCACAGAGCGAAGAGCCAGAGTACGAATTAGAGGCACTTCGATGGGATAGTAGCAGTGGCAACGTCGCCTTTACGCGAACATTGCCGAGCGGCGCACGACAGACCTACACTGGTCGTATTGTCGGGCAAGATATTCAGGGAACTTTCCAAACAAGCGGTGATACCCCTCAATCTTGGGCAGGAAGGCGAGTAAACACTCTTTTCTACGGGTTGAAGCGGAAATCCCCAGCCGCCCGGACAACATGGCAGAATCGGACACGCGCCCAGATAAAGCATCTGATTATGAAGGGCAACCCCACAACAGCCTTCGCGCCTACCGTCGCCGTTATGCGAGATAAGATCCCCGCCCCCTATGATCCAACATGGACATTCTGGCCGCACGACGACTCAAACCCTGACGCGCATCCTCAAAACTACTCTCTACGCGAACTCACCTTTGCCTACGACATACCAACCCCTGATGGCTCGAGTACAGTGAGGCGCCTCTCTCATGGTTATCTGGCGATACCAAACGATTTACGACGAGGAGAGCGTCTGCCGACGGTTCTCGCGCTTAATGGGCACTGGGGAAGCGCGTATAACTGCTTTGTCTGGTGGCAGTATGCTTATGGAGATATCTTTGCGCGGAGGCGTTACATTGTCTTATCTATAGACATAAGCCACCGCACTGAACGTACAGACAACGCGGAAGGGGCTACCCACATTACTGCCGAAGGCAATCTGCTCCACCCCTCGATTATCTACCCAGGGTTCACTAATTCGGACTGGGAAGAGGACGGGGAGCGAACTTGGGATGCGATGAAAGGCGTAGACTATTTGAGAACGCTACCCTTTGTAGACAGAAACCATATTATGGCGGTGGGCTTGTCGTTGGGAGGAGAGATAACGACCTACGTTGCCGCTCTCGACCCACGAATTGGTGTGGCGATTCCCGCAGGGTTTGGGATGGACTTTAATGTGCAGTACGAAACGGACCAGAGTCACCGCTGTTGGGCTTGGAACAACTCTGACATACGCGACTATATCGACACTTCCGACCTCCATGCGCTGATGGCTCCTCGAAAGGTGATTTTTGAAACAGGAGACCACGACCGTAGCTATACAGCCACCGCCCCCCCAGCACCTTTCGCCAAAGAAAAGCTGATAGTGCGGCGAGCGTTGACTGCTTATGGCGACGACAGTGCAGGATACCTGCACTATCTTCATAGATATGACCCCACATGGGGGAGATATGGAGTGCACATCACTCGTTATGGAGATCACTTTCAAAATAACCCGACAGCACCCATTCTGGGCGTTACTTTGCCAACGGCTCAGGAGCCGAGATATGCAGGAGATGTAGATTGGCAGATGCTGAGTGATACAACGGAAAGCCATCGCACCATCTTTGATTACATCACGGAGTGGTTGCGCTAACCAACCTTGCAGGGGGAGTCGTTTCACCTCGACGCTCCCCCTGTAAATCTCCTATTCTCCTACAATTTCAGGAGGCTCTATCACCACTTTGATTGCGGGAAGTGTACCCTGTGCCAGCGCGGACAGCAGGGTAGGAAGTTCTTGTAAAGAGGCGCGGCGTTGTAGGAAAGCGGCAGCAGGAACTGTGCCCTCCGAGATAAGTTCGAGTGCTTTGCGGAAGGTACTTGGGGTGTGGTGGAAGGTTCCTTTAAGGGTCAGTTCTTCGTAGTGGATGCGGTGCGTCGCTACCGTAATTGCGGTGTTGGCGGGACACCCTCCGAAGAGGCTCACAGTCGCCGCTTTTCTTGCAGTTGCAATCGCCATCTCCCACGCTTCGGGGGTTCCTACTGCCTCGATTACCTTGTCCGCGCCCCGACTACACTCGGTTCTGGCTTTTAGAGCGGCTACAATGTCGGGAGTTTCGCGCACGTCGTAGGTCTCTGCCGCACCGAGTTCGCGTGCGATTCTCAGCCGCCCTTCACGCCTACCTACCGCAAGCACCCTCGCTCCCGCCTCCGCGCAGAGCCGAATAAACATCAAGCCAATCGGTCCCGTCCCGAAAACAACCACCGTCTCCCCGCGCTGAACGGGAACCTCCTCCATACCCCTCACCAGATCGGAAGAGCGTCGTGTAGGGAAAGAG
>OMJJ01000230.1 GCA_900299305.1 bacterium | reverse complement strand
GCGTTTTCAGGAAGAGGCGCATGAGGTTATGCCCCGTGTCTACCCGCGTAGTCGTACCCACCTCTGCCACCTTACAAGCGTTTCTTAGCACAAAACCGCGCACCCCTTTGTCGCTTACACAGATGTTACTCCCTTCACCCAGCAGAAAAAACGGGAGGGAGTGGCGTTGTGCCAGAGCGGCGACATGTGCCATATCGTCGCGGTGTGTCGCGTTTAGAAAGAAATCCGCCTCTCCTCCCACACGCAGAGACGTGTAGGAATAGAGAGGCTGATTGCGTCGTATTTGTGTCTGTAGAGAGGTGGGAAGTTGGGCTATTGCCGCTTCCCACGAGTCGATTGCCATGAGAGCGTTCGCCTACTTCCCGTGACAGCGTTTGAACTTCTGACCGCTACCACACCAGCAAGCGTCGTTGCGCCCGCCCTTCCATCCGGGAGGAGCCTGTGTGTCCCGTTTGAGGGAGGTGGGCATAGCGGGGGCGAGTGCATTGACTGCCTCTGTTTCGCTCTCGGTGGGTGCGGTGAACTCTGGTAGCGTGATGATGGTGGGCGCAGGAGGAGCCTCAAACTCCTCTATATCCGGTGCGACCTGCATACGGAATAGGTTGCGGACGATGTCGTCTTGAATGGCGGCTTGCATCCGTGTAAACTCGTCGAACGCCTCCTTTTGGTAGATAAGCAGAGGATCTTTCTGCTCGTACCCGCGCAGGTGGATACCTTCTCGCAGGTAGTCCATGTTCGCAAGGTGTTCCATCCACAAGCGGTTGACCGCCCTCAAGGCGAGGTTACGCTCAATTTCGCGCAGGAAGCCGGGGTCTTGCTCGTCTATCTGCTTTTCCAGTACCTCATAGCGGTCAAGAACGAACTTGGTCAGCAACGAAACGATGTCGTTGGGTTGTTTTCCGCGCAGGTCGTCTTCGGTAATATCGGGTTCGAGTTGGAAGTACTCGTTCATCTCCCGATACAGTTCCTCTATCTCCCATGCGCTTTGCGGTTGGCTTGCGGGGCAGTAGGCGAGTACCGCCTCTTCCACCGTTTCGCCCATATAACTGATTACCGTGTCGCGGAGGTCTTCACCTTCCAGAATACGCCGCCGCTCTCGGTAGATAAGTTCGCGTTGGCGGTTCATTACGTCGTCGTAGTTTAGGACGTGCTTACGAGATTCAAAGTAGTGCTCTTCTACCTTCTTCTGGGCGCGTTCTATCATTTTGGAGAGTAGGGAGCTATCCATACCCAGATGGTCTTCCCACGTTTTGAGTATCGCGGCGTTTGCGCGGTCTCCGAAGAGGCGCATCAGTTCGTCTTCCATCGAGACATAGAAGCGGCTTTCGCCCGGGTCGCCTTGCCGTCCGGAACGTCCTCGTAGCTGGTTGTCGATACGGCGGCTTTCGTGCCGCTCTGTACCCAGAATATAGAGACCCCCCAAAGAGCGCACCACGTTCCCCGCTTTTTTATGCTCTTCGTCGGTCAAGCCTCCGCTGGTAACGGCATCCAGAATGGTGGCACGTCCGAAGCGGCGGTAACTCTCGTTCTCACCCTCTTCCTCTTCGGGGTTCCCTTCTTCGTCCGATTCCGCTATCGAACTTACGGCGGCACTCAGGGAACGGGCATCACCAGCGGTAGTGGGTAGTTCTTGGTTGATATGCTTTCCACCGAGTAGAATGTCTACACCGCGCCCTGCCATGTTGGTCGCGATAGTGATTGCCCCTTTGCGCCCCGCTTCGGCAATGATAATCGCCTCTTGTTCGTGGAACTTCGCGTTTAGGATGTTGTGGGGGATACCATGCGAAAGAGCCTCCTCCAGATACTCTAGTCCGTCATCTTCCACCTCGAACAGTTTGGCTATCTGGTTCATGTTGTCGGGGGAGAGTGGGTCTTCCGAAAGATTCAGTGCCTTGACATGGGGTCGGAGTTGCGAGAGGCTGAGGGCAGGGTAGTGAGTGCGCTTACCTGTCTCGTCTACCTGTGACCAAGCCTCCATCGGCTGATTGAGCAGTGCCACATACTCTCGTTTTTTGTCGGCAGAGAGGGTTTTGTCGTTCTCTACTTTCTGTCGCACAACTTCTATCATGGCAAGGGTTTTCAGCATCTGCGGGCTAACGCGCTTACTTACGCGCTCACTCATCTCAATCGAGCGTGTACCTATGAGGGTGGGTTGTTGCTTGCAGTAGACCCGCAGAATCTCTGCCGCAATCGCCCGCATCTTATGCTCTTCCCGCTTGAAAATCATGTCCGCTTTGTCTTTACGCACTACGGGGCGGTTGGTGGGAATGGGTAGAACGTCCAGCGCGTAGATTTTGCGGAACTCCTCTTCCTCTGTTTTGGCGGTTCCAGTCATACCGGAGAGTTTGGAGTAGAGGCGGAAATAGTTTTGGAAGGTGATGGTCGCGAGAGTCTGGCTCTCGTTTTTCACCTCAACGTGCTCTTTTGCCTCAATGGCTTGGTGCAGACCGTCGGAGTAGCGTCGTCCAAACATCAAACGCCCCGTGTTTTCGTCTACAATAATGATTTCAAGCCCTTCGCCTTTACCCACATCCTTCACCACGTAGTCGATGTCTTTGCGGAAGACACCGTGTGCCTTCATAGCCGAGCCGAGATAGTGCATCAGTTCGCGGTCTTCGGTGATGTTCTTCACGCCGATAGCCCGCTCTACAAAGGTGACACCCGCTTCGGTGATGGTGGCGGTCTTCGCTTTTTCATCTACGACGTAGTGGATATTGGGTTTGTGCTTGTCGGCGTTGGGATTGTCTTTATCGGCTTTGGGGTCGTCGATACCGCGGTTCATACGTGCCACTACGTCGTCTACACGGCGGTAGTGTTCGGTAGACTGCTCTACCATACCCGAGATAATAAGGGGGGTACGCGCCTCGTCGATAAGGATGCTGTCTACTTCGTCTACAATGGCGAAGTGTAACTCTTTTTGCACGAGGTCTTCTTTAGAGAAAGCCATGTTGTCGCGTAGAT
>OMJJ01000229.1 GCA_900299305.1 bacterium | reverse complement strand
CTATTTGCCACTAGCAACTTGAGTTATATTAGAGTAATTTTCAAAACAGATTTCGCTGTATCCCAACCCTCTCCGCCCTATTTCGGAGAACCGTAATTCAGACCCTATCTATCTCGCTATCCAAACCCGGGTAACAATAATCAAACCCCAAACCAACTTTTTAAGGAGTGGCGAAAACGCCGCTCCTTTTGTTTTGTCCGCTTCCTTAATCTCAATCTATCCCTTTCGGGGTGGAACTTTACCCACTAGCATCCTCCCACACGGAAGAAACCCTGCCTTCTGCAAAGTACGCCGAGAGGCGGTATTGGTAATGCCGCATCGTGCTGAGGGCTTTTTACCCGCCTCATAGCAGACCCGTTTTATCTCTTGCACCAGATAACTCCCCAACCCCTTCCTCCACTCCGATTCTAATACCTCCATATACACATCCCCGTAAGGTGGGTTGTAGTGGCACAGAAATCCTCCTGTCGCAACCACTCTCCCCTCCGACTCCATGACCCAGTTTCCTACGGGTTCGTGGTGATGCTCGAAGGGAGTATCGTTGGGGTGAGCGGGGCGAAAAACACCTGCGGGACAGGGGATGTGCGTGGTAACGGCATCGTGGAACAGAATACAGTCCTCCTGAATATCGGTAGCGCAGTCGTAGAGGAGGGTAAGGGAGAGCGGCATATTGGTCTGCGCTTCGATTTCGGTGGCTTGTGCTACGACAAGAAACTCTTGGAACAGAGGAAGCGCATTGCTACGATGGTTGGGAAGTACCCAAAACTCACAAACGCGCCCTTTGTCGTAACGATTTGTAACGGCTCCATAACCTGCAAAGCGTCCCTCTACCAAAACGATATAGGGGTCTGCCAAGCCACGCCTTAGCATCGAATCGTGAATAATCTGGCAGTGTGCCTCATGCCTATAGAGGTCGCGGAACGGCTCTACTTCGGCATACTCTGCACGTTGCACGGTGATACGCATGGCTCGGTTGCCTCCTCTATCTTCTACCGCTTGCCATCTTCCAGCCGTTTGGCAAAGTACTCGATGGTGGCACGTAAGCCGTCTTGTAGGGAGACTTTGGGTTCCCAACCCAATAGGGTACGCGCTTTCGTGATGTCGGGGCGACGCTGTTTGGGGTCGTCGGCGGTGAGGAGGGGCTGAAAAACGATGTCGCTTTGGCTTTGGGTGAGTGCCTTTATCTCTTTTGCAAACTCCAAAATAGTGCGCTCGGTGGGGTTTCC
Organism: bacterium; assembly: GCA_900299305.1. Classification (GTDB taxonomy): domain Bacteria; phylum Armatimonadota; class Chthonomonadetes; order Chthonomonadales; family Chthonomonadaceae; genus CAIJLM01. Next base: position 30,190 of record OMJJ01000229.1, on the reverse strand, counting down.
TATGTTTATGGGACCCGATTGAGTGGAGGTTGCTAATCGGAAAAAGCCGTCGATAAGGTCGGTGCAGTAGCAGAAGGAGCGCGTCTGCTGACCGTCTCCGTATACGGTAAGAGGTTCGCCGTTAATGGCTTGCGCTACAAGGTTGGGAACCACACGCCCGTCATCTAGGCGCATACGCGGTCCGTAGGTGTTGAAGATACGGACGATTTTGGTATCTACCTGAAACTCGCGGCGGTAGGTGGCGGTGATGGTCTCTCCGAAGCGTTTGCTCTCGTCATAGACCCCGCGTATCCCTATGCTGTTTACATTTCCCAAATACTCTTCGGTTTGAGGGTGAACTAGGGGGTCACCGTAGGTTTCGGAGGTGGAGGCGTAGAAGAAGACGGCTTTTTTCTCTTTTGCGAGTTTGAGGGCGTTCTCTGTACCTATCGAATTGACGTGAATAACCTCTAAGGGCTTATTAAAGAAGTCGAGGGGGCTGGCAGGGGAAGCCAGGTGGAAGATGTAGTCTAACGAATCGGGGTATTCGACTCCTTCGATAACGTCCTTTTCAATAAGACGAAAGCGCGGCTCGTTGCCAAGATGCGCCACGTTGTCGGGGCTACCCGTGATAAAGTTGTCTACTGCAACTACCTCCCAACCTTCCGCAAGTAAGCGGTCTGAGAGATGCGAACCTAAAAACCCGGAACCTCCCGTAATGAGGGCGCGTGGCATACTACGAACTCCTTTTCCAAAAAGCCTTCCCGAAAAACCTGTTACTATTATCGGTGATAACTAGGTTGTATTTTACCCGCGAACGCGCCAAAAAAGATGTAAAGCACCTCACAACGAATCTGTACAAGGAATCTCACTGTAGAATAGCGAATGATGGAACTACTGTTTTTGCTCAACTAGGATGTTGCTTCTATGAAAACTTGGCTCTTTTTACTACTTGGTGTGTTTGGTTTTGGGGTAGGGGTACAGGCACAACCCAAGCCTACTCCCGCTCTGCGCTACTCCACGACGATACAGCCCATTTTGGCAAACAAGTGTTTTCGGTGTCATGGGGTAGATGTGAAGGCGCGTATGGCAAACCTGCGCCTTGATACACCGGAGGGGGCATTTGCGGTATATGGGGGGCAACGCGCCTTTGTGCCGGGCAAGCCGCTTCTCTCTCGTGCGTACCTGCGTATGACGGAGAAGAACCCTGCGCTTAGAATGCCCCCTCAAAACTCGCATCTTACGCTCTCGGCTACCGAAATAGGATTGGTGCGGACGTGGGTAGAGCAAGGGGCGAAGTATGAGAAGCACTGGTCATTTGTTCCCCCCGTGCGCCCCACAGTGCCGATGGTAAGCAATCCGCGTTGGGTGAAGAACCCGATAGATGCGTTTATCATGGCGCGGCTAGACAAAGAGGGGCTGAAGCCCTCTGCATATGCCCCCCGTGAAACGCTTCTGAGGAGGGTCTCGCTAGACCTTACAGGCTTGCCTCCCACTCTTAACGAGATAGACGACTTCCTAAAAGATAGGTCTTCTAACGCCTACGAGAAGGTGGTGGATAGATTGTTGGGGTCGCCTCGTTTTGCAGAGCGGATGGTGTGGGACTGGATGGACTTGGCACGCTACTCCGATACAAACGGTTTTCAGGAAGACCGCGCTCGCCCCATGTGGTACTGGCGGGACTGGGCGACTCAAGCAATCAACAACAATATGCCCTTCGACCAGTTTACACTGGAGCAACTCGCAGGTGATTTACTTCCTAACCCCACCCTAAACCAGAGAATCGCGACGGGTTTTCACCGCAACCATATGTTGAATGGGGAGGGGGGACGCATCCCCGAAGAGTCGCGGGTGGAGTATGTGGTGGATAGGGTGGAGACCACCTCAACGGTCTGGCTTGGGCTGACTATGGGGTGCGCCCGTTGCCACGACCATAAGTACGACCCTCTCTCTCGTAAGGACTTTTATAGCCTGTATGCGTTCTACAACAGCATCGACGAATCGGGGGCAGTAGACAGAAATGGGAGTGCGAATCCTGTAGTGCAGGTTCCTACCCCCGAACAAGAGACTAAACGCAACGAGTTTACCGCCGCTATAGCCGACCTGAAAAAGCAGTTGGATGCCCAAAGCAAACCTCAAGACCGGCTTGCTTTGGAGGCGCAGATAACCGATAAAAAGAAGGCTCTGGACGCTTTGGAGAACGCAATACCCATTACCATGGTGATGGCAGAGCGCAAGGAACCCCGCAAAACCTTTATTTTGGTACGGGGCGAGTATGACCGCTATGGGGACGAGGTGAGCCGTGCTGTCCCTGCTACGCTTCCTCCCCTTCCGAAAGGTGCGCCACTAGACAGATTGGGGCTGGCGCAGTGGCTTATCGCACCCGATAACCCGCTTACGGCACGGGTCACTGTGAATAGGTTGTGGCAATCGCTGTTTGGTATGGGGCTTGTGAAGACAGCAGAGGACTTTGGGATACAGGGCGAACGCCCCTCACACCCGGAACTACTCGATTGGCTCGCTACCGAGTTTGTTCGGACAAAGTGGGATGTAAAACGTCTCCTGAAGACGATGGTGATGAGCGCGACCTACTGCCAATCCGCGAATACTCCCCCCGCTCTGCTAGAAAAAGACCCTGAAAACCGCCTTTTGGCACACGCCCCGCGCTATCGGCTTCCCTCGCATATTCTGCGTGACCAAGCGTTGGCACTCAGCGGCTTATTGGTAGAGAAGGTAGGTGGCGAACCGGTAAAGCCCTACCAACCAGAAGGGGTATGGGAAGATTTTAGTTACGGCAAGATAACCTATTCGCAAGACCATGGGGAGGCACTGTACCGCCGAAGCCTATACACGTTTTGGCGGCGTTCGGTTGCCCCTACCACCTTCTTTGACATCGCCTCGCGGCGGGTGTGTACGGCGCGTATTACCCGCACGAATACCCCTTTACAGGCACTGGTGCTCCTAAACGACACCACTTTTGTAGAGGCGGCACGGGTCTTTGCAGAGAGAGTACTGCGTTTGGGCGGCACTACCCCGCAAGAGCGTTTGCGTTTCGCGTTTCGCACGGCTACGGGGCGCACTCCTAAGCCTAATGAGTTGGCTCTGTTACAAAACAACTTGCGTAAAGGGTTGGCACGATACGGGGCAGACAAGGCGGCGGCAGAAAAACTGCTTAAAGTAGGGGAGTGGAAACCGGATGCCTCTTTGAATTCTGCCGAAGTTGCCGCCTATACGGGTACGGTTAGCCTTATCCTCAATCTGGATGAAGTACTGAGCAGAGAGTAGCGTTACGTTATGTAGATGCTATTGCGCCCTACTACCAATATCACTCTCCTCTACCGCTACGCATTAAGGTGTGGTACACTACAGTATCTTAGTTAGCCCCCGCCGAGAGAGCCATAAAAGGAGTGTGCGCGTGATAACCTCAGAAATCATTAACGAGCATCTGGAAGAGATACTGCCGAATGTAAGCAAACCCGCCCGATACACCGGCGGCGAACTCAATATCGTCGTTAAAGACCACACTACCGTAGAGGTTAAGTACGCGGTTGCCTTCCCCGATGCCTACGAGATAGGCATGAGCAACTTGGCGTGCCAAATCATCTACGACCTACTAAACAAACGTACCGACTGCGTGGCAGAGCGCGTCTATGCCCCTTGGGCAGATATGGAGAAGGAGTTACGTAACGCAAGCCTCCCCCTCTTTAGCCTAGAGACACGAACCCCGCTCAACCAGTTCGACCTCTGGGGTTTCGCCCTCTCCTTTGAACTCTCCTACACCAACCTGCTGAATATGCTAGACCTTGCAGGGCTACCCGTGCGCTCACTAGACAGAGACAACGGGCAACCCGACGGCACGGCTTATCCGCTTATTTTTGCAGGGGGACACGCGACCTTCAACCCCGAACCTATGGCTCCCTTCATCGACTTTTTTGTGATTGGGGAGGCAGAAGAGGTGCTGGTAGAGATTACCGAGTGCTTCAAAGCAAACCGCCACCTCTCCCGTCCCGAACTGCTTGTAAAAATTGCTCAGATTGAGGGCTGTTATGTTCCCCGCTTCTACGAACCCATCTACGAGACGCAAGAGGCACGGCTACAGCGCATAACACAGTCGGGAAAAACACTGGAGGAGGCAGAAGCCGCCTACGATACCATGCCCCGCCTCTTGGGAACTCACGCCACCCGCCCCGATGTTCCCTCCGTAGTCAAGAGAAGACTGGTGTGGGAGGTAGACAAACTCGACTATCCCACTAAGCCCATCATCCCCTTTATCGAAGTGGTACATGACCGTATCTCGCTAGAGGTGATGCGCGGCTGTACTCGCGGTTGCCGCTTCTGCCAAGCAGGAATGATTACCCGCCCCGTGCGCGAAAAAAGCCCCGAACGCCTTATGGTTCTCGCCGAAGAACTGGTACGCAACACAGGGCATGAAGACATCTCGTTGGTCTCTCTCTCTACTGCCGACTATAGCCGCGTGGAAGATGTGGTAAAAGGCATGATTGCCGAGTATGGAGATAGCAAGGTTGGGGTCTCGTTACCAAGCCTTCGTGCTGATAAAGACTGTGTGAACTTGGTGCAGGAGATAAATAAGGTTCGCAAAACAGGGCTTACCTTCGCCCCCGAAGCGGGTTCGCAAAGAATGCGTGATGTTACCAACAAAGGGGTGACGGAAGAGAACCTGTTTTCGGCGTGTGAAACCGCCTTCCAAAACGGGTGGCAAAAGGTAAAACTCTACTTTATGGTATCTCTACCCACCGAAACTGACGAGGACGTACTCGCCATTGGAGAACTCGCCGCAAAGTGCGCGGGTATTGCAAGACGGGCAGGGGTACGTAATCCCACCATCACGATAGGGGTCTCCTCTTTTGTTCCCAAGCCCTTTACCCCCTTCCAGTGGCATGGACAAGACACCCTCGAAGATATTCACCGCAAACAGCAACTGCTCAAACGCTCGATTCGGGATAGAGCCGTTATCTACCGTCCCAACGACCCCACCGCGACTCAACTAGAGGCGGTGGTCTCATTGGCAGACAGAAGACTCGCTGACGGTATTGAGTTGGCGTGGCGACGCGGGCAGGTGTTTACCGCATGGGACGAATACCTCGATTTAAGTGTGTGGCTCACCGCATTTGCAGAGACAGGCATCGACCCACACTACTTTGCAAACCGCCAAAAAGCGTATGACGAGATACTCCCTTGGGATCATATCGACTGCGGCGTAACCAAAGGCTACCTTCGTGCCGAAGACAAACGCGCACGACAAGCCCGCCTTACCGCCGACTGCCATACCGACCCCTGTACCTTCTGTATGGCGTGTGACCGCGCCTACACCGAGAGTGCACGGGGCAAAAAGATAAAAGAACTGGAAGAAAAAGGCAAAACTCTGCTCACATTGGGAGTAGCCTAAACATAAAACGAAGTGACCTTCCAAACAGTCCCTCGCCGTATAAGGGGAGGGATGTCCATAGGGTAGGGAGGGGTAAGGAGTTAGAACGGTGCAAGTACCGGATGGATTGAAGTTTGACGCAAATGGATTGATACCCGCCGTCGTGCAAGATGCAGAGAACGGGGAGGTGCTTATGGTCGCTTATATGAACCTAGCGGCTGTACAGCACACCATTCAGACAAAGCGGGCAACCTTCTGGAGCCGCTCACGTCAGAAGTTTTGGATAAAGGGCGAGACCTCTGGAAACGTACAACACGTAAAGGGGCTTTATGTGGACTGCGACAAGGACTGCTTACTGGTGAAGGTAGAGCAGGTGGGCGCGGCTTGCCATGAAGGGTATCGCTCGTGCTTCTTTCGGGAGGTCTCGGAAGATGGGGAGAGCCTAGTGGTACACGGAGAGCCGCTTACCGCCTCGTACTAAATCCTCGCTAATCTGTTTTGTATGATTGGCAGTAAGATTTAGCAAGACTCAAAGAGGTAGGTATCCAGAAACCTATTTCGGAACTTACCCTCTGGGTCTGAGGTGAGCACGAGATTACGGAAGTCGGGTAACTTTGTATAGACCGAGGCGACCTGAGCGGGTGTCATTGTGAATAACTTGCCCCAGTGAGGACGTGCTTGAAACTGCGCTAACCGCTCTTCGAGTTTGGGTAATACCCGTTGCACACGCTCCCAGTCCCGCACCCATGTAAAATGCAACCCGACACAGTCTTGCTGATAGCAGGGACTCATCCAGAGGGCATCTGCGGCGATGGTACGTACTTCGGAGATGAGAAGCACAGGAGCCAGTTCCTCTCCCAGAGCAAAGACCACTTTCATAGCTTCGACGGCATGGATTCGGGGTACAAAATACTCACTCTGTAACTCTTCGCCGTGGCTAGGGGTAAACTCCATACGAAAATGGGGTAATCGCTCATGCCATGCTCCCGGAACTCCCATCTGTTGGGTGCAGTTTTCGGCGGAGACACTTGAGATGGGGTGCATGGGACGAAGGGCAGGAGTTGCCCCATAAAAGGTGGACGGCGCGTGAAAAGAGACACCCTCGGTAACACGGCTCTTGAGCCAGACCTGCTCTATCTCCCAGTTCCTCCACTGAGTAAACAGGCTAACACTATAAGCCGCAGAGACGATTTCGTTAAAGTGGGTCTCTAGCGACTCCCACGTGAGGTTTTCATAAACATTCTGCTGTACCAGAAATGTGGGAACTAGCTCCAGAGTCAGTTCTAAAACCACCCCTAACGCCCCAAGACCTACAACGGTAGCATTAAGTGCTTCGGCATCCTGTTCACGGGTAAGCGTAGTGATGTTCCCATCAGCGGTCACTAGCTTCAGCCCAGAGACCGAAGTCGCTAGGTTCCCATTTCCCACCCCTGAGCCGTGTGTTGCAGTCATACACGCCCCTACAACAGAGATGTGGGGCAAAGAGGCTAGGTTGTGCAACGCAAAACCCTCTTTGTGGAGATAGTGGGCAAGTGTGCCATACTTGATGCCGCTCTGGACGGTTACGGTTCTTTTCTCTCTGTCCAGCGACACAATCCTATCCCAATTTTCCAACGAGAGCAGGTCTTCCGTGGTATCTGCGATGCCGTTGAAGGAGTGGCGGGAGCCGAGTACCTTCACTTTTTTGCTGGAGCGTACCAGACGTTGAACCTGTTCCACAGACGCGGGGTGATGTTGTCTTGTTGCCTGAAAGCGATGGTTCCCAGCCCAGTTATAGGAGTAGGTCATGTTCTATATCCTCGTGCTCTGTGTCTAGCAGGTCAATGGAGAGTCGTAAAGAGAGGGTGAGAGTGGGTAATACCTGCTCTCACCCTCTCTGGGTAGGTTATACGCTTTTGTAGGTGCGTGTTTTGGGGTCGAAGGTAAAGGTTTTGTTTTGGCGGTATGCCATCTCGCCGAGGGCGATACCGACCATAACACGAACCGCAATGTCGATGTTTGCGTTCGGGACTTTGTTCTCACGAATCGCCTCTAGGAAGTTATCGTGGTGGGTCTCGATGCGCTCACCGGTTCCGGGAACGGGTTCCACAGAGCCTTCTACTTCATCTGCCCATGCGCGTTCCGGCTTCACCTCTACACCATTACCACCGAAGTAGAGGGTCGCTTTGTTACCGCGAATCATGTCGGGCCAGCCCTGCTCGTTGATACAAGAAGACATCGCCATAAGAGAGGTGTCCTCATAGTCTATCATCATGTTGATAAAGTCGGGTACTTCTCTGTCCATCTTGCCCGTTTTGGGGTTGATTTTCTGCACATAGAGACCGCCGTAACTTCCGACGCGAACGGGGAAGCCTTTTAGTCCATCGGTGGGCAGGTTCATGGCGATAAAGAGAGGGTGTAGGCGGTGAGGAAGCAGGTCGCCCACAAGTCCGGAGCCATACGCCCAGTATTTGCGCCATCGGAAGAAGCGGTCTGGGTCGAACTCTTTGGGTCCCTTGCCTTTGCGGAAGGTCTCCCAGTCGATATGCGCGTCACCCGTAGCATTGGGCCCCGCATCGGTATCGAAACGCCCATAGTTGTTCCACTCTCCAACGGTTCCGTTTCTCATGTAGGAGCCTTGCCCTACCACAACATGACCGATGCGCCCCGAAGCAACTACCTTTTTGGCAACGTGCCACTTCATATCGGAACAGCCCTGAGAACCGATTTGGAACTTCTTACCCGAAGCCTTTACCGCATCGTAGACCGCAAACGCCTCTTCTACGGTCTTACACATCGGTTTTTCGCAGTAGACGTGCTTGCCAGCCTGTAGCGCGGCGATAGCAACATCGGCGTGCCAGTTATCGGAGGTAGCGACCCATACCGCGTCGATGTTTTTGTCTGCCAGCAGTTTGCGGAACTCAGGGGTGATACCAGAGTCTTTTACGCCTGCACGTTGGGCGTTCTCTTTGCGGTTGCGCCCATAGAGGTCACACACCCCGATAACTTCGGTGTTGGTCTCTTGCTTGCGCTCTACCAGTAGGCGGACGTGGGTGCTACCCTGCGCCCCCAAGCCTACGTGTCCCGTGTGAATTCGGGTGTTTGCGCCTAGTACGCGGCGCATACCTTCGGCGGTAGAGGGCATATAGGCAAGTGTGCTTGCCGCCACGCCAGCAGTCGCGACCTTGATAACGTCTCGGCGCGAAATGCTTTTGTCTTCAATCTGTTCGCTCATAATGAAACTCCTTTACGGTAGGTGCGTCTGCCACAGAAAGCAGAGCGCGGAACTATTTCTACAACTCAAACCACTCTTTTTGGAAAGTAATCTTGCTTGCCGTTTTTACTGCCTCGTGCGCTTTTACGGCAACCACCGTCGCTTTGTAACCATCTAGTGGGGTAATGTCGGGCTTGGTGTTCTTGCGTACTCCGTTCAAAAAGACCTCAATAGACTGGTACAGGGCAGTCTTGCTAACATCAGTTCCGGTTTTGCCGGGGTCTTTTCCGAGTGCCAACTGCTTGGTTGCATCGGCGACCAGTGCGATACCCGTTCCGATTTTGTCGCCCGTGCCTAGTTCTAGGCTTCCTATCGAATAGTTGTCTTTTCGGGCAAAGACCTCCCAACCCAGTAGGCTAGAATCAACCTCTTTGAACATCCATCCACGTTGGTCACGGACAAGAACGGTAGCGGCGTTGCCTACAAGGGTCTCATAAAAACCCTCAAAGGTGCTAGAGAGACTAGAATCGAAGGTGTAGCGTACACTGTTAGCGTACTCTGCGGTAACAGAGACGGTATCAGGTACGGCACGCCCATCGGTGTACTCCAAAATACCTCCCCAACCTGTTATCGAGAGGGGCATACTTTTGAGATACCAACTCGCAATGTCTAGTTGGTGCATCCCGATTTCGCCTTCAAGCCCTAGCGAGAGATTGGGGTCTAGCCGCCAGTTCAGTTCGGCTTCGCGTTCGGGTACGGGCCATACGGTACGCCACGAGGTTCGTTTGTTCCACACCGCTCTCCCCGATATGGCACGTCCGAGTACTCCCGTTTTCACAAATTTGTAGATGTGTTTGTGTTGGGCATTGGAACGCCACTGTAGACCGGGCATGAGGATGGTACTCGCTTGGGTTCCTGCTTTTGCTATCGCTTTTGCTTCGTCCAAGTCGTTGGAGAAGGGGGCTTCGCAGTAGACGTTTTTGCCAGCTTGTAGGGCATCTAGCACAATCTGTTTATGTTTGTGGGTAGGGGTAGCCACAAAAACCGCTTGGATGCTCTTGTCGTCCAGAATAGCGCGGTAGTCCTTTACAAAGGCGGCACTCGGCGCAAGAGTCTGCGACTTTTTAACGAAGATTTTGCCCTCGTAGGTATCGCAGATATAGCGGGGAATACTATTCTGCTTGGCAAGAGCCGAGATGGTGTCGCGCCCTTGTGTACCCAAGCCGATAACAGCGGTAGCAACAGGAGGGGGAGGCGGCTCTTTTTTGGTTTCGCGCACATCGCTACGCTGTAGAGCCGGTTCTGCATGGAGAGCCTCCACTAAACCTGCCCCCATAACGGTAGTTAGCCCCGCAAGAGAGCTATCTCGTAAAAAATCACGTCGATTCATAACTATACAAATTCGCTTTCTTGAGTACCCCATAAAAGGGGTTAATACTTTCTTAGTATTGTACCCTTATTCCACATTTGGAGGCACAATTTCGAGAGATTTTACCCGTAGGCAAGAAAACCACCCAAGTGTCCCGTTACGGTAATCATCAGTGCCGTGATACCTGCGAGTATCCAGTAGCCGGTGCTGAGGTTGCTTTCGGGGTTCTCCTGCATTTTGCGCCTCATGCCCCATAACGTAAAGAGCAGTGCCGATGTGACGATACCACATATCAGGTGAATGAGCAGGTAGCCTTCGAGTGGGGTTCCGCCAAAGTGCCATTGCCACGCAAGCAACCCTGTTCCGATAGAAGGTAGCGAGCCGATAGCCGCCACGAGCAGGTTATAGTAGCCCACGGTTAGCAGAGTACGCTCTTTTTTCTTTGTACCCAGAACATCGAACAGAAACCCAATCAAGAACAGCGCGATAGGAAAGTGAACGAGTATAGGGTGGTTGCCGTGTTTGGGCTTAATTAGAGTCTCGACAGCAAAAGGGTTTGGCGCGGCATCGTTTGTCTTGGGTTTTCCTACGTTGTCGTCGTGTGGTTTGGGAGTACCTGCGGGGGTGCTATCGGCGGAACCGGGCAGGGTGTCTGCCTTTATCTCATCGATATTACTTGCCCCATCTCCATCCGAGTCCTTACCCGCTACCGATTGAAGAATCTCTGCATCAAGGTTCTTTTTGTGTGCGGCAAGGAGGGCATCTTTAACATCTGCTCCATACGGGTTCAGGGCGGGAGGACCACCTTTGTGGCACAGGTTACAAGAAGCAGTAGCGAGTTTGCCTCCCGCTTTCAAAGAGTAGGCTTTCGAGAACACATCCAGAAATTCGGGCTTTGCGGAGGCAGAGAGGGATGAGCCTATCAAAAGGCACACGATTAAAAACAGTGATAGAGAGCGCACGGCGTTTCCATCCTTCCAAACGTAAAATGTCTCTTTTTAAGAGTTCTTCTGGTATCAAAGGTTTCGGGTTTTCGTTCTCAATACACAAAAGAAAAGACAGCCTACACAATGAGGCTGTCTTTATCTGTAGACAAACAACATCTTTTAGCGAACGCGACGCGCCCCACGGAACGTTTGGCTATAGTAGCCGCTACTGAGCGAATCGACACGCACACCACCAGCACGGCGGCTAGAGGAGTGAACGAACTTACCATCTCCTACATACACCCCAACGTGCGAAATGCCTTTGCGAACGGTCTCGAAGAAGACCAAGTCGCCCTGTTTGAGGCTCGATCGGTCTACTTTCGTACCCGTATGGAACTGACCTGCCGCAGAGTGCGGAAGACCTTTGCCCCGCTTGTTGTATAGGTAACTGGTAAACCCAGAGCAGTCGAAACCACCACGAGAACCACCGCCAGAGCGGTAGGGTGTTCCCCGATAAGAGAGGGCTTCGTGAATGACATCACTGGCTCTGCCGGTGTAGCGTGCTTCAGGGATGTTGCGCCCACCGTAGGCGTAGTGTCGTCCCGATTTTACCCAGTTTTTACGATGGTATCGAGCAACTTCGCGTTCGGGTCTGCGGTGCTTTTGGGCAGAACGCCGAGCGGTTTCGGTGTGTCGTCCGCGCACAGCTCTGCGTACCTTCTCACGGGCATCTTCTGCCTTGTGTGCCACCGCGATAGGTTTGGGGGCTTTGGGGCTAGTGGGCTTGGGAGTCTGATGCGCTACCTGAATCGCTTTGGGGCTACTTTTAGGGGTAGCGAGCAGGTCTTCACGTACCCAACCAGACTTTCCATCGGGAAGCGTAATCTGCGCCCAGCCCTCTTTGTGGGCAGTTAGGGTAACGGCAACGCCTTTATCAAACATATCTATTAAGCGGCTCTCACCACCGGGAGCGATACGTACTTTGACTCTATCGCCGCCGATAACTCGTGCCTGCTTCATGGTACTAGCAACTTTAACTTGCTTGGGAGGGTTGGGAATGACAAGAACTTTACCGTCTCGTACATTCGCGGGGTCGGTAATGTGGTTCGCGTCGATAATGTCTTTGAGTATCAGACCATACTTCCGCGCAATGCTACTAAGGGTCTCCCCCGGTTTCAAGGTGTGCTTCTGCGAAGCCTCCGCGGGGAGACTTGCCTGTACGACCAGAGTTGCCGCAATCGCAACGCAGGAACGTATCCAGCGAAGTTCCAATCTCTTCAACAGAACTCTCCTCTCTCGTCTGGAGTTGGGTCTGGAAAGTGCCATGGTTCTACGTGTGACAAACGCCACATCTACTTTGTGAACTTTGTTACAATTTCCGCCCTCACTACTATAGCGAATCTTACGACCCTATGTCAACCTTTTCGCGCCCCCTATTGGGAAAAAATACCCCCCTATTTTACTCGTCTTCTACCCTACCTCTCATGGGGGTATAATATACTTACAGAAGAGTATTATCGCACTCGGAGCCTTTTCCGAAATGGAATCATAAACAGATGGAGTTCTCGCAAATCCTCACCGGTGTTCGCAATAGCAACTTCTGGGTGGGCATTTTTGATATATTTTTAGTGGCGTTCCTTATCTACCGCCTTTTGCTTTTGGCAAGAGGAACACGGGCAGTACAGATACTGGGAGGGCTTGCCACGCTGTTTGTCGCGCTTATCCTTAGCCGAAGGCTCCATCTGGATACCCTTCACTGGCTCTTACAGCAGATACTTCCGTTGGGTCCTGTCGCTATCGTGATACTGCTCTACCCCGAACTGCGTCATGCCCTAGAGGAGTTCGGTCCGCGTTTCTGGACACGTAGCCTAAATATAGTAAGCCGTGCTGATACCTCCGATATGCTAAAAGAGGTGGTACGTGCCGTAGAAAAACTCTCCCACGAGAAAGTAGGTGCGCTTATTGTCTTTGAGAGGCAGTTTCGCCTCGACCAGATTATCGAAAGCGGAACCCTTCTGGATGCAGAAGTGACCTCCTCTCTGCTTCTTACTCTCTTCTATAAGGGAACGAGCCTACACGACGGCGCAGTACTGATTCGTAAGGGCAAAATTGCGGCGGCAGGGTGCTTACTTCCCCTCACAGACCGCCCAAAAGTCGATGTAGAGGTGCATACACGCCATAAAGCCGCTTTGGGGATGTCGGAAAACTCAGATGCGGTGGTACTTATCGTTTCGGAGGAGACGGGGACGATTTCACTTGCGGTAAATGGCAAACTCGTGCGGGGCTTTCGTGCCGAAACACTGCGGGAACGCCTCAACCAACTGCTACAGGTCACTCACTCCGACCTCGAAAACGTGCAAAGTGGTGTAGATGCCCCTGCACAGCGCACTTAGTCTTTTTGTATACGGTACTTTTAGAAAACGGTAAGAACGATGTCCTTCTTAGAACCTTACATTCCTAATAAAGAACGCCTCTCTCAGCGCAAATCCGACCTCACTATGAGTTTGCGGACGGATTGGGTGTTCAAACTTATCTCGCTTCTTACCGCCATTATTCTCTATGCCTATGTACAAACTGAGCGTAACCCGACCATTCAGCGAAGTTTTAATATCAGCGTAACACCTACCAACCTCCCGGAAGGTATTGATTACGAGATGGATACACAGGCTATTTCCCTCACCTTTACGGGGCAAAAGAGCGTTTTGGAAGGGGTGAAAGAGACCGACATCAAAGCACTGGCAGATATGCACCGCCTAAGCCTTGATGCCAAATCTGCCCAAAGTATTCTGCTTCAAATCCAGATTCCTAGCCTCTCCGCGCAAGCCATGAAGGGGCTTTCCTTCGACCCGCCTACCCCCTACATAAAGGTACAGATATTCCAGCCCACCGTAAAGACCCTTGCCGTCACTGCGCTCTACCCACAAAAGCCACCGGTTGGGTTTCGTTATGGAACCCCAGAGGTACAGCCCACCAAAGTACGCCTGATAGGAAGAGCCGAGAAAATCAATCGTATTACGCGGCTTGTGGTCAATGCACAGCCATCGGGGACGGGTGCGAAGATAGATGGAGAGTTTACGGTACAAGCGCGTGACAACGAAGATCGTCCTGTGGAGGGGATTCAGATGGAGCCGAACGCGGTGCGCGTGGTGGTTCCCTTACAGGAGGAGCCGCCTTCCAAAATCGTACTGGTTAGCGCAGATGTCTCCGAACCACCAACCTACCCCTACACCATCGCCGACATTCGTGTAGAGCCTTCCCAACTCAAACTTTTGGGCAGACCAGAGCGGCTTATCAATATCGCGACTATTAGCACAGAGCCGATTTCGGCGAAAACCTTCACGCAAAACCAGACCGTGAACATTCGCCTGAACACGCCGCCCGACATCGGCTTGCGAGACGACCAAGACCAGACAATCACTACCGTAAAAGTGACCTTCATTGTCAAAAAACTGGCTTCTAGCGAAGATAAGAGCGTCACAAAGCCCAACCCCGAAGAGTCGCCTATTCGCACACCCAACGGAAACCACTAACGCACTATGCGTACCGAACCGATAGCCCAACCCTATACCGCCCCTGCTACCACCGCTGTGTCACCGGTCATGCTGACCCAAGACACACAGGCGGACTACGCCCCTCAGTCGGTAATAGGGCTATTCGATGGTGCTTTCGACCTCTATAAAGCCAACGCACTGCGCTATATTGTGCAGGTCGCGGCGATACTGATTCCCACCCACATCGTTTTACAGGTGGTAGAGAACTTCTGGCTTACCCCGCTCTCGCAAAGCCTCTCGGATGTAGAGGACGCGGCTTCCGTAGCACACGCCCTTCAACTGGTAGGCGCGGGGCTATTGGTGGGTGTGCCTAGCGTGGGAATGCCGGGACTTCTTTCGGCGTTTGCGTTCCTTATCGCGAGTATCCCCGTTACCCGTTTCACCGCGCAACTTATCACGGGGCAGGTCTTATCACAACGAACGCCTCTTACTCAGAGTATCAAGCAACTCATTAAGCAAGGCTTTCTCTGGACAAGCGCGGCGTTTGCGTTTATTGCCGCGTATAGCCTTATCTATATGGGGCTTGCGATGGGGGTAGCTTTCCTTTTTATGGGTACGGCAAGCATACAGGCTTCTAGTTCTGCTATGGCGGGGGTTTTGGTTGTCCTGCTCTTTGTTCTGCCCTACTTTCTTTCTTGCCGCGTGGTTGCTGCCGCTTTTGTGCTGGCTACTCCGCTGGTTATTTTGGAAAACGTGCCGATATTCCTAGCCACAAGCCGCAACTCCCAACTGATTCCTAAGCCTGTTTTTCGTAAGGTGTGGCTGGCTACAGCGTGCCTACCGATTGCGCTTATCGGTTTTCAGATGTTGCTGGCGAGTTCTGTGGGGGCGGTTGCTACAGGGCTTCACCTCTCTCCTTTGGTGCAGTTTGGGGTGCAAGCGGTGTTCCCTGCGCTCCTCTCACTCTTCTTTCAGCCTTATGCCATGCTGTTTTTTACGCTACTGTATTACGATATGGTCTACCGAAGAGAGGGGTTGGATATTCGCTTTCTTGCCCGTGATGCGGGTTTTGCCCCCGTTCAGCATCCCAATAGTGCCTCTCCCGCTCTCTCGCAACCAGTAGTATCTGTGCCGCCGCCAAGTATTCCCAAAACAGGGGGCAACCGATGAGGAAAGCCCTCCTAATAGCCCTGTTCCTGCTGATGATGTGGCTCCTACCTTTACGCTACACTATAGCGCAAGCTCCTCCCACAACTCCGGAAGCACACGCAAAAGCACGGGAACAACTGCGTGAAATCATGGCGCGTCCGGAGTTTAGCGTCGCTACCTCCACGCCGCAACGCCCCCTACAACGCATTGCCGACTGGATAAAAAAGAGGTGGGAGACATTTACGAATTGGTTCTCCAAACTGTTTAGTGCCACCTCCAAAATCGCCTCTAACCCCCTCTTTGTTTGGCTGTTTATCGGGCTGTTTTTGGTACTAGGCGGCAGGTTGATACTCTCTTTATGGACAAATCGGGACAGGCAAAAAGCCTTGAACAACGCGCCGCTTGCCTTTGTGGAAGATACAGAGGTGTTTCTATCTTCGGAAGAGTGGCTAGAACGGGCGAAAACCTTCGCAAAGGAGAGTGACTGGATACAGGCGTACCGCGCTCTCTTTATCGCCACACTCCTCCTGCTAGATACTGCCCATTTTATCCCGTTCGAGAAGCACCGTACCAATGGCGAATACCTGCACCTTCTCGCCAAACTGCCCCTGCTCTATCCGTTGTTAGCCCCCGCGATTTGGCAGTTCGATACCCACCGCTACGGGGGACGCACGGTATCACAGAGCGACTACTCTCACAGCCTCGCCCTGTACGAAAAACTGATACCCCTTACCACAAACCCCACTCGTGGGCAAGTAACGGCGGAGGCAGAGTAACATGAATCGCCCTGTCCACCCTCACCGCGAACTCGCCCTGCTGTTTGGGCTACTTCTCCTACTTCTTGTTACCGCGACGCTCTCCCACGAGAAGAGCCAAGAGATACGCCAACCCAACGAACCCAGTACCTTCAATGCAAAGCCGAACGGCTTAAAAGCCCTCTATCTGCTCTACCAAAAGCAGAACTATGCCGTTACCCAACTGCGCCGAAACTGGACGAACATCGGCTCCGAGACCGCATTGCTTTTTGTAGTAGAGCCTCTGGAGAGTTCCCGTGCTGTCTCTAAGGAGGAGATAGTCTCCCTCAAGAGGTGGGTAGAGCAGGGGGGAACCCTCGTTTATATCGCGACTGCCCCCGAACGCCCCTACGACCCCAAAGACCCGCTTATGGGCGACATCGCTATCACATCAGGAACGGCAACTCCCTACACCATAGAGCCAACCGATACAACTTCTCCCTACCTAAAAGGGGTGGACAACGTAGCCTATACCAGCCCCGTCCGCCTCAAAACCCGAAAGAACACCCCCTACACTGCCCTCATCGAAGACCCAGAGGGTGGCCTGCTATTACATCGGCGTTTGGGTAACGGGAACCTGCTTGTCTCTACCATCGCCGACCTCGCCTCGAACACCCTTCTCTCGAACGAAGAGTATGGAAACCTGCCTCTCGTCGTCAATATCGCGCAGGAAGCCACAAAAGCGCAGAAGGGGAGTATCGCTTTCGACGAGTACCATCACGGCATAGGATTTGACGATAACACTCCCGCAGGAAAAGAGGGTGTTTGGGGTGTGGTTCCTATCCCCTTAAAACTGGCTTTGCTACACCTTATTCTGGTGGGCGGTTTTGTACTCTATAGCGGAAACCGCCGCTTTGGTCACCCTCTGCCCCTAAACGTTGCCAACCTACGCCCCTCCACCGACTACGCAACTGCGCTTGCAGGGTTTTGGAGACGCTCGAAGGCGGGAGACATCGCCTTTTTGATTCTTTATGATAAGTTTTTATCGGATTTAGCACGCCTACTCAATGCCCCCAACTCGCTTCCAGAGACGCTACTGCCCCTTGTACAGTCCCATCAGCCCACTGTTGGCGGCGAGTTACAGGCGATATTCGCAGAGGGAGAGGAGATTCGTGCAGGAAAACGGATAAAAGAGGAAGAAATGTTTGGCTTAGTGCAGAGAGTCGAGAATTTGAGGAGAGCCATCCCCCTTGTCGGATAACCCACTACCAGAAACTACATCCCCCGTTCCCACGCCGCCCAGCCTACCCGCTATGCCGCCGCCTATACCCACCTTGTCTGCCGAGACAACACGGGTACGCGCTTTTGCAGAGCAGGTACGTGCCGAGATGCACAAGACACTGGTGGGACAAGAGGAGCTGATAGATATGCTTCTGGTAGCGGTGCTATCGGAGGGGCATATCTTGCTAGAGGGGGTTCCCGGCACTGCAAAAACGCTTGCGATTCGGACGCTTGCCGCTGTTTTTCAGGTCGCTTTTGCACGTATTCAGTTCACCCCCGACCTCATGCCCTCCGACATCATCGGAACCAACGTATTTGACCCCCGAACCGGCGAATTTCACCTCAAGCAAGGTCCTCTTTTTGCGGGACTAGTGCTTGCCGATGAAGTCAACCGAACCCCTCCCAAAACCCAGTCCGCCCTCCTCGAAGCCATGGAGGAGAGGCAGGTCACTATCGACGGGGTGAGCCACGCTCTGCCTAGCCCGTTTCTGGTCTGTGCCACCCAAAACCCCATTGAGTACGAGGGAACCTATCCTCTCCCCGAAGCACAACTAGACCGCTTCATGCTGAAAGTAGTCGTACCCTATCCACAAATAGCAGAAGAGCAGAGCCTTTTGGCACGGGTACAGCAGGGCTTTCGTTCTCGTAACCTTGCTACCGCAGAGATAACCCCGCTTTTAGAGCAAGGCGACCTTGCCGACTATCAAGCCGAGATAGCAAAAGTACAGGTCGTCCCCGCCATTCAGCACTATATCGTGCAGATAGTCCATGCAACACGCAACCATCGGCATCTCCTACTAGGCGCAAGTCCCCGCGCCTCTATCAACCTCCTTCTTACCGCAAAGACCTGCGCCGCAATACAAGGGCGCACCTTTGTCACCCCCGACGACGTAAAGCGACTCGCCTATCCCATTCTAAGACACCGCCTCCTTATACGCCCCGAAGCCGAGATAGAGGGCTATACTTCTGAGCGTGTTATCGAAGGGATTTTGGGGAGTGTCGCGGTGCCGCGCTAATGGACGACTTACCCTCTGCTCCCGTTCGTCTCGCCATCGTAATGCGCCCGGCGGTAGGGGGTATGCGCTCTCATCTCGAAACTTTTCTCACCCTCCTAAACCGAAAACGGTTCGCGCCTACCCTCATTGCAGGACAAGACTTCGCTACTTTTGCCGAACGCCTGAAAGTTCCTCATATCCCTCTTGAGATTGCGGGAAAGACCTCTCCTATCGCTGACTTACGGTGTATTGGGGAGTTGGAGACTATTTTACGAAAGAGTTTCGATATAGTACATGGGCATGGGGTACGCGGAATGTGTATTGGGGCGTTTGCCGCAAAACGGGCAAGGCTCCCCTTTGTAACAACGCTTCATAACCTGTTAGGCGAGGTCTCTCTTCCGCAAAGTATGGTACTCGCGCAAGCACTGCACCGTACCCAACGGCTTATCGCGGTTTCGCAAGCCGTTATAGCGTCGTTTGAGGCAAACGCTCTACCGCTACCGCCTCACCATGTCGTCCCCAACGGGGTTGTCACCACTCGAAGCGCAAACCCCGATTCCATACAGGGAGTACGAAACTGGTTCCACGTCCCCGAATCCGCCCCCATTGTGTTGGGTATAGGGAGGCTGGAGAAGGAGAAAGGCTTTGACCAACTCCTGCTTGCCTTCGATATTTTGCGGTCTCAAGTTCCCAACGCGCACCTGCTGATTGTAGGGGAAGGGAGTCAGTTAGAGGTACTGAGAGGCTTGGCACAGAGCGACTTGCAGGTGCATTTTGCAGGGTACTCCGCAGACCCGACTGCCTACTACCACGTTGCCGATGTGGTGGCAGTCCCTTCACGCTCGGAAGGGCAGGGGATGGTGGCACTGGAGGCGATGGCGGCGGGAAGACCGGTAGCCGCATTTCGCGTGGGTGGGTTGGTAGATACCGTAAAAGAGGGAGTAACCGGCTTGTTAGTGCCTCCCTCCGATATAGAGGAGATGGGAAGAACGCTGGCTCTACTCCTAAACTCTCCCGACCTACGCCGCTCTATGGGGGAGGCGGGTAGGGCAAGAGTCGTTAGTCGGTTTTCCGCCTCTCAGATGGTAGAAACTATCGAAAATATCTATACAGAGATACTAACAGAGGCAAATAACACAAGGCGATAACCCGTCACTATCTCAAACGCTAACGGAGGCAACACAATGCAAAATCGGTCTCTGCCCTTGCTTGTTCTATGTATGCTAAGTATAGGTGTGCCTGTTTTCGCGCAACAACCCCCTTCTCCCGACTCGTTTCAGTACCTTTTTCCCAAACCTACTGGCAAGAACGGATATGAAGAACTGGTTTTTGCAAGCGTACTTCTAAACCGCAACGAAGAGGCAAAAAAGATATTTACTGAGAGTTCTCCGCCCCTCACGGAGATACGTCGCCTCTTCAAAATGCCCGATGTCATGCACGCTCGTGACCTGTTCTATATTGGGATAAGAAAACGCATAAGCATCCCGCGTGACCCGCAAGAACTCGACGAGAACACACGCTTCCCCGAATTTGCAGAGTTTCGCTCCTACGCCCGCTTTCATGCTAAAGAGATATACCTCGCGCTCGCAGACGGCAAAAACTCGGAGGCGATAGAGGCGTTACGCACAGGCTTGCAGTTCGGTCATCAGATACAGATGCAGACAATCATTGCGGGGCTTGTGGGAATTGCGATAGACGCTATCGTTTTAAGACCCTTCGATGGTACTCTGGAGGTACTCTCTGTTAAGGACTGCCTTACCCTACAGCACCTTGTTGATGACTGGTTGGCACTCCCCTCCTCAATAACCTCAGTAGTAGACGGAGAGCGGCAGTGGATGCAGCGGATGATGGCGAAAGCGAAAAAAAATCCTAGTTCTCTTATTGATACCGTAGAGACAGTGATTTCGAGTGGTGATGAGGACTTGGCGGCACTACAAACACAACGTGAAATACAGAAGAATATAGGAAAGATGGATCAGATATTAGAGGATGCTAGCAACCTTATGGAGGGCTACTATCAAGAGGTTCTCAAGAGCCTTACCTTACCCCCCTATAAGCGCAAACCCCTCCCAGAAATCCCTAAGACTACCCTTGCAAGTAACATAGTGGGGCTGTTTTTACCAAGCATGGGAACCATACAGTACCGCTACGACAGAGAACGCTCTCTTATCCAGATGCTTGGGGTTCGTACTGCCCTTCGTGCCTACCACTGGGAGTATGGGCGGTTTCCCGTTCACCTCTCTGAGTTACGGCTAGGCGAAAAGGCGATAGACCCCTTTACAGGAAAGCCCTTTCTCTATCAACTCGATAAAGATACCTACACCCTCAAGGCAGACGATAGTGCTTTCAATAAGTAGATACCAAAAACCGTTTTTCTGGGTGTGCCTCCTCTCTGCTCTCTTACCGCTACGCACTTGGGGGCAGACACCCACACCCCCCGAAAACGGCTACCTCGAACTGGTACAAGCGGGAAACCTGCTCCTGCAAAACAGCGTATTCCTCTCCAAAATTCGCGATAAAGATGCCTACAACAACCCCAAGGAGATAATGCAACTCGCGGAGGTAAAAGAGGCACAGAGGCTACTGCGGAGGGGACTACAGAAGCCTATCCAGTTGATTGAGGAGAAGGATGCTACCGACGTAGAGAGCTTTCTTGCCGCCCAAGCAGAACTAGACCGATACCCTCAACTCCGAATGCTCACCGCGCTTTGTGCGATGGAACACGCGGCAGAAACCAAAGAGGGACACCCCACCGAGGCGGTAACAGCTCTACAAAATATCCTGCGCTTGCGGCAAGTGGTCAGCGATAAGAGCCTAATGGGTTGGCGGATAGGGCGTTCGATGCTAGAGACCGTTACCCGCTCCACCAACATCGCCCTACGCACCGCAACCGTAGAGCAGATTCGCCTCTACCCTCCGCTTTTAGAGCCTCTTCTCACTGCCCCGCCCTCCCTACTCCCGATTTTGATAGAGGCAGAGCAGCAAGCGTACAAGCCGATTCAAGAGATGGATAACAACGCGAAGAGCCGACAAGCAGAACTTGATACTCTCAGAAAACAGAACGCAAAAGCTGCTGCAGAGGTAGAGGGCTACCTCAAAAAGCACGAAAAAGAGAGTAGCCCGTACTTAAAAAGGGTTCACACCATAATAGAGGGCTATTTTACTACCCTACGGGAGAGTTTAGACCGCGCCGCCGTCCTACGCGAAAAGCCCCTGCTTCCCAACCCCAAGAGCCCAGAGGGAAAACTGTTTCAACTCCTCGTACCAAACTATGCCTCTCTCCTCTCTCTACACGACCAAGAGATTCTCAATCTCCGCATGACCCTCCTCCACGCTCGCCTAAAGCAGTATAAAGCAGAGACAGGTGAGTTCCCTGATACCCTAGACGCACTCCAGCCCGGCATTCTCTCTATAGACCCCTTTACCGCAAAACCTTTTGTCTACCAGAAGGCGAAAGAGACCTTCGTGTTGAACCTACCAAAACCCTAACCCAAAACGTAACAAGAGGAGAAAAGCGCGATGTGGCAAGAGGTAGAGGCAGGAGTTTGGCTATTTCAAGATAGTTGTCTGGTCTATGCGGTAGTAGGAGAGCAGGGAAGTCTTATCATCAATGCAGGTACGGGAAAGTGGTTGGCAGAGATAGACTCACTCCCCGCGCCTCCCATTGCGTTGGTGTGTACCCACTACTTCCGCGACCACTCTGCTGGTACACTCCCTGCCAGCCGTGCAGGTATCCCCATCTACGTACCCGAAGGAGACCGCGCCCTTTTTACCGACCCCAATCAGCACTTTCGTCAGCGCGAAACCTACATCATCTACGATAACCTGTGGGATTTGTACGCGCCCATCGAAGCGATACCTGTTGCAGGGGTACTACAAGACTACGCAACTATCGGCTTGGCGGGTTTTGATATAGAGGTGATTCCGCTTCCCGGCGTAACGCTCACACAGGTAGGGCTTGGCGTAACCCTAAAGAGCGGCAAGCGCGTGGTGTTTTGCGGGGAAGCCATTCACTCGCCGGGCAAAATAGCACGGGTTGCTCCCTTCCAATACAACTATAACGACCTACCGGGCGCGGTGCAGTGCTTCTTCTCTACCAAGAGCCTCCGCAAATGGCAACCGGACGCGCTCTTTCCTAGTCTGGGAGAGCCTATTCTCTCTGCCCCCGATTCCGCTCTGGAGCAGTTGCAAGCAAACCTGCGCCATCTAGTAGCCCCCCGCCAAAACGTTCCAGAACAGATAGACTATATGGACGCGCCTCCGTTACAAAAGATAACTGAACACGTCTGGCTAGATACCCACTCCGTTGCGAATACATGGTACATCGTAAGCGAGAGCGGGAAGGTTCTCGCCATAGACTACGGCTACCACGGAGCCACCCGTGCCGCATGGCATGGCTACCCAAAGCCAGAACGCCGCCGCGCCCTCCTACACGGTTTGGAGGGGCTGAAAGCGCAGTTTGGAGTAGACCGTATAGACACCGTACTGGTTAGCCACTTCCACGACGACCACGTATGCGGTATTCCGGTACTCCAACGGGTCTTTGGTACGCAGTGTTGGGCGGCAGAGAACTTCGCCGACCTGCTAGATTACCCCGAAACCCATAACTTCCCCTGTTGCTGGATACACCCCATGAAGGTCAACCGCCGCCTCTCTCTAAATGAGACGTTTCAGTGGGAGGAGTACACCTTCTGCCTTCATCCCATGAACGGGCATACCCGCTTCTCAGCACTTATCGGCTTTGAGGCGGATGGGGTGCGCTTTGCTCATACGGGAGACCAGTACTTCTTCGACCAGATAGAAGACTTCTCCAAAAGCCGCCGCGCTCAAAATCACGTCTATCGTAATGGGGCGATGCTAGACGGCTACACCCAAAGCGGAGAGTGGATGCTAAACTGGCGACCCGACATCGTACTACAGGGACACCAACCCGCCATGCACACCGATACCGCCTTTTTCGAGCATATTCAGAACTGGGTGCAGGACTACGCAGAGACTCACCGCCGTATCATGCCCCTTAGCGATACTGAAGTCCATTTCGATATGGACAGTTGGGGGGGCTGGATAACACCCTACCGTACCGTACTCCCCGAAGTACGTCCGTTTAGCGTTACTGCCACCGTGCGAAACCCGTTCCCCCATAAAGCGACGCTACAGGTAAGCCTTGTGGGGCTTACCGGGTGGGAGGGAAGCACGGCAGAGGTAGAGGCAGAGGGACGTGCCGAAGTTTCCTGTGAGCTGAAGATAGTTCCCAATGGAACTTGCCGCCGCCAACCTATCGCCATTGAGTTAAGCGGGGAGGGGCGTGTTTTTGGGCAGGTGGCGGAGGCGTTAGTTACTATTGGGGGTACGGAGTTTTAGAGAAAGAAAGAGAAACCATGCAACTGGTAAGTGTAAACATAGGGCAAGAGCGTGCCATACAAGGCGCAAAGGAGAACGGTAAGACGGGTATCTACAAACTGCCCGTAACTACCCCCGTACAAGTAACCCGTTTGGGGTTGGAAAGCGATGCAATTTGTGATACCGAAAATCACGGCGGGGTAGACCAAGCCCTCTATCTATATGGAGCAGTAGACTATGCGTGGTGGTCAGAGTGCTTACAACAAAACATCCTACCGGGTACGTTTGGGGAAAACCTAACGCTTTCAGATATGGAGAGTACCGACTACCTCGTCGGAGATAGATTCCATGTCGGTACGGTGATACTAGAGGTGACAGGTCCGCGTATTCCCTGCATCACCTTAGCGCGGCGCATGGAAGACAATACCTTTGTAAAGCAGTTTTTGGATGCCGAGCGTCCTGGTGTCTACTGCCGCGTCATTCAAGAGGGAACCGTACAGGTGGGCGATAGTGTGACCTACGAACGCCATACGGGTGCGACAATCTCGGTGTTGGAAGCACTGCGGAACTTTGTCTCTCCCGATTTTAGCGAGCCAACACTACGCCGTTTTCTTGCCGCCCCTATTGCTATGCGCTACCGTACCTATTTGGAAGACCAGTTGCGCGAAAAGCATGGCAAGGAGCCATAGACAACTCGAATCCGCGGTACATTTACGCTAGCTCCATAAAAATGAAACACGCACGCCGTAGTATCTTTTTCCTGTGATACTACGGCGTGTCTAATTTTTTCTTCATAAAATTTAGACAAAACATTGACAAAACTTAGAATAGAAGTCATAATTCCTTGTAGTAGCGTGAAATAATGTAGCGGAAGAGGCGGCTAGCCGTTTTGGGGGTAAGCAATGAAACTCGCAGTAATTGGGGCAGGAGTGTCGGGCTTGGTATCTGCTCACCTTCTCAGTGGTTCCCATGAGGTCACACTGTTTGAAGCAGAACCCAGACTCGGTGGACACGTCAACACGGTTCGCCTTAGCCATCGCACTTTGCCTCTCAATATAGATACCGGCTTCATTGTATATAATGAGACGAACTACCCACTTTTCAGCCGTCTACTAGAAAAACTGGGGGTACCTACTCAACCCACCAGTATGTCCTTTAGTGTGAGAGACGACACCTCCAATATAGAGTACTCCGGGCACTCCTTTAACACGCTATTTTCGCAACGCCCGCTTCTGTTTAACAAGGAGCATTGGCGTATGCTTTGGGATATTCGCCAATTCATGCACTATGCTCCCAAACAGATTTCAGCAACACCTAATTTAGAGATAGAGGCATTTTTGAGGCAGTTTGGCTACTCGCGCCCCTTTGCAGAGAGGTTTTTAATCCCTCTTGCCGCTTCCCTCTGGTCAAGCCCCGAAAAAGAGATAAGGCAGTTCCCTGCTCGCTTTGTAACGGAGTTTTTGGCACACCATGGTATGTTAAGCCTGCACAATCGCCCTCAATGGCGCGTAGTCACGGGCGGCTCTGTGCGTTATGTGGAACGGCTCTTAGAGGTCACACCCATCTGTATTCGTAAAGGAAACCCTGTAAAGGGGTTAGGGAGAACGCGGAATGGGGTAGTCGTTCACACGGAACACGAGACGGAATGTTTTGAAGAGGTTATTGTGGCTTGCCACTCCAATCAGGCACTTTCCTTGTTACAACACCCCACCAAAGAGGAACAGGAGATTTTGGGGGGTATCCGCTATCAAGAAAACGATGTTGTACTCCATACCGACACCTCCGTCCTGCCCCGAAACCCAAACGTCTGGGCAAGTTGGAACTACCGTGTACTGGCAGGATCGTCTTATGGGGCGGCGGTCACTTACAACATGAATCTACTCCAGAGTATCGACGCGGAGGAGACCTACTGCGTCTCGCTCAACCAGAGCCACCTTATCGCTCCAGAGAAGATAGTGAGGCGTTTTCAGTATCACCATCCTATCGCCACTTTGGAAGCGGAAGCCGCCAAGCTACGCCGACATGAGTTGTTGCGTCATCAACGTATTTCGTACTGCGGAGCCTATTGGGGTTATGGGTTTCATGAAGACGGAACTCGTAGCGCATACGATGTTTTCGAGGCGTTTGCAAAGGAGTAGACGATGGATACAGGGTGCTCTCTTTATGAAGGTTGGGTACGGCATAGACGTTGGAAGCCGGTAGAAAACACCTTTCGTTATCCGCTCTATCTCAGTTATTTGAACATGGAAGAGGTCGAAAAGGAAAAGGCTACCCCTTCGCACTCGCGAAGGATGCGCCGTTGGATGCGCGGTTATCGCAGAGAAGACCATTTTGGAGACCCCGAAATTCTAGTATCGGACTGTGTTCGCGCCCTCGTTTCAGAAAAGTTAGGCTTTCGCCCAGAAGGGGCTATCTGCCTTCTAACGCATCTGCGCCAAGCGGGCTATGTGATGAACCCCGTCAGTTTCTTCTACTGCTGGAATACGGAAGCGAACTGCCTAGACGCTATCGTTGCCGAGGTACACAACACTCCTTGGGGAGAGACCTGTTGTTATGTACTGGATACTCGTAACCAGTACAACCTATCACGGCACACCTTCGCAAAAACCTTTCATGTATCGCCGTTTATGGGCATGAAGCAGGAGTATCGCTGGAGTTTTTCGTCCCCCGCCGAACGCCTTGTGGTTCAGATGGAAAACATCGAAGCAGGAGAGCGCATTTTCGATGCGACGCTTTCGCTACGAAAACAGCCCGCTACTCCCATTCGTCTGCTTTTCACGCCATGGCGGTATCTGTTTATGACCTATCGTGTTATCGTTTTGATTTACTGGCAGGCGTTTCGCCTCTGGCTAAAGCACTGCCCGTACCACCCACATCCACGCAAACAAGCCCTTCAGGAGAAGAGAAATGAACCATAGAGGTATAGAGCACGGCGACACTTGGGCGATGGCATCCCCCATTTTCAGTACGGACTCTCCATCCGTATCTGGCTTGGATGGATTCGCCAAAAATGCGGTCATCAAAGCACTTTCGCAGATGAAAGAGCGTATTGAGATTGAAGAGTCGCAAGCAATCAAAAGCGGCTCCTCATCCACAAGCATACGAGTCCATAACCCGCGCTTCTATCGGGAAGTGGTGTTGCGCGGAAGCCTTGGGGCGGCAGATGCCTACCAAAAAGGTTGGTGGGATGCCGAAGACCTAACCGAACTATTTCGTATTTTTCTGCGGCGACGCGGACACGAGACCCCTTTCGAGCATACCGTTGCATGGTTCGGAGCGTTTCCTGCCTACCTACACCATCTCCTACGAAACAACACACGCATAGGGGCAAAGCGCAATATACAGGCGCACTACGACCTCGGAAACGAGTTCTTCAAACTCTTCCTCGACCCCACGCTTACCTACTCTAGTGGTATTTTTGAGCCAGCAGAAGTCTCTTTGCAACAGGCATCCGAAATAAAACTACGCCGATTCTGTAACAAACTGGGTCTAAAGCCCGGTATGCGCGTGGTCGAGATAGGCTCTGGGTGGGGCAGTTTCGCCATTCTTGCGGCGCGTGAGTACGGCTGTTCTGTTGTCTCGGTAACTCTATCCGAAAGCCAGCAGAAGGAGGCGACCCAACGGGTTAGAGAACAGGGACTACAAAACCTCATAGACATTCAGTTAAAAGACTATCGGGATTTGGAAGGCACTTTCGACAGACTAGTCTCTATTGAGATGATTGAAGCGGTGGGGCACTCTCGCCTACCAGAGTATTTTGCAAAGTGCAGTTCCCTGCTTGCCCCCAACGGCGCAATGGCAATTCAAGCGATTACTATGCCCGACCAAGTCTATCCGGAGTACCTACGCCGTACCGATGTCATTCGCGAATTTCTTTTTCCGGGAAGTAACTGCCCCTCTCGCCTTGCCATGCTCAACGCGGCAACACTCCATTCGGACTTGCGCCTTACACACCTAGAAGAGATTGGAGCGCACTACGCAACTACTCTGTACCACTGGAGAAAAGCGTTTCTGGAACACCTAGAGGACGCAAGAGCCATGGGCTACTCCGAACCGTTCCTACGCCTGTGGCACTTCTATTTGTGCTACTGCGAGGCGGGTTTTGCAGAACGCTATATTGGTAATGTACAACTGGTTTTCGCAAAACCCAACTTTTTGGATAGAGAGCAGTCCAACTTTAACTTTGGAGAGACCCAAGCATGAGTCCCCTAAATGCAGTTCTTGTTGCATGGCTGGTAATGGCGTTCCTTATGGCGTTGTTGTGGCTCGTGCAAAAGCGTACCCATAACGCCGGGATTGTGGATGTAGCCTGGAGTTTTGGAACTAGCCTCTGTGCTGTAGGTTTCGCTTTAACGGCTTCTGGCGACCCTACACGCCGTGCTCTGGTGGCTTTTATGGCGGGGGGTTGGGGCTTGCGACTTGGAGTACATCTGGCAAATCGCGTCTTTTCGGAAGAGGAAGACGGCAGATACCGAATGTTGCGCGAAAAATGGGGTTCCCGTATCCAACCCATGATGTTCGGGTTCTATCAGTTGCAAGCGTTTTGGGCAGTTATGTTCGCCCTACCCATGATGGCGGCATCCAGTAATCGTGCCGCTTTTAGCGCACTCGATGGTGTTGCCGTTGCTCTTTGGCTTGTCTCCATTTTCGGAGAGGGAATAGCCGACTGGCAACTTGCCCGATTTCGAGCAGACCCAACCAGTCATGGGCGCGTCTGCCGAGAGGGGCTTTGGGGATGGTCACGGCATCCAAACTACTTTTTCGAATGGATACAGTGGTGGGCATACATTCTTTTGGCGGCAAACACCCCGTTGGCGTGGTTGGCATGGGGGGGAGCGATAGTCATGCTGTTTTTCCTTACCAAAGTGACGGGTATTCCTATGACAGAGGCACGCGCACTTCTATCGCGGGGCGATGCCTACCGAAAATATCAGCAGGAGGTCAGTGTGTTCGTACCCGCACCTCCTAGAAGAGGTGTATCGTGAGCAGATTAGCATCGTTGGGAATTTCGATTGCAGAGCGGGGATGGGTTCCGGAAAGCCTTATGTCTTTGGTGGTACGCCTCTCTTGCCGCAATCGGCTTATTCATATAAACCGTACTTTTCAAAACGACCCAGAGAGCGTACACCGTGCCTTCCTAAACCGCCTAGAGCAAGCCGCCATAGCAGAAGCAACCACAGAAGCAAACGAGCAACACTATGAGCTACCCGCTGAGTTTTTTGGCTATGCGCTAGGCACACATCGCAAATACAGCGGGTGCGAGTGGACAGAAGGTACCAGCACCCTTGATGAAGCCGAAGCAGAGGCGTTGGAGACTATTGTCGAGCGGGCGCGTCTCAGTGAGGCGAAAAGCATCTTAGAGTTAGGGTGTGGGTGGGGCTCATTATCGCTTTTCATGGCACAACGGTTTCCCAATACGCCTATCACCGTTATATCCAACTCGTCCGGGCAACAGCAGTATATTCAGGCGGAGGCAAAACGGCGTAACCTGCCCAATCTCACCGTGATTCGTGCAGACATCAACTCGTTCCAACCTCATACCCGCTTCGATAGAATCGTAACGGTAGAGATGCTAGAACACGTAAGAAACTATCGTGCCTTGTTCGCACGTATTGCAGGCTGGTTGGAGCCAGATGGACTTCTCTTTATACACATCTTCCGTCACCTGAAATACCCCTACACCTTTGAAACCGAAGGCACTGCAAACTGGATGGGCAGACACTTCTTTACCGGCGGAGTTATGCCTAGTCACGACCTCTTAGTAGAGGCTCAAGAATCGCTAGAACTGGAAGAGCGCTGGTTAGTAGATGGAACCAACTACGCGAAGACGGCGAACGCTTGGCTCCAAAATCTAAATAAAAACCGTAACGAGGTACACCGTATTTTGGCACGGCACTACGGTGAACAAGAGGCGACACAGTGGCTAAATCGATGGCGTATCTTCTTTATAGCCTGCCGTGAACTTTTTGGGTACGCAGAGGGAAGCGAGTGGGGTGTCTCTCACTATCTGTTTCGGCACCCCATCTCCTCTAAACGTATGGAGGGCGAAAACAGACTATGAACCGTTTTCGTATGCAGGGAGGCGAAGCACTTACCCCCCATGACGATATTATCTATCCCAATGCAATCCCATTCTTGCTCGTACACCTCTCCTGCTTACTATCACTTTGGACGGGAGTCACCCTGCGGGCAGTTCTTCTTGCGATAGTACTCTATGTTGTCCGAATGTTTGGGATCACTGCGGGATTACATCGTTATTTCTCGCACCGCTCGTTTCAGACCACCCGTGCTTTTCAGTTTCTGCTTGCATGGTTGGGACAGTCTTCGGCACAGAGCGGCGTTCTCTG
>OMJJ01000228.1 GCA_900299305.1 bacterium | reverse complement strand
TATGGGTGGCGATTTTTCCGTCTAGGGTCATGGCGGCTTTTAGGGTAATGAAGGGCATACCTGTCTGGTGGAAGTGGTGAAAGTCTTCGTTTAGGCGGCGCGATTCTGCTCCCCTTAGCCCTACCGCCGTTTCGATACCTGCCTGTTTGAGTTGTGCTATCCCCTTCCCCGCTACTCGCACGTCGCTATCGAGTGCCGCGACCACCACACGCCCAACTCCCGCTTCGATAAGCGCGTTGGTACAGGGCGGGGTCTTTCCATAGTGGCAACACGGTTCAAGGGTGACATACGCAGTAGCCCCCCGTGCCTTTTCCCCTGCCGCCTGTAATGCGAACACCTCCGCATGGGGTTGCCCCGCGTAAGGATGATAGCCCTCCCCCACTACTTCCCCATCACGCACCAGTACACAACCCACGCGAGGATTGGGAGGCGTGTAGCCTTTTCGGGCTAAACGCAGGGCTTGACGCATCCAACGGTCTTCTTCACGTGCTGAGGTCATGGGGCTACTCCTGTCCGTGTGAGGAGATGGATTTAGAGGATTCGGCGAGCAAGGTGATTTTCATTTGTAGATAGTTGCGCGAGACCTCTCGAAAATCGAGATACGCTACCAGCAGGAGGGCAATTATCAGGGTTCCACATACCCCCCAATAGGCGTAAGCAAAAAGGATTTGGGCTTTTGCTAACTTGTGTAGGCTCTTTTCAGAGGAAGAGGCAGTGGAAGGCGCAGTAGCGGAGGTGGTTTGACTGCGAAGGAGGGCACGGTTTTCACGAAGTTTGGGCATGAGTACGCTACCTCCGTAGATGCTCATACCGAGTACCATTGTAAGCAAAACCAGACCAATGGTACGAAAGCGGCGCGAACGTGCCGAGATAAGACTCTGATATGGGGTTCCTGCCGACATAAGGGCTACCTCCCTGCGGAGAGAGATTCCCTTAGTACCCGAATGCCCTCCGCGACACCACTCGGATAACCGTACACAGAAGTACCTGCCACCAGTGCAGTAGCCCCCGCAGAGACCACACGAGGGGCGGTAAGCGTATCTATCCCGCCATCCACCTCAATATGAATAGGGTGGTCTGTCCGCTCTATAAGGCTACGAACCCGTTCTATTTTAGAAATCATGCTAGGCAGAAACGTCTGCCCCCCAAAGCCGGGATTCACCGTCATTACCAACACCAAATCTATCTTATCTAGTACATACTCCAAAAAGTCGGGGGCGGTTCCGGGATTGAGGGCGACCCCCGCCTTTATTCCGTGTGCGCGTATGGCACTCAGGGTTTTATCGAGATGGGGAGATGCCTCTGCGTGTACCGTAATGCCGTCTGCCCCCGCCTCTGCAAACGGTGTAATGTACTTTTCGGGCTGTACTATCATCAAGTGAACATCGAAGAACCGCTTTGAGTAGGGGCGCAACGCTTTGATAACGGGCATTCCAAAGGTGATATTGGGTACAAAAGTGCCGTCCATTACATCGAAATGAAGGTACTCTGCGCCCCCTGCCTCTGCCGCCTGTGCCGCCTGTTGCAAGTTGCTAAAATCGGCACTTAGCAGGGAGGGCGCAATCACCACATCGGGGCTTATGCTCATACTATCCAATCCTCCCCTGTTGCTTTTTGGGGTCGATGGTTATCTCTTTGGCAAGCCTATCGTTGTAGAGTATGCGAAGTTTTATCTTTTTACCCACATAACTAAACGAGACCTGTACGGGATCGCCCTCATCATGCTCTTCGTCTATGGCGGTATGTAGCCCCAAAAAGTCCTCGTAGTCGATACGCACTTGCCGCTTCCCTAGCCCGTCCTGCCCAATTCGTATAGTTCGACTGAACTCGTTTACCTCGCTATTACCATCCGCCCCGCCGGCAACATTACCGCCTTCGGTGGGAGGCTTGTTGGCACTCTCGCCGCCTTCCGTGGGAGTCGGGGGAGGAGGTACCTCTTTTGGTCCGGTGCTCAGAACGATGTCGATAGGAGTATCATGCAGAACACGGTGCTTGTCGGCTTGGCGCAAGACTTTGCCAGTGGGTATCTTATCGTCGTGTTCTTCAGTAATCGCGCCGAGTACTAGCCCCGCTTCTCTTAGTTTTTTCTCTGCCTCGTCACGGGTGAGCGCGGTAAGTTTAGGAACATCTACATAGGTAGAACCTCTGCTGTACCATACGTTGATGGTCTGTTTTTGGCGCATCTCTGACCCAATGTCTTTGTCTACTTTGAAGACGCGGCTTTTGGGGTGCATGTCGGAGTATTCGGCGTGTTCTTGAAGGCGCACATCCAACTTTTTAGTGATTTCACGCACCTCTTCGATGGATTTACCCACTAAACTAGGCACGGTAACGGCTTTAGGAACCGTCCACTGCGAGAGGAATATCCCTCCTATCACGATAATAGCAACCAGTATGACCCCCGAAACAAACACCAACGATGCCCGTAAAAATACAGAGATGCGCTCCGGTTTGGCGCGTTTGGTTTCGGGTGAGGGCGTGGGATTGTCTTCTTCCACTGCTTCGGGAGGAGCGAGTTGCTCCGAGGTCATGGTGAGGTTGACCTCTTGGGTGGGACGCACGGGCAAAGCCCCCGATTTTGCGGGGTCGATAGGAGACCACGAGAGCGACTTACCAAAACGGAGGGCATCCCGAACGGCTTGTAAGTCGGTGAGCAGTTCACTCGCGCTACGGTATCGCTCAGAGGGCTTCTTTTGGAGGCACTTGATAAGGATACCCTCTACCGCTTTGGGTACACCAGGATTGATAACCCGCACGGAGGGAATGGGCGAAAAAGCGTGCTGGTCGGCTACTGCCTCTAGCGAATCTCCACTGTATACGGGGGTGCCGGTCAGCATTTCATAAAAGATACAGCCTATCGCGTAGAGGTCGCCAGCAGGGTTTCCTTTTTGCGCCATGGAGAGTTCGGGGGCATGGTAGGGCGCACTGTACCGTAGAATGGCGGCTTGTGCTTGCGACGAGAGTGCAATAGCGGGTTGGGTTCCCAAGTCGGTAAGTTTTACCACACCTTCGGGGCTGATGATGATGTTTTGAGGGCGCAAATCGCCGTGCGCTACTCCGGTACTATGTACATAGTTGAGTGCTTCGGTGATGGAGATAGCGAAATCGACGGCGGCGGAGAGACCAAAGGGTGCAATACGGCGTATCCGCTCTTTAAGGTTAATACCACGAACGTACTCCGTGACGGTATAACCTGTGTTCTCGTAGGGTTTGAGTTCATAGGTAGTGGCAAGATTGGAATGGGAGAGAGTTGCGGCGTTTTTTATGCCCTGCATCATCTCACGGGCAAAGCCCTCCTCTTGGGCAAGGTCGGGGTTGATGAGTTTGATTGCCACCATGCGATTGGCAGATTTGTCTTTTGCTCGATAGACGGTGAACAGTTCGCTTTCTCCCACCTTTTCGAGAACTTCGTACCGCTGGTCTACAACCTGATTTATCACGTCAATCTCCCCTCTGGGCGGGTCTGTTGGAAGGCTCGTCCCCTTCGATTGGAGTACGGCGCGTAGCCCGTAGTGCTAACTGAAGGAGGGTGAACGTTAGGAGAAGTAGGTAGATTTTGGAGAAGTATGTCTCATTCCATTCGGCAATTTGTTCTCGGCGTAGAAACCCGAAACCGTTCAGGAGGGTTAGCCCAACCCAGTGTCCGGCAAAGAGAAGAAGCCAGAGCAGAGGAAGTATCTGCTCTCTGTTTTCGGGTGACGCGGACTGTTTCATTGTGTTCAAAGAGACATCTGAATCGCGCTTTGAATGGCGGCTACGGGTATATCATTACGGACATTGACCTCCCCAATACGTAGGGGTAGCACAAAACTGAGATGTCCGCCGATGGTCTTCTTGTCACGCTGTGCTACTTGTAGTATCTGCTCCAGCGTAATATCTGAAGGGAAGGCGGTGGGCAGGTGCGCTCGTTCCAGCGTGTGAATTAGCGCATTGGTAACATCGGGAGAGGTCTGCCCTATACACTCCCCTATTCGAGACTCGGCTACCATTCCTATCGCAATGGCTTCTCCATGCTTATATCTTCGGTAGTTTGTAATGGCTTCAAGAGCGTGTCCGAGGGTGTGTCCGAAGTTGAGAATAGCGCGTAGCCCCTGCTCGGTCTCGTCTTGGCGCACTACGTCCGCTTTGATTTCGCAAGAGCGTGCGATAATCTCGGAGAGGGCATCCATATCTCGTTTGAGAATCTGAGGCAGAAGTGCGTCTACTCTTGCAAAGAAAGCGTTATCGTAGATTATACCATACTTGATAACCTCCGCAAGTCCGGCGCAGAGTTCCCTACGCGGCAGGGTGCGAAGCGTAATGGGGTCTATTAGGACACTGGAAGGCTGATGGAACGAACCTATCAGGTTTTTACCTTGCGGTAGGTCTACGCCGGTTTTGCCTCCCACGCTCGAATCGACGTGTGCGAGGAGCGTGGTGGGTATCTGTACAAAGCGTATACCGCGTAGATAACTTGCCGCCGCGAATCCCCCTGCGTCTCCGAGTACGCCTCCCCCTATCACTACTACGAGACTTTTGCGGTCAAGTTTCGCTTCGATGAATGCATCGTACATTTTGGCTACGGTAGCGAGGGTTTTGCGGTGTTCACCGGAGGGTACTACGTGCAGAAAAGGCTCAATCCCCCTCTGCTTTAGCCCTTCTACAAGGGGGGTAACGTAATGTTTGAGGAGGACGGGGTGCGTAACGATACAGAGGCGGCTCTTACCGCAAAGGCGTTGGAGGGTATCGAGTGCCTTTGGAGAGGTGAGTAGACCGGGTTCTATGTCGATAATGTAGTCTCTTTCGGGGATAGCGACCTCTATCTGATAGGATGCCAAGTTATCTCTCCTCTTCTGCGGCTTGACGGGCGGTTGTCTGCTCGTAGCGTTCTAGTATCTCTTTTACAACCTCTTCGACAGGGCGGTCTGTGCTATCGACGAGGAGGTCGGCAGAGAGTTCGTAGTAGGGCGCGCGTTTTGCGTTGAGTTCCACCACATGAGTATAGGGGTCTTTGACGTTTGCGAGCATGGGGCGGGTGCGACAGTCCCCTACACGGCGCATAATGGCAAACGTTTTGGCAGTAAGCAGTACCACACAACCAGAGGCGCGAAGGAGAGCGACGTTGTTGGGGTTGAGCATTACGCCGCCCCCTGTCGAGACGACTTGGTTCTCTCCTGCCGCGATTTCTGCTACTACACGTTGCTCCCACTCCCTAAAGACCGCCTCGCCCTCATCTGCGAATATCTGCGGAATGGGTTTGCCAGCGCGTTCCACAATAAGCGCGTCTGTGTCGATAAACGGTCTATTCAGAAGCCGCGCACACTGCTTTCCTGCCGTAGACTTTCCGGTTCCCATAAACCCAATGAGTACAAGGTTTTTTGCCATTTTTGTTAGGCGATAGTGCGCGTGAATCCACGCTCTCGCACGACCTCCATGTACGAATGGTAGTTACGTTGAAACTCCTCTAGGCTGTCTCCACCAAACTTTTCGAGTATGGCTTGGGTGAGGGTGAGGGCGACCATCGCCTCTCCGATAACGGCGGCGGCAGGAACCGCACAGACATCGGAACGCTCGAAGTGGGCTTTCACGGGCTGGCGCGTCTTCATATCGACGGTTGCAAGGGGAGTGGGTAAGGTAGAGATAGGTTTCATGGCGGCGCGAACGACTACGGGTTCGCCGTTGGTCATGCCTCCCTCTATGCCTCCCGCGTTGTTGGTTCCGCGTGTAAAGCCCTCTCCTGCCCCAAAGTAGAGTTCATCGTGGACTTTGGAGCCGGGCAGTTGCGCTACTCCAAAGCCTAAGCCTACCTCTACGCCTTTTATCGCCTGAATACTCATGAGTGCCTGTGCAAGACGGCTGTCTAGTTTTCTATCCCAGTGTACAAAGCTACCGAGTCCGGGCGGACACCCCAACGTAACGACCTCGAAGATACCACCTAGCGTGTCGCGGGTTCCCTCCTGCATACAGACGGTGATTTTATCCATCATCTCTTGCTCGGCTTCGAGACTGGCACAGCGCACGGGCGACTCTTCAGCGATTTTGGCGAGTTCGCGGTAGTCTACTACGGTGGGAAATTTTGCCCATACGTCGCCTATCATCACCACATGGCTAAAGATTTCGATACCGATTTGCGCGAGAAGTTGGCGGCAGATACCAGCAGAGGCGACGATAGCAGCGGTATTACGTGCGCTGGAACGCTCTAGGATGGGGCGCAGGTCGTTGGTGTTGTACTTGAGCATCCCAGAGAAGTCAGCATGACCTGGGCGGGGTTGTGTAATGGGGGGGGCTTCGTTCTCTACGGGGGTGATGGACATTCTTTCTGTCCAGTTCTCCCAATCCCGGTTGCGTACTAAAAGCGTAATGGGCCCGCCCATGGTATGCCCGTAGCGGATACCCGAGAGT
>OMJJ01000227.1 GCA_900299305.1 bacterium | reverse complement strand
GCTACTCAATATGATAGATAACGCTGCTCATGCGATATGCCACCATCAGAACAGCGGCTCTATCACCATCACTACCGGATATTCGGAGGCAGATACGCTCACTATGTCGGTAACAGACGACGGACCCGGTATCTTACCAGAACTACTAGAGAAGATACACCTTCCTTTCTTCACTACCAAACGGTCGGGGGAGGGAAGTGGGTTGGGACTCGCGATTTCGCACAACATTTTACGTGCTTGCGGGGCGACCCTCAACGTCTACTCCGAAGTAGGTCAGGGCGCGACGTTTGCGATGGAGTTTCCGATCTTTGGGAAGCGGCTACAGGTCGAAGAGGTGGTAGAGGTAGAGAATGAGAGTATTTTGCAAACACGGGCGCGTGCTGGTGGTACGAGGCTACGGATTGCAGTACTAGACGATGAAGCCCTCATTGTGGAACTGCTAGGAGAGATGTTAAAGGACATGGGACACTCTGCGACCCTGTTCTCCTCTCCCTCTTGTTTGCTAGAGGCGTTGCAGTCGGATAAGTACGATATGATTTTGTCGGATGTCTGGATGCCCGAAATGAGCGGTATCGAACTACACCGCCACATTACAGAACGTTATCCCAACCTTGCGGACAGAGTGGTGTTTTTGACAGGAGACACACTTCTTCCCGAAATACGGGATGTAATGGAGAAGAGTGGATGCCTCTTTTTAGGAAAGCCTTTCCGCCAAGACGACCTACAAAAAGTACTCTCCACTCTTACGGAGAGAGTGCAAGTAGTTCATCGTGCGGCTTAGGAGTTAGGTACGTTGTTGTAGCGTCTGTACCTCTTCTGTTGTGCTTTGAGTAGAGGTTACTACAGGTTGGGGCGGTTCTGCGTTGTGTGGGCGAAGCAACTCATTGGCGTTACCGTCAGGCAGAGCGGTTGCAGGGCGCAGAAGCAGTTCTGGTTCCATGTTGGGGGCGGAGGCGCGTAGTAGGGTTTTCGCCATAACTGCATTCTCTGCCCGTTGTCTTAGGTAGGGTAGGCAAGCGATAGCACTCTCACGTATCGTACTCTGAAACGGGTTTTTGGGCGACATATTGGCAAGTCCCTCCACCGCTTCGAGGTGGGTATCGTCTCCCACCTGCTCCAATGCTTTGAGTACTGCCACCACAAACTCCGAGTTCTTACTCTTCAGGGCGCGGTTCATACAGGCGAGTTGCTCCCTATTCAGCAGGGAGGCATGAGAAGCCGTCATGCGGGGTAGGAGGCGGATAAGAGCCTGTTCCAATAAAGACCGCATTTTACTATCGCTACGCTCTCTCTCCTCCAGAAGCGGTCCTGTTATCCGAATGTCGTCATACTCTAAAATTTTGGTGATAGCGTTTTTATGAGATTGGGTTATCGTGCCTGCCATTCCACCCGCTCCCAAAAACCCTGCGAAACCAGACCAGTTATCCAGCATTTTCCAGTTTCCATGCGCCCAGCCCTTATACAAACCAACGACGATGTAGACCGCAAAAATCGCGCCCAGTGCCGACCAGATACCTACTACAACACGGCGCGACTTGTGATAACATTTTGCCCCGCGCTGTAGTGCTACCAAAAGCGCATCTACCGCTTTATCTCCCATCTGCGCGATTTGCAGTTCTGCAGCAATACGCTCTTCGGCTTTTTTACTGGTCAGTTTACTCAGTGTTTTATCGTCTAGTTCTACGATGTCTTGGTTTTTCATGTGGTTGCCTCCCTCTACTCTCTTCTACGAGTAGTCAGAAGTGAGGTTTCGTGAACTACTGCAATGTACCGCGTAGTCAAAAACCGCCTCCATCAGTTCGTCCCAATAGAAGTAGCGCATAGGCAACTCGGCACGAGATACCCAAGCCGTCCCCCGCGACTCCGTACCCGTAGGCAGGGAGGCAGTGGTAAGCACTTCTGCCCAAAAGACCGATACAAGGGTATGCCGCCCTGTCTCTATCCAGTAAAAAAGATAGGCTCCAAGCGGGTGCAGGGTATCAAGAGTTGCACCGCCCTCCTCAAATGCCTCCCGCCGAACTGCCTCCTCTACACTCTCACCCTGCTCAAGATGCCCCCCCAAAGTACACCAACCACGCCCCTCAATATCCGCCAACAGAAAACAGCCCTCCCGCATCGCAAAAACCAACCCCGCCGTTATGGGAACATCGGAGGGGAGGGGAGTGCCATACGCGAAAAAGCGGGCTTCCATGTTACCCCACATTTTGGTAGGGAAGGAGGGAAGCGTATCTAAAGAGGTAGAGGATTCGGGCATTGGGGTTTACTCTCGATTCAAGAAAGTGCTACAATACACACTACCTACGAAAACGGTTATCGGGAGGTGTGTCTGTTACGGTGGGACCATTGGGGGCGGTAGGCGCATTGACGACAATGCCCAGTACATCGCTCTGAGGCACCGGACCAAAAAGGCGGCTATCCTCCGAAACCCGCGGGTTGTCGCCCAAAATAACCAGGTAGCCCTCCGGTACAAACAGCCTGTGCCGCCTGCCCGTCTCTTTGTCGGCAAAGGGTTGCTCGTAGTAGTCCTGAAGGTTGTACTGGTAGGTCATATTCAGTACAATGGGGTCGGTCACTTCTTCCCCTGGAAGCCGATACACCCGCTTAATAATCATATCGTTGTCTTTTTTGACCACCACCACATCGCCGCGCTTGAGGGGCTTCCCCCAGCGGCGCATAAGCACCACCTGCCCATTAACGTAGGTAGGAAGCATGGAGTCTCCTCGAACTACCCCCATGCGAAAGGTTACTACAAAGAGGATTACCACAACGATAAAAACAAGAACAAAGAGCGTTTGACGGCGTGTGCCATTCGACATAAAGATTCACCTTCCGTTTTGGAGTTCATGGGGAGACGGCTTTTCTGTTTAGTATACCTAAACCCTCTGCTTCCCGAACCTAACCCTATAGAGATAAGAGGCGCGTTACCATTGGATTCCCTTACCAAAATACTGGCACAAGGACACAACACCTCAACGGGTCTCCTCTTGATTACGGTGGTTTGCGCCGTTTTGTTTCTACTTTGCCTCACTCTGCTCTCCAAAGTAAGCCACCTCAATCGGCGCATACACGCTCTCACGATGGGAACAGAGGGCAATCTGGAGCAGGTGCTGACCCAACACCTACAGACCGTAGCGCAAAACACGCACCGTATTCATGCTATCGAGCAAGCCGTTGGGGTACTCCAAGCACAGATACCCTCCTGTGTACAGAAGTCTCACCTTATCCGTTACGATGCGTTCGATAATGTAGGCGGAAGCCAAAGTTTTAGCCTTGTACTCCTAGACAACCAGCAGAGCGGTATCGTGCTTTCGGGGGTCTACAACCGTATGGATATGCGCGTGTATGCCAAATACGTAGAGCATGGACAACCCTCTCAGCCTCTCTCCGACGAAGAGGCGCGTGTGGTGCGCGAGTGCCTTAGCAAATAACTTTCAAAGAGATTAAATCTACTTCTATGCCAGATATTCAGGAAAAACTACTTATTGAGCGGTGCAAAAAAGGCGAAAATGCTGCATTCGACCAGCTCATTCGGAACTATGAAAAGCGAGTCTATAATCTCGCTTACCGCCTCTCTGGAAGTTACGACGAAGCCAGCGACGTGAGTTTAGATGCCTTTGTGCGCGTGTTTCAAGCCATAAAGCACTTTCGAGGCGACTCCAACTTCGCAACGTGGCTCTTTCGCATTGTTACCAACGTCTATCTCGATAGACGCAAGCGGATGAAGAACCGCCAGCACCTCTCCCTAGAAGAGTACATCGAGCTAGAAGACAGCGTGGTAAAGCGGCAGATAGAAGACCCCTCACCCGCCCCCAGTACCATCGCAGAGACCAACGAGCGCAATGCGGCACTACACAAAGCCGTCGCCTCGTTACCCGACTACCAACGGGTGATGATTGTGCTGTACCATACCGAAGGGCTTTCCTACGACGAGATAGCAGAAGCACTCGACCTGCCCATAGGAACCGTAAAATCGAGGCTAAATAGGGCGCGGCTTGTTTTACGCGAAAAACTACAGTCCAAAGGGGAACTTTTCTAATACGCGGGTCGTCCAATAGAAGAGAGCCAAGAGAGCAGCCACTATATCAAAACCGTATTGATGCTCAATCGGCGTTAATGATAACCATTCGCAATCGCTGTACCTCTTCTCTACATAGAGGAGGAGAACTCAAAATAGGATAAAAATATGCACTGTCAAGATGCACAAGAACTCTATTCGGATTATGTTGAGGGGAAATTAGATAGGGCAATGACCGTCAGTTTCGAGAATCATCTCGCCGACTGCGCGTCCTGCCAAACGGAGGTAGAGCAGTTCCGCTCACTATGGGCGGGGCTAGAAGAGCTGCCCTTAGCAGAACCTCCCGCTTTCTTCCACGAAAACATTATGAGCCGTATCGCACTAGAGCAGGCAAAAGCCGAAGAGGCATCTGCCCGTAAGCGGCTTTTCTGGGACTGGTCGGCTCTGTTGCGCCCCCGTGCGTTTGCGGCGGGGTTTGCCGCCCTCATTCTGCTACTCGCAGGAGCAGAGGTCGTGCAGACCCAACGTGCTTCTTTAGGTCCGGTAGGTTGGATAATCAGCCTCGTGCATCCGTCGACCTCCAACACACCGCTAGAGACCCAAACCGCGAAGTGGGAAGCAGAGGGGCAAAACGGTGGAACGCTGGTAGTGGAACTGAAAGCAAAACCCCAAACCAATGGGCAAGCCGGAACCGCGAACGTGCAGGTCATGCAAGGAAACACTGTACTACAAAGCGCAGTTGTCACCTCTTCTGATAGCACCACCCTTCGCATTAACCTGCCCAAAGCACCCACCAGCGAAGAGATAACCCTCTCGGTAAGCGAAGCAGGGGCAGAACAGAACACGAAAAAGGTTCCCCTGCACCTCTCCAACACTCCCTAGTTTCTGCTTTGTAATAGGGCAGTATGTAAACACTGCCCTATTACACACTATATCCGCACGGGATTCCCCATTCTTTTCTTGACAAGTTGGTTCAATAATACTATAATAATCCAACCATCTGCGCGAGGGTTTTTCGCCTCGCGCCGTTTACTGTCTGTGAGCAAAGAAGCAATCCATAGAGATATGTTATAGTCTGCTCGGGGAGGATCCGTTTTGTCACCTCAAAAGAATCGCATGATGCTGGCATTTATTCTCGTTCTCAGCATCGTCTCTGCCCTCATCACCTTCAAAGATAAGTTGCCCCTTATCGGCGACACACACGCCCGCTTCGGTTTGGATATACAAGGCGGTATGCGTGTGGTGCTACGCGCCAAAAAGGAGGACTACAAAGGAGGTAGATGGTCGGCAGACAACCTCGAAGCAGTACGCCGTATCCTCGAAAACCGCGTCAACTCTACTGGTGTTGCCGAACCCGTTATCATCACCAAGCCCGATGACCAAGTTATCGTAGAGCTACCCGGTCTTAAAAACAAGGACGAGGCACTCAACCAGCTCCAGTCCACCGCAAGCCTACAGTTCTATCTCTTGCCCCAACTAGAGAGCAAAGAGTGGTCTATCTCCCGCCAAACCGACCCCAAAACCAAAGAGGACATAGAGGTACTCGTCAGTTCTAGCACAGGGCAACCCCTCACTCCTGCACAACTCGATGCCGCCATCTTTAGCCGCGACCCCATTGTTACAGGTAAAGACCTCCTGCCCCGAAGCCGTGCCGTACCTAGCCCCAGCAGTGGCAAGCCCATCATCGAATTCGAGTTCAACCAAGAAGGCGCACGTATCTTTGAACAGACCACCCGCGCCAACATCGGCAAGCACCTCGCTATCTTCCTCGATAAACGCCTCCTCACCGCGCCCAACATAAACGGACCCATTGCAGGAAGAGGAATCATCGAAGGCGCATTTACCGTAGAGAGTGCCAAAGCCCTCTCCGAACAGCTTAATGCAGGTGCGCTACCCGTACCCCTCTCCCTTGAAGAGGTACGCGACATCGAAGCCACACTCGGACGCGAATCCGTCGCCCTCACCACCAAAGCCGGCGTTATCGGGCTTATTCTCGTTCTAGTCTTCATGCTCTGGAAGTACAAACTGCCCGGCATCTTGGCAAACGCCGCCCTCCTGCTCTACACCCTGTTCTCGCTCGCCATCTTCAAAGGAGGGCTTGCGTGGTTCGGTATCGACCCCGTTACCCTCACCCTACCTGGTATTGCAGGATTTATTCTCTCTATCGGTATGGCTGTCGATGCGAACATTCTTATCTTTGAACGCCTCAAAGAGGAGTTACTCTCTGGTAAGACCCTCCGCAACGCCATCGAGACCGGCTTTAAGCGTGCCTTCACCGCTATCTTCGACTCGAACGTCTGTACCGTAATGACCTGTCTCGTACTCTTCAACTTCGGTACTGGTCCCATTCGTGGATTTGCTATGACGTTAGGGCTTGGTGTTCTAATCAGTATGTTCACCGCTATCACGGTAACACGAACCTTCCTCTACGCACTGGTAAGTATGGGTTTCGCCCAGAAGCCAGAGTTCTACGGTATTAAAGAGGGGGCTACCCACACCGAATATCACTTCATGCAGAAGGCGCGCCTGTTCTTGGGAATCTCCTTCGCTATCATCATTCCCGGTTTGCTGTTCTGGGGAGCCGGTGGTATCAAGAAGAGCATCGACTTTCAGGGAGGAACGGAACTCGTCATTCCCTTCTCTCAAAAGCATACCGCCCCCGATGTACAGTCTGCCCTTATAGCACTCGGTGACAAATACAAAGACAGCCGTGTCGTTGTCTCTAACGAGTCTAACGATGTCTGCCGCGTCTATATCACCACCGTCAAGCTTACCGACCAAGAGCGCGGTACGATTGTCACTAGCCTTACCCAAAAGTTAGGCACCCTAGCAAATGGGCAGAAAGAGAGTTATGCCAACGTAAGCGGTGTTATCAGTGCCGAACTTGTTGGGAACGCCATTAAAGCTGTACTCTTCGCCTCGTTGCTCATTCTCTTCTATCTCGCCTTCCGCTTCTCTATAGGCGGGTACAAAGAGGGCTTGAAGTACGGAGCCTGTGCGCTTGCCGCTCTGCTACACGACGTTGCGGTGGTTTGGGGTGCGTTTGCCATACTCGGAAAACTGTTCGACTGGCAGATAGACAGCCTCTTCGTTACCGCCATGCTTACCGTTATCGGCTTCTCCGTCCACGACACCATCGTCGTCTTCGACAGAATCCGCGAAAACCTACAGCACCGTATACGCGGCGAGAGTTTTATGGACTTAACAGACCGCAGTATCTCCCAAACCCTTGCGCGGTCTATCAACACCTCCCTAACGGTAATTATCACCCTAGCGGCACTGTTCTTCTTTGGCGGCTCCTCCATCCACCAGTTCACGGGTGCCCTTCTGATAGGTATTCTTAGCGGAACCTACTCCTCCATCTTCAATGCCAGTGTGCTACTCGTACTCTGGAAGAAGAACGACATGAGCGGAAATGTAGCCGTTGCTCAAAGTAGACTCGTCTCCCGTGCCGAAGCCGTTCTGCCCGGCGACAGACCTCTCGTAAGTAGCCCCTCCATCAGCCCCGTAGCCGCAAGCAGTACGCCCACCGCTACCGACGATGACGATGAAGGCGACGACGCTCCCAAACGCGCCCCACGCCGCCAACCCGTGCGTAAGCGCAGAATGTAGGCAACACCCCTTTAGAGAGGCGAGACGGTTCCCGACTCGCCTCTCTTTGCGTCTCTTTTTTGAAAAATTTGCCTCCGAGTAAAACCAAAGGTGAACCCTTTGCGTACCAAAGAGTACTAAACGTAACGTAGGAGAGGTTTTTTGTGATGACGAGTCAGTCTAATGAGATTGTAGAGGGAGTTTGGCGGCTACTTCTCCGAATAGTCGCCGTAGTGATTACTATCTATGCGTTTATCCATCTACGCGCCGTAATCAATACCATCCTCTTTGGGGGCATACTCGCCTACACCTTTGAGCCTATTGTTAGTGGCTTACTCATGCGTCGCGTATGGTTTCAAAATGCACACCACGCCCTTGCACGGTTGATTACAAGCCTGTTTAGTGGACTCAAGA
Source organism: bacterium (assembly GCA_900299305.1). Lineage (GTDB taxonomy): Bacteria > Armatimonadota > Chthonomonadetes > Chthonomonadales > Chthonomonadaceae > CAIJLM01. The sequence continues at coordinate 5,100 of OMJJ01000227.1, read as the reverse complement.
ACGTAGCCTTTTTCCAAAAGCGCAACCTCTTCCAAAACCCAAACCCCAAAGTCAATCGCCACGTCCTCAAGATGCTCGCGACCCTCTACGTCTTGGTAATAGGGTGTATCACAACCTACTATGTAGGAAAAGCAGTCGTCACCCCCTTCACCACCCAGATAGAGCAGATAGTAAACCGCCGCGACGAGTATCGCAAAATGTACGAAAAGCGTGTACCCGCCAATGTCCGCGAAAAGATAGAAGACACGATTCAAGACCCCGAGTTCCAGACCAAAATCAAAGATGCCGCCATGCACGGGGCAGGAGGCTTGAAATATGTGGTCGAAATCGTACTCTTACCTGTACTCGCCTTCTACTTTATCCTAGATGGCTACAAACTCAAACGCGAATTTATTGCGCTTGCTCCCAAACGCTACTTCCGTGAGATAGGGCGAATGCTCTACGAGTTCAACCAAATCATGCGCTCCTATGTTTTGGGGCAGTTTATCCTCTGTTCACTGGCAGGGGTGATAGTTGGGGCAGGGTTGGCAGTGATAGGGGTACAGTACGCCTTTGTTCTTGCGGTATTAGCAGGCATTACTCGCGCCATACCCATTGTAGGACCCATCATTGGGGGGATACCCATTATCTTAATAACCTATGTAGACGACCCTGTCTATGGGATGGTAAAAGCCCTTTGGGTACTCGCTTTCTTTACCTTTATGCACTTCGCCGAAAGCAAGGTTATTATGCCCTGGATTATCGGAGAGCGTATGGAACTACACCCTATCGTTATCATTACCGTGCTTCTGGTAGGAGGAGAAGTAGGAACGATTCTACTAGGGAGTACCATCGGAACGCTCCTAGGGATGTTCTTCGCGCCCCCTGTTACTGCCATACTGCGCGTGATGATTCGCCGCTACATTCTAAAATTGCCCCGCTATTCTGCGAAACTGAGCCACTAAAAACGGTTTTTCTTGAGGAAATCGTTACCAAAACAACAGAATTTGCCAGTATAACAGAAGATTCATGCTATAATAGCGTGAGGTTTGTCTCCGTTACAAAAAAACTTTCTCCAAAAAGAAGGAGTTTTTTGCAGGAGTTACGAATTCTTAGACTAGCCCCATAAAACGGTTTTGCTGTGGGGCAACAGTATCTGTAAACAACAGACCTTACACAAAGAAGGAATCAGTCGCAAACGACCTCTCTATCCGAGAGAAAAATACGTTACGACTGAGAGGAGTCAATTCTAAATGTCCGACGAGATAGTCCCGGGAACGCTTGAGGTAGAGGCTACCGAAACAGCTTCCCTGGTCGACGCTGGTACAGCACCAGAAGAACCGACCTCGACTCAACCCGCTGCACCCCAAAGTACAGCAACGCCTGTAGCCCCTGAAGAAGAGGCAATGGATGAGTTTGAGCGGGCGATGCAAGACCTTGATAGGGGTAGGCGATACGAGAAATCTTTCCAACAACTCGTTGTAGGAGAGGTAATAACAGGTACGGTAATGCGCGTTGACCGCGAAGGGCTACTCGTAGACGTGGGCGCGAAGTCCGAAGGAATTATCCGACCCGACGAAATTTCCCGCGAACCCGGTATCAATGTCGAAGAGACCATTCACGTAGGCGACCAGATTCGCGTCTACGTAATGCGAACTGACAACGGCGATGGTCATCCCGAACTCTCCAAAAAACGCGCCGACTTCGAGCAAGCGTGGATTAAAGTAGACCAAGCACGCGAGGCCGGTGAGGTTATCTTCGCCTTCGTACAGGCACGTGTAAAAGGCGGCTTAACCGTAGACCTCGGTATTCGCGGCTTTGTACCCGCCTCTCATGTAGGCAACGGCAACCTCAAAAACAACTTGGAGAAGTACGTAGGCACTACGATCCCCCTCAAAGTAATAGAGGTAGATAAAGACCGCCGCAAAGTCGTACTCTCGCACCGCCTTGCTATACAAGAGGAGCGCGAAGCCAAAACCGCCGCCACCAAAGCCAGCCTCGTTCCCGAACAGATACGGCGAGGAACCGTCCGCCGACTCGTTCCCTATGGAGCGTTTATCGACCTTGGTGGAGTGGATGGGCTACTACACATTACTGAAATGTCTTGGACACGCATCAACGACCCCAAAGAGGTACTGCGTGAAGGGCAAGAGATAGACGTAATGGTGCTAGGTATAGACACCGAAAAAGACCGTGTCTCGCTCGGCTTGCGCCAAATCCTTCCTGACCCCTGGTCGGAAGTGCCTAGCCTCTATGCAAACGGCGATGTCGTGACCGGCAAGGTCACACGAGTAGGCAACTACGGTGCGTTCGTACTCATTGGGGGAGTAGAGGGTATTGTCCCGCACTCCGAACTGCCCCGCAACAGAGCCACACGCGCCGCCATTGTCCCCAACGCAGGAGACGATGTAGAGGTCAAAATTCTTGATATGCGCCCCGATGAGCGCAAAATGAAGCTCTCCATGCGTGCGCTACAGCCCGTAGAAGAGGTTGCACCCACCGTGCAAGAAGCCGCCCCTGCCCAGTCTGCACCTCCCAAAGAGGCGGCAACCAGTGGCACCGGCAGTAACCCCAAGCGGCGCAAAGACCGAGACCGTGACCGCGAGCAAGGCGAACCCTACACCCGCTACATACAAGAAGACGAACCCCGCTTCACACTAGGCGAGGCACTCGCCGCCGCCAATAAGCGCAAAAGCGAACGCCGCGAACGCCGCCGCCAAGAAGAGGATGTCGAAGACGTAGAGGTAGACGTAGAGGTAAGCCTCGTCGCCAGCGACACCGAAGAAGCATAACCAAACGTTACGCGCTATTCCAAATAGCAAGAGAGGGCAGGTAGTTCTGCCCTCTCTTCTCCTTTATAAGCCATGTTAAGCGTTGGACTAACAGGAGGTATCGCCTCCGGAAAAAGCAGTGTGATGCGCCTTCTACAAGAGCATGGAGCCATCACCTTTAGCGCAGACGAGGCGGCACGCGCTATCCTTGCCCCAAACGGAAGCGTACTCACCCAGATACGCCAAGCGTTTGGAGAGAACGTACTTCACCCCGACGGAACCCTAAACCGTAGTCAACTCGCAAGCATCGTCTTCTCTGACCCAGAAGCGCGGCAGACCCTCAACCAAATTACCCACCCGCCTATACTGCGCCTCCTATCCGCACAAATCGAATCGGTACACTACGAACTCACTCCACAGTCCATTGTAGTCACCGAGATGCCCCTGCTCTACGAAGACCACCTCGAACACTGGTTCGATAGAGTAGTAGTTGTCACCTCCAACGAAGCAAAATGTCTCTCAAGGCTACAAGAGCGCAACAAACTAACCCCCGAACAAGCAAAACAACGCCTACAAGCACAACTACCCCTTCAGGAGAAGACAGCAAGAGCCGATATAGTGATAGAGAACAACAGCGACTATCCGGCACTGGTGCAAGCCACACAACGGCTTTGGTATACCCTGCAAGGACTACTTGCCCAAAAAAGTTTTGAGATTTAAGCCGATACCCAAAAATCGCTTGCGTTCTCTGAACTGTTGTGATATAATCCGATTTAATGTGAGGGAATGTCAATCTCATACAAAGAAATGCCTATCAACCCCCCGAAGGCACGAACTAATGGGAGATTAACACCGTCTCTACCTAATAGAAGGTGAGAATCCCCCCATTTCAAAATACGAACACTACCCCCATAGAAGCGCTCTGCACTCTTTGCAGGTGTGTTTCGTGATGTTTTTCGTACCCTTTTCTTGCGAAACGGGGCGAAACTGAGAAAAAATAGGCGATTTAGAAGAATTTTCTTCCCGAAAAGAGGAGAAAATGTCTTTTGTGTCGCATATAATCTCTAAGACCGTTCCGTTTTGTGAACAATGGGGTGTTTGCGGAGAGGGATAAGCCGTAGAGGTATCTACCTTGCAAAAGGCGCATCACCTAAACGTCCCGTTACTCATCTTTCGGATTGATTCTGTCTGTGAAACCCTCGCCTCTCCCGGCGCGGGAACCTTGAAGGAGGATAGAAACAGAGTGAAAGCCAAACGCTTGAATCCTGTTACTCGCGCTTACGCTTGGCTACTGGCGTTCGCTGTGATGATGCCCCTACTTATGGGCAGCCGTGCCAACGCACAGGCAAACCAAGTAATGCGCGTCATCGTAGCCGATTTCGTCAATGTAGGCCGCAATGGCGGCGAAAATCTTGGCGTGACGGCAACAGCCGCCGTCTACAACGAACTCGCGAACACCGGGTCTTCGCGCTTCTATGTCTTCACTACTCCCGAAGTCATGCAAGAGGCGAGGCGTATCGGGATAAAAACACCCAGCACCCCCGGACAACCCGCGAACTTTAGTCGCTCCGACCTTTTACGACTTGCCAAAGAGCTTCAAGCCGACGCTATCGTAGAAGGCAAAGTGGTCGCCTCTGAGTTCAAAAAAGGTCGCCCTGTAGACCTTGCGCTACAGGTCACGGTACTCGACCCCGCTTCCCTGGAAAACATCAATGGTGGTGAGATAAGACTGACCGCCAAAGCCGGACTAGGGCAGAACGCAGGGTTTGAAGAACTCACCACCAAAGCCCTTAGCGATGCCGCCCTTGATGTCGTGCGCCAGATGTCTCAGCGCCAAAATATCAACGGGACGGTGCTACAGCGTGTAGGCGACAATATCGTCCTAAACCGTGGGCTTCGCGATGGTATCAAAGAAGGCATGGAACTCGTTGTCTCTCGTGACCTCGGTAACAATGTCAAAATCACGCAAGGGCGCATCCGCATCAACGTCGCGTATGCTACCGATGCCGAAGCCACTGTTATCAAAGAGGTAGGCGGTATTCGCCCCGAAGACGTAGGACACATGGTCTATACGCCTGCTATGGTACTCACTGCGGTGGGGGTACACAATGTTAGTGAACAGAACCGACCTATCAATATGTCCAAAGTGGGAACCATGCTCTCCACGCTTGGGCTAGGTGTTCTTATCGCGGCAACCTCTCACGGTCCCAACTCTACCGTTACCAACCTCACCGCAGAGCCCACCTCTCAAGGTGACTTGCCTCTCGTGCGCCTCACTTGGAACGATAACTTCTTTGGAAACGGCAACGTCCTCCAATACAAGATATTCCGAGACCCCGACTTCCCTTAT
>OMJJ01000226.1 GCA_900299305.1 bacterium | reverse complement strand
GTTATCGCGGTACGAAAGCCCAGTTATCTCTGACCAAGGACGGTCTTCTGCGAGTTCTTTACAGGTGTAGTCGAACTCGTGACGGCAAGCGAAGTCGATAATGGGGTTATCGCGTAGGGTTTTGTCGGCAAGAACCGCAACGTGCGCCCCAATAAGCCCTACCTTGATGTTGGGGTTTTGCGCTTTCAGTTGCCTCGCGCACTCCACATCGTTGGCAAGTGAGGGAGTACTGGTGTGCAGTACAACGAGTTCATAGCCTTTGGCAATCGCGAGTACCTGCTCTACGTTCATATCGTGCGGGGGAGCATCTATCAGTTTGCTACCCGGCACGAGAGCCGCGGGCTGTGCCAGCCACGTAGGATACCAGAACGAGGTGATTTCGCGTTTTGCTTGATAGCGTGCGCCCGCGCCGCCATCGAAGCCATCGAAAGAAGGGGGGCTTAAAAACAGGGTTTTCAGCACGAGATTTCTACTCCCTATAGTGTTCTTCCACACGAAGCCAACTATCGAACGACAGCACTTCGGGAAGGTGAACAATGGTCTCTTTTGCTTCCCGTACTTTCGCATCGGGAGCCTTATGGGTTATCCAGACAATCTCCGCATGACCGTGGTGTGCCGCTTTCTGCACAACCACCTCAATGGAGATACTACAGTTGCCTAGTACTTGGGCGATTTGGGCAAGCACTCCGGGCTTATCCTGCACCGTCATTCTGAGGTAGTGCCTCGACTCTACCTCATCCATCGCTACCACCGTTTTCTCGTCGTAGCAGGTACAGTGAACGCGCCCAGTAGAGCCATAAACAAGGTTACGGCACACGTCCATAATATCACCCACAACCGCGCTTCCGGTGGGACCACTACCCGCACCGCGCCCGTAGAACATGACATCACCCACCGAATCGCCCTTAACCAAAATGGCATTATAGACATCGTTAGTGGAGGCAAGTGGGTGCGCCTTTGGAAGCAGAGTGGGATGAACACGCACTTGCAGTTTTTCATCTTCCATACGCCGCCCAATACCTACCAGTTTGATGATGTACCCCAACTCCTCTGCGTTGGTAATATCGGCTTTAGAGAGGTGGGTAATACCCTCTACATGAACATCGCTCACGCTGATACGGCTCGTAAACGCGATAGAGGAGAGAATAGCGATTTTGTACTGTGCGTCGTAGCCTTCGATATCGTTGGTGGGGTCTTCTTCCGCGTAGCCGTGTGCCTGTGCTTCCCGCAGAACGTCGTTAAAGTCGGCGTGTTCTTGGGTCATACGGGTTAGGATATAGTTGGTGGTTCCGTTGATAATCCCCATAACCTCGTCCACGCGATTGCCTGCAAGGGCGTTCTTCATGGGTTGGATAATGGGAATACCCCCCGCGACACTTCCTTCGATTTGAAAGTCGAGGCTTTTTTCACGGGCGAGGGTCATCAGGTCGTCACCCTCTTTCGCAATCATCTCTTTGTTGGCGGTGACAACCTGCATCCCTCTATTAAGGGCGTACATCACGTACTCTTTTGCTGGCTCCACCCCACCGATAAGTTCACAAAGAATGTCGATGTCGGGGTCGTTTAGAACATCATAAGCGTTGTTGGTTAGGAGGGTACGGTCTACCGTTACCGCACGAGGCTTTTCGAGATTACGCACTGCTATCCGCTTGATATTTATGGGAACCCCTATCTTGCGCTCTATCTCTGCTTTCTGACGTTGAAGCAAATCTACGGTTCCCGAACCCACTACTCCCAAACCTAATATCCCAATATCAATCTGCTTTTTCTTCCACTCTGGCATACCAATAAAAGACCTTTCGCTAGTCGGGCTTAACAACGACAATGACATCCCCAGACTGTACCATTTTGCCATCTTTGGCGGGGAACGACACAATCGTCCCTGCAACTTCGGAGGGTAGTTCCGAGAAGACTTTCATCGCCTCTATCAGCCCTAGGGTTTGCCCTAACGTAACGTGTTGCCCTACCTCTACCAGAGGGGGTGCACCCGGCTGATTGGAACGGTAGAAGGTTCCTACCATCGGCGAACGCAGAGGCACTCCCTGCTCTTCAACAGCGGGTGGGGGCAGTGCAACCGTCAGCTTTTTGGTGGGAAGACGCGGGGGTGCAATGGGGGAGGGCGGCACGGGAACCGCAGAAACGGAGACCGCTTTTTTCTTGGAAGTATAACTGGCTCCGCGTATTCGCAGATACCTTTCGTCCTCTTCCAGTATCATCTCTTCTAGGTCATTGGTATCTACCAGTGTCAATAGTCGAGCGATTTCCTCTATTTCAAAGCCCAATATCGCCATAAGAGCGTTCCATTCGTCCTTTGAGGATAGTGATTGTGTGGGTTTGAGTATACTATGTATCCCATAATTTGTAAAGGAGGCTTTGCACCTCCGCGCACTTAGCGGTTGCCTCTGTAGGGCAAAACTGCCTTACTTTTCTCTGCGCCTATCTCCCTGTAGACAGGAATTTCTGGAATATATCCCGAAACTACGTGTACTTGCATAGCGAAACGCGATGCGAAAACTTTTTTATGAGGTAACTATGTCGGAACAACGCGCTACACTGTCTTTGGATGGGGAGTGGGATTTTCAGTTTAACGGTCAAGAGATGGGACAAATCACGGTTCCCCTACCGTGGGAGTGTACCTATCCAGAGATACGGGAAAAGGCGGGTACAGGTATCTATGAACGCATCTTTATTGTGCCTTCGGACTGGAAAGAGCGGCGTGTTCGGCTCCATTTTGGGGCTTCAGAGTACTATACTGAGGTCTCTGTGAATGGGCAGTTGGTGGGAACCCATGAGGGGGGCTACACCCCTTTCTCCTTCGATATTAGCGCGTTTCTCACGGGATACGGCGATACCTACGAACACACTCTAACCGTCTCCGTTACCGATAGCACCAATAAAGAGGATGCTACCCTCCCTAATGGTGAAGTCCTTCCCTTCGCAGAAATCCCGCATGGTAAGCAGAGTTGGTACTCTAGCGTGGGTGGGCTATGGCAGAGTGTGTCGTTGGTAGCACACGCCCACACCTATATAGAGCAGGCTACCCTACTAGGCGACATAGACACCGAGACCGTCTCTTTGCGCGTGAAACTGGAGGGTATTAGTGAAGAGCATACCGAAGACTGGGAACTGCGCTATACGGTGTATGCCCCCAACTCGTCCGAACCTGTTATTAATCGCACTATTCCGTTTCTGCCTACGCCCAACGAGGAGGGGGAAGTCCGTTTTCATACCGAGTTCGCTCTCCCCGACCCGCTTCTCTGGAGTGTGGATACCCCCAACCTCTATACCGCCACACTGACCCTACTTCACGCACATACCCCAATCGACACTCTCACCACTCGCTTTGGGATACGGAAAATAGAGACTCGTGACGGCTGGGTGTGGCTGAACCATCAGCCTATCTTTTTAGTGGGGGTACTCGACCAAGACTTCTATCCGCGTACTCTCTACACACCACCCAGTCGTGAGTACCTACGAGACCAGTTTATTAAGGCGAAGCAGTTGGGTATCAACCTGATGCGTTGCCATATTAAAGTACCCGACCCTGCCTATCTGGAACTTTGCGACGAACTGGGCTTACTGGTTTGGTACGAGATTCCCAATGGCAAAAAACTAACTCACGCCTTCCAAAAACGCTCTCGGCAGACCTTTTTGGATATGTGGAACCGCGACGCGAATCATCCCTCACTCTGTTTTGCTTCTATCATCAACGAGTCTTGGGGTATCGACCTCAACAACCCCGATGAACGCGACTGGCTACGTGACTCCTACTACTGGGCGAAATCTATTGCCTCCCCGTGGCTCATCGTGGATAACTCGCCTTGTGTACCCAACTTCCATGTTGTTACCGACCTAGACGACTATCATATCTATTTCAATATCCCCGACCACGCGGATAAGTACGCCGAGTTTATGCAGAGGTTTGCACAGCGCGAATACCCCACATGGTCGCCCTACGACGATGCAGAGCGACGCGGTAAGGAGCCGCTCATCCTCTCTGAGTTTGGAAACTGGGGCTTGCAAGCACTGGAGCCTATCTTTGAGGCGGAGGGCGGCGAACCCTACTGGTTCCCAACGGGTTGGGATGGAGTGGTTCCTACCGGAGTGCTAGAACGCTTTGAGGAGCAGAAACTAGGGCGTATCTTTCAGAACTATGCCGACCTTGCTACGGCAGCGCAGTGGCAGGAGTACCTCTCCCTCAAGTACGAAATTGAGGAGATGCGCCTCTACTCCTCGGTTGCTGGCTACGTCATCACTGAGTTTACCGATTTGAACTGGGAGTGTAACGGTCTCCTCGATTTTGACCGCGCCCCGAAAGCCTTCCACAGCGCGATACCGGACGTTCTTGCCCAAGACATCCTGATACCTCGTATCGCCCACACTGCCCTCTTTTCGGGGGAGGTAGCGAATATAGAGGTGTCGCTCTCTGTGTTCTCTGGTCGTTATAAGGAGATAGGTGAATTGGTGTGGCAGTTGGAAGGTGAGGCCCCGCAAGAAGGAAGATGTGATGTAGATTCTGCCTCTATTTCTTACGGGACTCAGATGCTGACCACACTTTCTATTCCTATTCCGCAAGTTAGTGCGCCTACCAAAAGTACACTTCATCTCTCGCTTCTTGCCCCCAATGGTGAGATGATAGCACATACCACGCAAAACCTTGTGATGGTTCCTTCTGCGTTACGGCAGATAGGGCAGAGTAAAACGCTCTATGTGCCACACTCCTCTGATGTGGCTGATGCACTGGTGTCGGTAGGCTTTACCGTTACTACAGAGGCTATAGAAGGGGCTATAGGGTTGTTTACACAGTGGGACAGTATCGCACAGACCTTTGTAGAGAGTGGTGGGAAGGGGCTTCTGCTCGTTGCCTCACCGGAAGCACTCGCTAACGAGAACCCTCTTAATCTTCAGGTAGAGAGCCGTGACAAAGAGGGGCGTTGGGGCGACTGGTGCGGTGGCAAGACGTGGCTGGTTCCCTCCGTATTCTCTTCTCTACCCGATACTCGTACCTACGACTTTGAGTATAAAGCCATTATTCCGGACTATGTGTTGCTAGGTGCGGAGGCAGATAAGACGCTGGCGGGTATCTATATCGGCTGGCTACGTGCACCGGGAGCATTTC
>OMJJ01000225.1 GCA_900299305.1 bacterium | reverse complement strand
GGGAGCCACTTACAACCCCTTCATGATTAACGGCGACCCCAACTCAAGCGGCTTTAGCGTTCGAGATGTCTCCCTACCCAACGGACTAGATACCACCCGCTTCACCCGACGCAAAGGCTTACGCGACTCGTTAGACCAGTGGCAGAAAGACAAAGAGACCGCCAACAAAAGTGTTCAGAATATGGACACCTTCTACGAGCGTGCTTTCAACCTCGTCACCTCTCCCGATGCCAAAAAAGCCTTTAACCTCAAGGAAGAGACCGACAAGGTACGCGACCACTACGGGCGGCACCACTTCGGGCAGTCCTGTCTTCTTGCGCGGCGTATGGTAGAGGCAGGAGTGCGTTTCGTAACGATTAACTTCGGGGGATGGGATACTCACGAAAACAACTTCAACTCCCTCAAAGGACACCTGCTACCCCCTGTAGACCAAGGCTACTCTGCGTTGCTAGAAGACCTCAAAGAGCGCGGTATGCTAGACACCACCCTCGTTGTCTGGATGGGCGAATTCGGGCGTACCCCCAAAGTAAACCCCTCCGCAGGGCGCGACCACTGGTCGGGTGCTATCAGCGTAACGATGGGAGGTGGAGGCGTAAAAGTTGGGCAGGTTATTGGTAGCACCAACGAGCGTTCTGAGTACCCCAAAGACCGCCCGATTCGGGTAGAAGATGTCGCGGCAACTATCTATACCGCACTTGGGGTAGATACCGAAAAAGAGTACATCTCCCCGCAAGAGCGTCCTATAAAAATCAACTACGATGGTGTACCTATCAAAGAGTTGTTGTAGTCTATTGACGCTCATTCCCTATTTTACCGTGATACCTTGCTTCTAAAGAGCAAGGTATCTCTTCTTTTATTTGGTTTGCTTCTTCTCTACTAAAAACAGGGTGTCTGCCCGCTTGACGAACGCTAGATAACCTTGTATACTTATAATGAGAATGGGTGATAGATGTTCCGAACAACGATTCGGAGACCAGCATACACTAAAGAACCCTATTACAGTATGTTTTGAACCGGAGTTAGGAAGGGTTTCAACTCTTTGGAAAATCTCTATATTCGTGGTGGAAACGCGCTTTCGGGCGAAGTGGAAATCGGCGGAAGCAAGAACGATGCGCTAGCGATACTTGTCGGAGCGATACTTGTCCCTGGTATCACCGTGTTAAGAAACGTGCCGGTAAACACCGACATCTACAACCTGCTAAATATCTTTCAACACATGGGGGTTAAGTATCGTTTTCTTACGGCGACCACCCTTGAACTGGATGCCAGCCAACTGACCACTTCTGAGACCCCTCACGACTTGGTGCGCCAGATGCGAGCCTCCTTCAACATACTCGGTGCGCTTATGGCACGCTTTGGTCACGCTGAGGTTGCTATGCCGGGCGGGTGCAACATTGGGGCGCGTCCTGTCAACTTTCATATTGAGGGACTAAGGCAACTCGGCGCACAGTTCACCCTAGAGCACGGTGTCTACTACGGAAAAGTAGACCGCTTCTTGGGCGCAACTATCAACCTAGAGTTCCCCAGCGCAGGAACCACGCAACACCTGATGATTGCCGCCACCTGTGCCTTTGGAACCACCATCATTGAGAACTGCGCGGCAGAACCAGAGGTTGTGAATCTTGCTGAGTTCTTAAACGCTTGCGGGGCAAAAATCGAAGGCGCAGGAACCCCTACCATCGTTATCGAAGGGGTCAAAACCCTTCACCCCACCGAGTTCTCTATTCTGCCAGACCGTATGCAAGCCGGAACCTACGCCGTCGCCGCCGCTATCACACGCGGGGACGTGTTCCTGAAAAACGCGGTATACGAACACTGCCGCCCCCTCTTTGCCAAAATGCTGGATGCAGGTATTCAAATTGACGCAGAAGAGGGCGGGGTACGGGTGCGAAGAAGTGCCAACAGCATTCTGCCTATCGACTTCAAAACCATGCCGCACCCCGGCTTTCCTACCGATATGCAGCCCATTCTCGCTACCATGCTGGCAGTTGCGGATGGAACCTCTGTAGTAACAGAGACCATCTACGAAAATCGGTTCCGCTACACCATGGAACTCGCCAAAATGGGGGCAGACATCCGCATCTCTGGGCGAAACGCCATCATCACCGGTATAAAACGCCTCTCTGGTGCGCCCGTCGTCTCCCCCGATTTACGCGGTGGCGCGGCACTCGTCGTTGCGGGGCTAGTAGCAGAAGGCACTACCGAAGTGAGCGACCTCTACCATATTGATAGAGGTTACGAACATTTTGTAGAGAATCTTCGCGGTTTGGGCGCAGATATTCGCCGTCTTAACGTAAAAGAAGGAAGTCTACCTTGCTCAGTTTAGTGCCGGAACTCGGCGTTGACCTTGGAACCGCGAACATCCTTGTCTATGTTCGCGGTAAGGGCATTGTGCTTCGTGAACCCTCCGTTGTTGCCATATCGGAGAAGACAAAACAGGTGCTTGCGGTAGGAGAAGAGGCTCGCCTCATGCTAGGGCGTACCCCCGGAAATATCGTCGCCATACGCCCCATGAGTGATGGCGTTATCGCCGACTACACCACCACCCTAAAAATGCTAGACTATCTGTTTAGTAAGGTGGTTGGCAAAAAGCGGTTCTTCAAACCTAGAGTGCTGATTTGTGTTCCCTCGCAGGTGACAAGTGTGGAGCGTCGTGCAGTTCGACAAGCCGCCCTAGAGGCGGGGGCAAGCGAGGCGCATACCATTGAAGAGACGATGGCGGCGGCGATTGGAGCAGGGCTACCTATCTCTACTCCCGGCGGTAACATGGTCGTCGATATTGGCGGAGGTACTTCGGATGTCGCGGTTATCTCGCTCTCTGGTATCGTTACTAGCGAGAGTATCCGTATCGCGGGAAACCGTATGGACGAGGTTATCATTCGACACGTCAAATCGGTGTACAACCTGATGATAGGAGACCGTACCGCCGAGGAGATAAAACTCAAAGTAGGCTCTGCCTACCCCTTAGAGCAGGAACTCACCCTTGCGGTAAGAGGGCGAGACCTAGTGGCGGGGCTACCCAAAACCATCGAAATCTCTTCGGTAGAGATTCGAGAAGCGTTGCAAGAGCCAGTACTCGCCATTGTGGAGAAAGTGAAGCGCGTCCTAGAACAGACTCCCCCCGAATTGTCATCGGATATTATCGAGCGGGGTATCGTACTCACTGGCGGCGGTGCACTCCTGCGTGGATTAGACAGGCTACTTAGTGCCGCTACTGGTATCCCTGTGTATGTAGCAGAAGACCCGCTCTCCTGTGTCGCGATTGGGACAGGCAGGGCATTGGAAGAGTATCGTGCTATTAGCGACAGTGACCGCTAACACCCAAAAGAGGATTCTCATGCGTTTTCGTACCCTACTAACCACATTCGCCATAGCCCTTTGTACCCGTGTATGTGTAGCGCAAAGCCTACCCTCCGATGTACGCGCCAACCACTGGGCGGCGGAATCGGTAAAGGTTGCCCTCCAAAACAAGATACTTGCACTACAACCAGACAAAGCGTTTCATGGGGAGGCGAAAGTGACGAAGACGGAAGTAGTTAATGCCCTCGCCGCAACCGCCCAACTTTTAGACACAAACCAGTGGAAAGCGCATAAAAGTAAGGCTCTACTCCCCCTTGCCGATAACATTGTAGAGGGAAAAGAGTGGCGCACTCAGCCCATAACACGCTATGCCCTCGCCAAAATCCTTGTACAGAGTGCCGACCTCTTTACCAACAGCATACAACGCGCCAACCCTACTTCCAAAGATACAGGCAAATCCATTAAAATTCCCCCCAAGCCCAAAGTCACCTTAGCGGCTACGCACCCTGCTTACAAGGCAGTCTCCTACCTTGCTAACCACAAAATGCTCTATGCTTCGTCACCATACCTAAATCCTGATGACAAGCAGACCACTGCCGCCGAAGTCTCTGCCGGGTTGGCTCACCTTTTGATTGGGCTAATAGACAGACATACCGATATGATGAAGGACGCAGATGGCAACACCATAGACCGCTCCTTCCACAAATCGCCCTAGGCAGTCCCCATGAGTTCACCGGAAGATGAGTTCACAACCCGTTGTCAATGCAAACGGAACACCCCAACCAATATGCGGTGTTCGCGTTGCAACGTGCCTATCTGTGCCCACTGCTCCAACTTCGTACCGGCGGGACAGATTTGTAAGACGTGTCTGCGTGGACACACCAACCACCTCTATCAGTTTGGGGGCAACGAAATCCTACGGGGTCTTATTGCAAGCCTTGTGGTGGCAACCCTCTTAGGTTGGATACTTGCTAATGGGGAGCGGTTCGGACTGCTTGCGGCGATATGGGGCGGTCTGTTTCATGGCATAGCGACCTCCGAAGCCTGTTTACGTGCTACCGGGCATAAGCGCGGTTGGCAGTTCGAGGCGATAGCAGGGGGGAGTGCCGCAATAGGAATACTCGTCGGTTTCTCCATTACTACGGCTTCTGTGGGAAGCCTCTCCATTGTATTGTTGTCCTCTTACTTCTATGCTCTGCTGGGTATCTCGGTATTCATTGCCGTTACACGGCTACGTAGTTTTTAATTAAGGAGTCCTATTTTGCCGATAATACTTGTACCTTTGGTATCCCCTGTCGCCATTGTTCAGAAAGCAGACCCCGCCGCACCTATCAAAAAGCAGTATGGTGTTATGGCGCATGGCTGGCAGTCCCGGAATGTCAAGACCATTACTTCCGCATGGGCATCGGACTACACTGAAATCCAGAACATAAAAGGAAAAACCAAAACCGTTACGCGCAGTGATGCCACCAAATTAGTACAGGCTATGCTTAAAAAGTTCAACAAAATCGAGATGAGTTATGCTATCCAGTCCCTACAGATTACCGATGGAGGCAAGAAGGCAACTGCCAACGTTACCGTAGCCGGAACTGTTACCGTAGGAACAGGAAAAGACGCAGGAACCGCTACCATGACAGCAAAGTTTACTCATCTTTGGGTAAGTGTAGGCAAAGAGTGGCAACTTAAACAACAAACTCCTTTCTTTCCCCAAAAGAAGTAGCACCTAATGAACACCCGCCTTACCGCTAAACGCCTACTGCTCTATGGAACATTGCTTTTTGCTCTGCTCTTTGCAGTAGCCTACCGTATTGCAAAGCCCCCCATTCCCCATGACCCTCTGCGGGGCGATGACGACGACTCCAAAGTGGCTCTTGGTACGCTCCTCAAAACCACCCCCAAAGACCAGCAACAGGCACTCCTTCGTAAATATGTATCAGATTCTTCTCCAAACTTGCGCTTTAATGCGATAGAAGCACTGGGAGACCTCTTCCCGAAATCTAGCCATGACCTTATCGAAAATGCACTACAGGATAACTCTGCCCCTATTCGTATTTGGGGTATCGAGTCGGCACATAAACTGGAACACCCAAATAGTATGCGGCTCTATATGGCGGGGGTACAGGATTCGGATACCAATGTGAAGGGGACGGCACTACAAGCACTGGCGATTCTCTTCGCAAAGCCCTGCCTACCAGAAGATAAGAGCATTGTTCCTACTCTTATGCGGGAGTTCTCGACCGCACCATCAGAACTTCGCCCGATAGTCGCCCACATCCTTGCAAAATTAACGAATAACGCTTGGGAGATAGTCAATAACGCCCCGCCTGACAAGCAAGAGGAGACCCTGAAAAAGTGGCTAGACTGGTGGAAAACCGCAGAACCCACGTGGGTAAAAGAGCCATATAGCACCGTAGCCGCCCAAGCCCCTACCCGCTCCGACCCCGCTCCAGACTTCACCCTAAACGACGTAGATGGTAAACGGTTTAATCTCGCCGAAAACCGAGGGCGCGTAGTACTTATTAACTTTTGGGGGACGTGGTGCGGACCTTGTAGACCGGAACTGCCTCACCTGCAAAAACTGCACGAGACCCTAAAAGACCAACCTTTTGATGTGCTTGGCTTGGCACTAAACGAGGACGGAGAAGAGAAGGGGCTAAAAGAGCGGAGTGGAAAAATAGGACTAACCTATCGGCAAGCTGTCTGTACCCGCGAGATACAACACGCCTACGGGGAGGTGACGGAGGTTCCCATCACCTACCTCATAGACAAAAAGGGTAATATCCGCTACCGCTGGGAGAACAGTCAGGACTACAGCACCTTCTCCCATGCAATTCAGCGGCTCTTAAAGGAGTAGATGCGTACCTATACCTTCGGGAAGTCGGTTTCAATGGCGAAAGTGCCATCCGAAACGCGCACAATACGGTAGTCCTCAAAGAGAATCGGCTCGATAGCCACGAGGCAGAGATAGGTACGAAACGCGAGTTCGCGAATCTCTGTCTCGGCGTGTGGGTTTGCCCTCATCTCGATAAAGTGCCTTAGCGCACGCACATTCCCCGTAACTACGATAGGTGCTTCTGTCTCATTCGGCAGAACAGAACGGGCGGTCTGCTGTACTTTTTTCCGCAAGTCGGTACGTGCGTCTGCGGAGAGAATGGTGGAGCCGAGTTTCTGCCGCGCTACTAACCCCTCTGCAATCGCCTCGTAGTCCTGTGCCGCTGTATCAATGCGCTTTTCAAACCGCTCATGTAGTTCAGGGTCTTGCTGGTACTCTGGTCTCTCTACAAACCTCAGCACCGAGCCGCTTACGTACCTCTGGCTGAGTTGGCTATACGCCATCCCTGCCCTGTGCCGTACCAGTTCGTGCGTCACCGAGCGCGAAATCCCGTAGAACAGGAACGAGAAGTTCGCGTGTTCTAGCACGGAGCCATGCCCAGAATCTTTGATGTTCTGGAAATAGCGAGGTGCATTCTCGTTTTTGGTGCGCTTTGGGGTAAAACTCGCATAGCACAGTTGTCCCGCGACCTTACATAGTTGCGTCCCTGAAGGAAGCGGCACGGTGTCGTCCAGATACTGCGGGAACTGAAGTTTGCTATCGAAGCCCTCCAAAAATGCGGTAAGCCCTGCAACATTCACTGCCGGCTTGGATAGCAAGGCGACTCCCGGCGCACGTAAATAGTACGTTCCTTGTGGAGTTGTGAAGACGGGGGAGGAGATGGTGGGGTAGCCGCTCTCTCTGTTTTCTACCCACTCTTTGGGGTCTTGATGCTCTTTTACACTCTCTACGGACATATCCTAACCTTCTAACCTTTTAACGATGGATGGCACAGAGAACCTGCCCTGCAACCACTCCCTCTATTTTACCAGATGAAACCGAAACTAGAGCACCGCTTCCCCAAAGGAGTCTCGCTCAGAAAAAATAAGCCTCTCTGGATAGTATCTCCAGGAGAGGCTTATTTCACTCTGTTCACTAATTCGCAGTAAACTTGTACAAAGGGCTAATTGAGTAGGCAGAGCCTACGCTATCGCTTGCCAGTACCGTCCAGTAGTAGGTATGCCCCGAAATGAGCGAGGGACCTTGGTAGGTTTGGGAGGTGCTACCGTCGTTGACAAGGCTTGCTCCCGGATTGTTGGGGTCGGCGGGCCAGATGGGCTGTACCCCGTTTGTGAGGTCGAAGTCCGACTGGAGAGTTGGAAAGCGGTCATACACTAGTATCTGATACAGAGTAGCACGGTTCACTTTCGACCACTTGAATACCGGAGTGGAGATAGTAGCCCCATTCGTGGGCGCAGAGAGCGCGATATTCGAGAGTGGCTTTACTACGGAGGGTGGAATAACTGGGTCGCCCTCATGCCCCCCAGCCGGGTAGTTGATGGTGTCTAGCCGGGCAATACTATAGTAGTACAGGATGTCGGGAGTCAGAGTGGTATCCGAGTCCGAGAACCGATTGGCAAGCGCGTCCTGCACAATAGCGTAAGGCTTAAAGTCGTTCTCCACCGCCACCGAACGCACCACCACATAGCCAAGTAGGTTATCTAAGGGCGCATAGTCCCAAGTGATGATGTTCTCAATGCTATACCCCGCAGGAGCATCCCGCGTAACAAGGCTTTTTGCCGTGAACTGCTTGGAAGCGATATGGCGGTTCTGCCAGCCTTTCTTTTGTAAAATGCGTTGGCGTAGCAGGGCAAGAATATCGGTACTTGCGGCACGAGTAACCGAGAGCGGATAGGTGAGTGAAATCGCATATAGCCCAGTAGGAGTAGGTGAAGTAGAGGTTCCGCTAGAGTTTGGTAGGCTGAGGTTGACCATCGTACTAAACCCTGCATTTACCACTACGCTACTCTGTTGCGCGTTGAGTTTGCCGGGATATGAGGCAACTACCAGATAGCGGCTATTTTGAGGAACCTCTGGAATGGTGTACTTACCACTAGAATCGGTGATGCCCAGAAACGAGGTTAGGTTAGAGAACTGAATGGGGGCGGTTGGGTGAGCGGGGTCGGGCGGCAGTTCGATACTCGCATAGACACTCGCTCCCGATAGCGGCGCACCCGAACTATTGGTCACTTTACCCGTGATTGCGCCCTGTGTAGCGGGGTCGCTAAGAATGAGGTGGGCGT
>OMJJ01000224.1 GCA_900299305.1 bacterium | reverse complement strand
ATTCCAACCCACAAGGCTACACAGCGTACCCCTTGCGGTATAGGCGATGTCGGCGGCGATACTCCCCAAACAGCGCAATCTACCCACCAGAAGTGAGGTCTCCATCCGCTTGATAGCCCCGCTGGTAAAGCCAAGAGTGTCTTCGGGGTGGAGTTCGTTGCGGTCTTGTGCTTGAAGGCGTACCCCGTTACAAAACGCCCCCTGCCCCTTCACGCCCCAAAACAGCTCGTTCGTAACAGGTAGAAAGATAGCCCCCGCGATAGGCTCTCCCTGATAGATAAGCCCTATTGAAACGCACCACAGGGGGATTTGGAACACCATATTGGTCGTTCCATCTATCGGGTCTACTGCCCAGAGAGGCGCATCGTCGCTTCCATGCCGCCCAAACTCCTCTCCCAAAAACGCAAAATCGGGGTATCGCTCTTCCAAGCGTTGCCGTACAAATTTCTCGGTCTCTCTATCTATGTTCGTTACATAAGAGTTATCGGCTTTCAGTTCGGGGGTCATGCTGGCTTGCAGTTGCAACGCCCTCTTCCCCGCTTCAAGGGCTACCGACTTCACAAACTCAATATCAATCTCTATCACGTAAAGGCTCCTTGTCTGTTGCAGGTTTCTCTCCCGAAACCTTCTCCCATTTTAATTTATCTGGCTTGAGCGGGGCAGTTATCTCTACCGTACCCACCGGGCGGTTAGGGAGGGAGTATCCTATAATCAACGCTCTTGGCTGATTTTTTACCTGTAGTTTGGTATCGAACGGCGGGTTCAAGCTGACCGAAGAGGGCAACGCCACCACCACCTGATACTCGCCTTCCGTTAGGTTCTCCAGCGTGAACTCACCATTTGCGTTCGTAGTGGTTCCTGCGCTGACCCAACGAAGCGAGTAAGGGCGCGGGTGGAAGCGTGGGAAGCGCGGCGAGTAGAAGAGCGCACCCATCATCTCCTCACTGGTATGTACCAACTCTGGCTCAATGTCTATGGGGAGTCCGTTCAATCGTAAGGGGTAGACTCCTACCTTCATACCCGCAAGCGGCTTCCCATTTAGCATAAACTTGCCGTATACTCGCCCATTGTGAAACATAGGTTTCTGTTTCTGTATCCGTTCCAAGAAGGTTTTGGGCATATCGGCACGGCGATACCACTTCAACGCTTTTTGCACCTCTCCCACCCGTACATAGAGGTCGCCCAACATTCTTAGGCTGGGTCTGTCGTTGCAGATAAACTGGTTTTCATCGGCGAGTTGGTCTATAATCGCGATGTTCTCTTTGGAGGCAGAGCAGTAGAACAGCATGGTACGGATAACCGGCATCGTCTGCCCTACGTGTGGGTACTTCGCCAGACTCTCAATGCAGTAACGCAACGAGGTCGTTATATCGAAGTTCACCGCCCCGATATTGAACAGGTGCTTAAATGCTACCCAAGAGAGAGCCGTCTCGTAGTTGCGCTGTTTTAGGAAATCGGTGACAGCGTGTTCGGTACTGCTATCGGTAGGAAGTCCGTCTTCTGTATAGTGTTCCTGCATCGCTATCGCGGTGGTGTTTGGGAAGAAGAATAGAAGCGGGTTGGTCTCGCGGGTAGGGCGCGGAATATTCAAGGCGCGAAGCAACTGTTCACCCGCCGCGATACCATCAGGAACCCCCGCAGCGGGCATAGGGCGATCGGTGCTATAGGGTACGGGGATTGCCGCAAGGGTCGCTTGGTTGATGTCGCGCTTCTTCGCAAACGCCTCTATGCTCTGCCCCCGTTTTGCCGTTACCAAGAAGACGAGCATCACAATCGGAAGAAGGCTGAGGGCAATGGACTGGTTGCGCCTCAAACGAAACCCGCCAATGGCAAACATCAGTAGCCCAATACTCGCCATTCCTCCCATTCCGCTAAGGAGATATGGGGTCGCTATCTGGTTCCAAAACCCCTTGTGAAATGTGCCTAGCGTATGGTAGAGTTGCATCTTATCGGGGGAGGGTAGCCCATAGGTGTTGAACTGCAACAGAAACGCCCCCGCACCAAACAGTGCGCCACGCAGTAGCAAGCGGTGCGCCGACTCCTCTATCGACTGAAACTCCAACTGGCGAAAATCCCCTGCCATGCCCTCCCGGTGAAAGCCCACCCAGAAGGTGATTCCCACTGCCAACCACCGAATGAGGTAACTAAGCAGTGGTTGGCGCGTCTCGAAGAGGGTACATAGTAGCCAGATAGCACACGCGGGTAGCATAGTACGAATAAAAATGAGAACCAGTTTTTGAATAACAGTCTGGTTCAGCACGAGTGTGGAGGTACCGATTTGTGCGTCTTTAACAGGAGATTGTGCCAGTGAAAAAATGCGGAAGGTAGGGTTGAGTATCTTGATGGTTTGAAACACGAGGAGCAACAGGCTGCCCAAAATAGCAAACAGAAGCGGACCCCCATCCAATCTCTCTATACGTAGCATCCACTGAATGACATCGTGGTTCCATGCAACAAGGTGGGGTATCGGAATCGCGTCTCTTACCTCTTGGAACTCGAAGGTTCCATCCATAATGAGGATATGGGGCAAGGTGTGCCGTGCAAGGCTACGCAAACTCACCCAAAAGCCTATGCCTCCGAAGATAACCAGTATTTTGAGGCACTTTCGAAGCACCTCTAAGGTACTGAGCGGACTAGGTAGCACCAGCGAAAGGGTAGGGGAAGGCACGATAGTCTCTTCCGAAGCGACAGGCTCTTCGGAAGGGGTTTCGTTTGCGGGTTGCTCGGTTTCGTCGCTCATAGGGTTATTGTGCCTCTCCACGCGGTGGCTCTAGTCCCAGATAGTGGTGCGTTAGGCACTCAAAGCCGTTTTCTGTTATCAGGTAGTTGCGCTCGAAGCGCATTCCGCCCACATTGGGGATATACATTCCGGGTTCTAGGGTGATAACGTCACCAGCTACCAGAGTGTCGGTACTTTCGGGGACGATGTAGGGGGCATCGGGGTGCCCTAGTCCTAGCCCATGTCCCGCATGATGCCGAAAGTAGTCTGAAAAGCCATACCGCTTGTACACGTTACGAATAGAAGCGTCCAGTTCGTTACAGGCGATGCCTGCTCGAAGGTGCTTTTCTCCCTCAGCCATTCCTTCAAGGCAGACACTTGCCATCTCTTTTTGGCGCGAGTTCGCTTTGCCGCCGTCCACAACAAAGGTGTTTGCAAAGTCACCGCGATACCCATGTACTACCACCGAGAAGTCTAAAAGCACAAAGTCGTCTTTCTCCAGGATACGTGAGGTCGGTGCGCCTCCTCCTGCAAACGCCCTCGGTCCGGTTGCGAAGTCGCCGTAGACTATTGCCCTATCCT
>OMJJ01000223.1 GCA_900299305.1 bacterium | reverse complement strand
TTCTGTGGATACTGCCAAGACGCTTGTCCCACGGGCGCGATTGTACTTCGCAAAGACTTTGAACTCGCCGACTTTACCCGTAACGACTTCCTCTATACCAAAGGAATGTTGCTGGAACCCACCTCTCTTATCCCCCTAACCGCCGTAGAGAGCCGTAAAGAGGCGGTGAAGTCGTAATGAATACAGGAACCATTCTCGAATCTCCCAAACGGAGTAGCCTTGCGGGATTAGCGAACTGGCGCGGTGCGCTGGTAATGACCGCCGTTACCGCCCTGTTCGCACAACTCTCCTTCCCTATTCCGTTTAGCCCTGTGCCGTTTAGTATGCAGCCCTTCGCAATCCTGCTAACCGGAGTACTCCTGGGCAAAAAGTGGGGGGTGGCTTCCACGCTTCAGTATCTGCTACTCGGTGCGCTGGGTGCGCCCGTCTTTGCTATGGGACACGCAGGGGTACACGTCCTCTTTGGGTTTACGGGAGGCTATCTGCTTGCCTATCCTTTTGCCGTTTTCCTGATAGGTACGCTTATGGAACGGCTTCCCCTTGCAGATTTCAAAAAGGCGGCTTGTGCGTGTTTGGCAGGTTTGGGAGTTATCTATACCTTCGGGTGTTCGTGGCTTGCTCTCCGAACCGGTGGCACAATGAACGCTCTACAGGTGGCAGTGGCAGGTGCGGGTTGGTTTATGGCGTGGGACTTCGTAAAAGTTCTGGTGGTTGCTCAGACCTTTGCGTCTGCAAACCGCCGCTAACCCCCTTCAACCACACTCTAAAAAGAGAACAGTACGGCGCGAACTGAGGAGTTTCTATGTCTGGTAAGGTGTTTGTGATTGGGTTGGACTGCGCCGAGCCAAGCCTGATTTTTGAGAAGTGGCGCGACGACCTCCCCAATCTGCGGCGTTTCGCAAACTTGGGGGTGTTCGGCGAACTAGAAAGCACGATACCCCCCATTACGGTTCCCGCGTGGATGTGCATGATGACCGGCAAAGACCCCGGTACACTCGGCATCTACGGCTTTCGGAACCGTAGCGACCACTCCTACAACCGCCTCAACTTCGCAAACAGTACCCGCGTCCAAGAGCCGACCCTGTGGGACATTTTAGCACAACACGGCAAAAAGTCGATTGCGCTTGGTGTCCCTCTTACCTATCCCCCTCGCCCCATTCACGGGCATCTGGTAGCCGACTTTCTTACCCCCGATACGAACAGCGACTACACCTATCCCCCTGCCCTAAAAGAGGAGATACGCGAACAGTTTGGGGAGTACCATTTCGATACCAAAGATTTTCGTACCGAAGAGAAAGACCGCCTCCTTTCCGACATCTACACCATGACACGCCAGCGTTTTGAGGTAGCACGCTACCTAGCGCGTAAGAAAGAGTGGGACTTCTTTATTATGGTGGAGATGGGGCTAGACCGTATTCATCACGCCTTTTGGAAGTTTTTTGACCCCGCCCATCCGAAATACGAGCAAGGAAACCGCTTCGAGAACGCGATTCACGACTACTACGTTGCGGTAGATGCCGAGATTGGCAGGCTTATCGAAACAATGGACGAAGATACCACTCTGCTTATTGTCTCCGACCACGGGGCGAAACGTATGGATGGGGCTATCTGCTTTAATCAGTGGCTGATTCAAGAGGGCTACCTCGTTCTAAAAGAGACCCCGCAAAGCGTAACGAAGTTTGATGTCGATAGCGTGGATTGGGCGAAGACAACGGCTTGGGGAGATGGGGGCTACTACGGAAGGCTCTTTTTGAACATTGCAGGGCGCGAACCGCAAGGCACGATTCCCCCCAATGAAGTGGAGAAGGTGAAAGCGGAGATTACCGCAAAGTTAGAGGCACTCGATGACGAAAATGGAGACCCGATAGGCACAAAGGTCTTTCGCCCAGAAACCACCTATACACACGTCCGAAACGTTTCACCCGACCTAATCGTCTATTTTGGTGATCTGCACTGGCGGTCTGTGGGTAGTGTGGGACACCCCTCCGTCTGGACTCGTGAAAACGATACTGGTCCCGACGACGCAAACCACGCACAACAGGGTATCTTCCTCATGGCAGAGGCGCGGGACTTCCAACGTGGGCTGTTCTCAAAGGCAGGGGGCGGCGAGCGCAAAGTCGGGCTATCTATCTACGACATTGCACCGACGGTACTAGGGGCTTTTGGGATTGTACCACCGCCGGGTATGGGGCGTAACTCTATCGGAACTACCTCTGATGCAGAGGAGGTCTATTCGGAAGAGGAAGAGGCAGAACTGGCACGGCGACTGGAAGATTTAGGCTACTTGTAGCAAGGGAGGTTGCTTTGGACGGGAAAGAGGCGGCGGCGCGTAGAGCCGTGCAAGAGATAGAGTCGGGCATGGTGGTTGGTTTGGGTACGGGTTCCACTGCTACCTTTGCGATACGCGCCATTGGAGAGCGTATTCAAAAAGAGGGGCTTGCGGTGCGTGGACTACCCACCTCTCAACGCTCGGAGGCTCTTGCACGTGTGGTCGGTATCCCACTTCTAGACTTCTCACAGGTAACGGAACTAGACTTAACGATAGATGGGGCAGATGAAGTAGATAACGCCTTCAACCTGATTAAAGGGGGCGGAGGGGCGTTAGTTCAGGAGAAAATCGTCGCCGCCGCTAGTCGGAAAATGGTTATCATCTGCGATAGTAGCAAAGTAAAATCTACTTTGGGCGCGTTTCCGCTTCCTATCGCCATTGTGCGATTTGGTTGGCACTCCACCCTCCGCAAACTAGAGGGGTTTGGGCACGAGGTCAGTTTGCGCCGCCTCCCCGATGGCTCTCCATTTGTGTCGGATGACGGGCTTTATATTGCGGATATGCATTGTGGTACTATTCCCAACCCACCTGACTACGTAGCACGGATAAAGCGCATTGTGGGAGTGGCGGAGGTAGGACTGTTTGTAGGTCTGGCAACTGCGGTAGTTATCGGGAAAGACGACGGGACTACAGAGGTACGCCTACCCTCCTAATCAGTGGCGAAATTTCCTTTAAGAGAGGCACAAATAGAGGGGGTAAGTGCCGTGAGCATACTAGAAGGAGCGATAACCCAAACGAAGGTGTGGAGTGCCTATTTGCGCCTAAGCCACCATGAAGAGGCAGAGCGCAGTGCGGCGATTGATAGGCTTGTCTCGTTAGGTAAGCAGAGTATTCCTACCCTTCAGTTTGCCCTAAAGCCGCCAAATGCTTGGAAGGTGCAGTGTTCTGCGGCAGTGGCACTGCATCGCCTACAACAACCGGAAGGTATGGCGTTTCTGATAGAGGCACTCCGCTGGAAAGTAAGCGCAGACCCCGAAAACAACCTCCTCCCCGATGTCGAAACCGCGTTCCTAAAAATTGGTGTCCCCGATGCCTCTATCGCTCTGCTAGGGGTGTGGTCGCAACACTCCGATTGGCGTTCGGAGAACATACAGGTTATCACCATCTGTAAACTGTGGGCGGTGCTTTGCGACCCACGTGTGCTAGATGCTCTCTGCCAACAGGCAAACTATATCCCCGACCTCTTCGAGCAGACCGTTCCCCCCTTTGGGCAGATGGCAATACCTCACCTTGCCCGTATGCTTCGTGACCCTGATATGAACCGCCGTCTTCTCGCCATTCAGACGCTACGGCATATTCACGTCGGCGACAGTTTTACCACATTGGTTCCCTTACTTCGCGACCCCGCCCCCGAAATACGCTCTGCGGTTCCCTCTGCGCTCTACGAATGCGGACCGCAAGAGGTCACGAAGCGAGAGATACAGGAGGCACTTAAAGCGGGATACAGTTCCGCCGAAGCGATACAGTGCCTCGTTGCCAATCAGCCCGTACAGGGGTTTCTGGATGTTGCCACAGCCGAGATATTTTTGCAGATACTAGAACGCTGGAACCCCCATTCTCTCAGTCGAGATGGGGATACGAGCGGAGCCGTTCTCGCTATTCTGCCCACCCTCAGTTATGCCCCCCTGCCCACCATGTACGCCGCCTCGGCGTTGTGCAACCTCTTGCTAAAAAAGC
>OMJJ01000222.1 GCA_900299305.1 bacterium | reverse complement strand
CAAACCGCAGGGGTACAGGGCGACATTATCACCCTTGCGAAAGGCATTGCAGACGGCTTTCCGATGGGGGCATGCGCGGCGCGAGGCAGTGCGGCAACCACCCTTGTACCCGGCGACCACGGCTGTACCTTCGGGGGGCAAGCGTTGGCGTGTGCTACGGCTCTTGCTACCCTCAACGTACTGGTAGACGAAAACCTGATGGAGAACGCGGTACAGGTGGGCGGCTTCTTTCTCGCGGCGTTACGAGACCTGCAAGCGGAGTTCCCCAACAAAATCAAAGAGGCACGCGGTGTTGGGCTGATGGTAGCACTGGAGTTTGCTGTTCCCATCGCCCGTGAAATGAACAAGCACCTGCTAACTTCGGGGATTATTGCCAATGCCACCAGCGAGGTGACAATGCGCTTTGTACCGCCGCTTATCGTAACAGAGGCAGACTGCCTACAAGTGGTTAAAGCACTACGCGAGGGGCTATATCATTTATAGGCGAAATGTGGGATAATAGGTAAAATCACGAAAACAGTCTTGGAGAGACGTTACTATGCAGGCAGGCAAGGGCGAGTTAGACGGGCTTTTATCATTGGCAGAAGAGTTGAAACGAGAGAGACAGCGTCTACTCGCATTACGAGGGGTGTGTTTGGTCTTTGCAAACGCGCTCTATCTGGTGACGTTGGTACTGGCGGTGAGGCTTTTAGAGGCGAAGGGCTTTCAGTTTACATGGCTTCCTACCTACGCCATGCCAAACGAGTATGTGGTGCTTTCCCTTGTACTGCTTGCCCCGTGTTGGGTGATGGTGTCGCGGGTACTGCGCCGCCTCCTGATAGACCAGCGCACCGTAGGAAGACTACAGCACGAAATCCTCTGCCTTATCTCAGAGACGATAGACACCGTTGCCCAAAAAGAGCAGTGGTCTGCCCTCAAAAATATGGAGTACCGTATCCGACTCTCACGCTTCGAATCTCCCAGATATGTCGGTGCACTGAGTATCGCTCCCAACATTATCGAGGAGATAAACCGCCGCCCCGAATCGCTCTATTCCGAGTCTCCTCAGCCCCTATCGGAGTACCCCAAGCAGACGGTATAGTTACCTTCTTGTTCCAATAAAGACAGAGGAATTCCCCTCTCCCATACCGAACATAGAAGGTAGTAGTACCAAGTGTATCTTCTGGGAGGAGTGTCTCTATGTCTTTTGTTACCTGTCTGCTCTGTCTTTTTGCTATGGCGCAGACTAAGCCGCCCGTAATTCCTTTATGGGAAGGAGGTGCACCCGGCTTTGAGAGCCGGCGTAATGAACCAGAGCAAGCAAAAGACTACTGGGTTAAGAACATCCATAACCCTTCGCTTACCGTGTTTCTGCCTCCCAAAGAGAAGGCAACAGGGTGCGCGGTAATTGTCGCGCCGGGTGGTGGACACCGCGAACTCGTTTTCAATGCCGAGGGGCGGGATGCCGCTACTTTCCTTAATAGTATTGGGGTGGCGGTGTTTGTACTCAAGTACCGCCTTGCGCGGGAAGAGGGTGCTCCCTACAAAATAGAGATACACACCAAGCAAGATGCTTACCGCGCCATACGCCTTGTGCGAAGCCGCGCCAAAGAGTGGGACATAGACCCCAAGCGTATTGGGATGCTGGGCTTTTCGGCAGGGGGAGAGGTGGTCTCGATGGTAGCGTATGCCTCTGGAGACGGAGACCCCAACGCCCCTGACCCAATAGACCGTGTGAACGGCAAGCCCAATTTTCAGATGCTGGTCTACCCCGGACCTTTAGGAATGCCCGATACCGTTCCCACTGATGCTCCTCCCGCGTTCCTTCTGGTTGCGAATGAAGACTTCCTCTCTCGTTTTATTATTACCCTACTTCAGAAGTACCGCGAGGCGAAGGCTCCTGTAGAGGTACATATCTACCAGAAGGGGGCGCACGCCTTCAATATGGGGTTACGTACCAAGTTTGTAACTCTGAAGAACTGGCCCCAGCGTATGGCAGACTGGCTTGCAGATAACGAGTTCCTAAAACCCCAAGAGCCTAAGAGGTAGACTGCAATGAATAGCCAAAACGAGGATGTTCTTCCATTCTCGGAACAACTGAAGAGGCTACACAAACTCAGCATCCAACTCTCGCGTGCAGAGACGTTAGACACGTTTTGCCGTATGGCAGTGGAAGGGGCTAGGAATGAGTTAGGTTTCGATAGGTTCTCTGTTTGGCTCTATAATGAAGACAGAACGGTACTACACGGAACCTACGGAACGGACGAACAGGGGAATACGCGAGACGAACACGCCCTTACTTGGACGGTTTTCGACCCCTGGTTACTGGAGTTTGATGATAACAGCACCCCCGTTAATGTACACCGAGATGCCCCACTACGGAACTACTATGAGCAAGAGGTGGATAGAGGCTGGAATGTGACGGTAGCACTCCGCGACGGAGATAGCCTGATAGGTGTCTGTTCAGTAGACAATGTTATTCACCATAGACCGCTCCTAAGTACAGAGGTGGAGTTGTTGGGGTTGTACGGCTCTTTGGTGGCACATCTCTACGCTCGTAAGAAGGCAGAAGAGAGCCTAAAAGAGAGTGAAGCCTTTTTGAAAATGTCTCAGGAGGCATCGCTCTGTGGCAGTTGGAAATGGAACCCTCACACAAACCACGTAGTTTGGTCGGAGGAGATGTGCTACCTGCATGGTATCTCTCAAGAGGAGTTTCAGGGAACCTTAGAACACACCGCTAGTTTTTTTGTACCCGAAGATAGATTAGCCCTCTCTGTACAGATAGAGCGTATCTTGAAGGCACATATTTTTGACCCTATAGTCTATCGGATTACTCGTACAGATGGGGAGGAGCGTACTCTGCTAGGACGTGGTACGTTTCACTTAGACACGCATGGGCAGATAGATACTATCATCGGCACTGTAGTAGATATTACCGAGACAAATCAGACAAAGACCGCCCTACAGCAACGTGAAGAGGAGTTAATTCATCTTTCGGAGCAACTTAAAAAACTACACGAAATCAGCATGAGTATCTCTCAGTCCATCTCTTTGGACGAGTTGTGCCTTCGTGCAATAGAGCATCTTAGGAACGATTTGGGGTTTGACCGTGCGGGAATTGGGCTTTATAACGACACAAAAACGGT
Organism: bacterium; assembly: GCA_900299305.1. Taxonomy (GTDB): domain Bacteria; phylum Armatimonadota; class Chthonomonadetes; order Chthonomonadales; family Chthonomonadaceae; genus CAIJLM01. The sequence continues at coordinate 1,262 of OMJJ01000222.1, read as the reverse complement.
ACTGACGGGAATGTATGGAACGGATGAGTCGGGAGGGACAAAAGATGAACATACTGTTATTTGGAACCTCGAAAGCTCGCTGACGATTCAAAAGCACAACCACACGCTTCCAATAAATGTTCACTACGATAATCCACTCTATACTACAGGGGCAGAGATGGAAGAAGCCGGGCGGGGCTGGCAAGCGGTTATTAGCCTAAGAGATGGTGACGATGTGGTGGGAATGCTATCGGCAGATAACCTGATTCATGGAAAACCTCTGCTACAAAGCGAGATAGAGCTGTTAGCCCTCTATGGCTCTGTAGTGGGGCATCTCTATGCTCGTAAACGTGCTGATATAGAACGGCAACGCCTTGAAGAGCAGATACGCCATACACAAAGAATGGAGAGTATTGGGCAACTGGCAGGGGGCATCGCACACGATTTCAATAACCTGCTCACCGTTATTACCGGCTACACCGAAATGGTTTTAGGGATGCTTCCCCTCAATTCACCCATGCGAACACACCTTGCTCATGTATCAACGTCCGCAGAGAGAGCCGCCACGCTTACCAAACAGCTTCTTACCTATGCGCGTCGGCAGAAGGTAGATCTGCAACCTCTTAACTTGAATCAGATAATTGAGAGAATGAAGCCGCTTCTTTGGCGTACTATCGGTGAAAACTACTTACTGACCGACACTCTTGACGCTACGCTTTGGAATGTTCGCGCTAATGCCTCCCAGATGGAACAGGTGCTTACGAACCTCGTTATCAATGCGCGGGATGCCATGCCCAATGGAGGGGCAATACACATTGTTACCGAGAACTATATCATTCAATCCTCTAGTGTTCAAAGTATCGAACTACCTGTAGGGGAGTATGTACGATTGGCGGTAACAGATAAAGGAACAGGTATTCCGCTTGAGGTGCAGTCACGCATCTTTGAGCCGTTTTTTACCACCAAAGAGGTGGGCAAGGGGAGCGGTCTAGGGTTAGCTACCTGCTATGGGATTGTACGGCAGTGTAGCGGCAGTATCTCAGTTGAGAGTGAGATAGGGGCTGGTACCACTTTCCAAGTGTTTCTTCCACGTCTGAAAGCAGATATCGTTGTTGAGCCTATAGAGGCAGATGAGAGTGTTGTTGGGGGAACAGAGACCGTTCTGCTGGTGGATGATGAGCCGATGGTGCGGGAGGTGGTGGCAGAGATACTACGCCGCGCTGGCTACTGCGTTATCGAGGCAAACGGAGCCGCTCAAGCGTTACTAATTAGTACAGAGGTGT
>OMJJ01000221.1 GCA_900299305.1 bacterium | reverse complement strand
TAACGCGGTGGGATACCAACCTACCGGCAGAGTGTTTTGGAGCACCCCTGTCTTCGCGTTTAGAAAGGCGACGGTATTCCAGTCAGAGAGGGTGACAGCAAGGGTCATTTCGCCGTTCGCTCTTGGAATGAGGGTTAAGCCTGTGGGGGTCAAACCGGGAATACGAGTGGGGTTGAGCAGGAAGGTATCGGTCACTTTGTCACTAGAGGTATCTATCACGCTGACAGTATCGCTTCCCGAATTGGCGACGTAGAGCCGAGACTGGTCGGGGCTAAGTAGCATCCCAACGGGTTGTGCCCCTACCCGAATGGTCTGCACGACCTGAAGCGTTTGAGGGTTGACTACTGACATCGAACTATCGCGTTCGTTCCCAACATAGACCTTTTTGTCGGCGTTGCTTCCCTGTGTTATCGCGGTGACTGCAAAGGGGAACCCTCCTACCGGTACTTGCGCGATTCGGGTTCCGGTACTGGTGTTCAGAACACTGAGCGAGCCTTTGAAACCGTTACTCTCTGCCGTCTGGTTATTAACGGCATAGAGTCGACTTCCATCAGCATTCAGAGCGATACCAGCTACGTGATGGGGAAGGCTTGCTTTGGGGTCGGTGGGAGTGTTGATAAGGCTTTTACCGGTATCACGGAGATAGCCCTCCGCGTCAAGTGTAAAGACATCTACTCTGTCTCTTGCCCCTGTAGAGGCATAGAGCGTTGTTAAGCCGTCTTTGGTCGCTCCGAAAACCAGTCCGTAGTAGAGTCCGTCTTTCCCAGTTGGCTTGAGGTCGTCGTTAAAAGCGATACGCGAGACAAATGCGCCATCTGCAACCCGAATCACGGTGAGGTACTCTCGTGCACCCACATCGCTCACTACCACGTACTTACCATCGGGGCTTAGGAGGCAGTTTAGCGGGTAACTTCCAACGGGGGTATGCGTCCCCTGTCCCGAAACGCTTCGCCCGGTAACGGTATGGTCTTGGGAGTGAGCAGGTAGTACCACTGTGCTGAGAAGTACTGCCCCAATGATGAGCGGGGTTATCGTTTGAAAGCGCATCTCTTCTTTCCTTGCGGGTTTGGATAGTCTAGTAGACTGGAAAAGGTGTTCGCACCACTCTTTGAAAAATAGAGGTGGCTACTGCTCCTCTTCACCAGCGGGTACGGTATGTAGGTTACAACTACCTAGCGCGGCTTTTTTCTCTGCGCTCATCCGCTTGGTGTGGGTATCAGAGCAGTATTTAGTGGCGACCTTACCGGAATCGGTACAGATGTGAACCGTAGTTATCTGTGAACCACTGTTTTTGGAGGGCATAGCTACATGGTTCAGGGCAAGATTATCGGCGGTTCGCACTCGGTTTTTCGCAGAGGTAACGTCCTTTTCAGTACGTTCTGGGTCGGTAGACTTCTCTGGCTTCGTCTCGGAGGGGTCTTTGGGCTTATCGGGAGGCGGGTTCGCTTCGGGCGGTGCGCCGTCAGGTGTCGACATTCGTGGGTCTTGCGGGTCGCTGGTTTCGTCTCCTTCGGTGTTGGTAGGCTCAGGATTTTCCGTCCCCGCGGTAGGCTTAGGTTTGTCTGTAGCGATTTTCTTCTTTTTGGGCTTCTTATCGGGGTCGAGTGCACTCTTCTGGTCTACTTGCGCTTGGGTAACGGTAATACCGGGGATATTGACCTGTGTACGCCTCTGTTCGGGAACGGCTTGCATCATAAAGTCGTGCCACATAGGAGCACAGAGGTGCCCTCCGGTAGCACCTGGCATCTCGTTATAGACGATTTTTCCGTCTTTAAGTTTCTTTTCGCTTGCTACCCAGATAACGGTGGTTAGTTCGGGGGTATAGCCAGCAAACCAAGCGTCACGGTTATCGGAAGTAGTTCCTGTTTTGCCTCGTGCGCCCTCCACAATACTGCTCTCATCGTAGCCTCTTGCGCGGGTACCGGTTCCTGCACGAACTACCGCTTCCAACCCTTTATCTATCATCTCTACGGTAGTGGGCTTAATAATGGGTTCTGTAATACTTGGCAGGTTCTCTTGTACCACATCCCCATTCGAGTCGGTTACGCGCACGACAGCAAGTGGTAGAAAACGTCTGCCTCCTGTTGGAAACACAGAGTAGGCAGAGGCGAGTTCGAGAGGGCGTACTGCCGCCGCTCCCAGTGCAACGGGCAAGTAGGGCGGAATCTCGGTGGAAATTCCCATCTTGTGCGCGTAGTCGATAACGGCTTTGATACCGATTTTTTTGGCAGTCTGTACGGCAATCGTGTTTTTAGACCACTGTATCGCGCTAAGGCAGGAGATACGGGAGTAGCTATACTTCCCATCGTAGTTCTTCACAAAGTGTTCGGGGTCGTTCGGATAGGGAATCGGCTCGTCCATAAAGGAGGTGTTTAGGTCGGCTTGCCCCAAATCAAACGCCGCAGTGTAGTCGAATACCTTGAAAGTAGAGCCGGGTTGCCTTCGCCCCTGTGTTACCGCATTAAACTGGTCTACGTAGAAGTTGCGCCCCCCCACCATCGCCCGAATGTAGCCAGAACGGTTGTCGATGCTAACAAGTGCGCCTTTGTTCGCGCCAAACCCTGCCGCTTTGTCTAGTCCTTTTCGGATAATATCGTCTGCCAGTACCTGCATCTTGTAGTTGAGAGTCGTCTCTATCTTCAAGCCAGAGTAGAGGAAGTCGGAGCCATACTGCTTGGTAAGTTGCTTTAGAACATAGTTGACGAAGTAGGGGGCTTTGAAGTCGGAGCGCACGACTTTGGGGGGCGGGACAAACTTGGTGGTGTCTTGTTTGGCTTTAGAGTACTGGTCGTTATTGATAAGTTGGTACTCTAGCATCTTTGCGAGTACCTCGTCGCGCCTTCCCATTGCTACCTTGCGCTGGTCGCTACGTGCGTAGTCGGAGGGGCGTTGTGCCAACCCCGCCAAGAGGGCGGCTTGTGCGAGATTAAGGTCTTTAGCGGCGAGACCAAAGAAGGCGTGTGCCGCGGCATCTATCCCGTAAGCCCCTCTCCCGTAGTAGATATTATTGAGATAGTGAAGGAGGATTTCGTCTTTGGTGTATATCTGCTCTAAGCGGACGGCAATAAACGCCTCTCGTATCTTGCGCTCAAACCGTTTCTCTTTAGTCAGCCCAAACTGTTTAAGGTTTCGTACCAGTTGCTGAGTAAGGGTGCTTCCCCCTTGTGCCGCCGCCCGTCTACTGCTCACGTTCACCCACAAGGCGCGTACCGTACCTTTAAGGTCTACCCCAGAGTGCTGATAAAAGCGGTGGTCTTCTATAGCAAGGGTAGCGTCTTTGACGTGTACGGGTATCTCTTTTAGGGACTTAACCGGCTGACGGTTTTCTACGCGCAGTCGTCCCAAGAGTTCGCCGTCCTGAGAGTAGATTTCGGTGGCATTGGGGGGCTTAATGTCGTTGACTACGACTTCGAGATTGGGTAGGTCGCGGGTGAACCGCCAGAAGATAGCAACAAACGCAACAAGCAGAATAGCAATGAGGGAGAGCACTGAGAGGAGTACGGCGGCGACAATCGTTTTCCAGCGTCGCCGGGTTCCTGTTCCACGACGCTTTGCGAGAGGCTCTTTTTTACCGATTCTGGTAATACCGCTTGCCATAATTCACATTATAGAGTTTTGTACGCATTTTGTCAAGGTTTCGCACCCTATCGGCGCAAAAACACAAGACAGATGACTGCTTTTGTTACCGTGCTTCCTGCAAAAAGCGCAATACAACCTCTCGACACTGGTTGGCGTGTGTGCTTTTAATCTCGCTTTTCACTAATGAGACATACTCCGGTAGCACCACTAGCCCCGTAACTCCCGCCCCTATAAAGGTTCGTAAGGTGGCACTGCTCTCCTCGTTATCGGGGAGGTAGGGCATAACGGCAAATACAGGTAGCCCACTGTTACCGCAGATAACACAAAGGCTCTCTAGCCAGCCAATACTCGTATCTAAAAATCGTTCCGCCTCCCAATCCACTACTAGGCGCAATGCCCCGCTCTCTACCGCAATCCGTACAAACTCCTGTAGTTCTGCCTCTTGGGCTTCGGCGGTAGACAGAGCCGGTATCTGCAAGCCTAATGCGGGAAGGGCGTGGGGTAACTCTTGGCTTACGCTGACCGCCTCCACATCTTGTAGTACCTCCCTATACTCCTGCAACCCTAGCCCCGAAAGGTCTTCGCGGGGGGAAAGAAGTAGAGTAACATCGGCACTATGTGCTAAAGAGAGGAGAGCGGGGCTTGCGAGTTCGTAACTATCCGGAAGGAAAAGGGGCTTCCCGTTCGATATGTCAAGGAGAGTTTGAAAATAAGAGGCGAGCTTCGATTCGGGGCAGTTATCGGGAAGAAGGGGCTTGCCACTCGGCATAAAGAACCCTGCACCACCTTCTGATACCCGCTGAATAGCAAGGCAGTCGGCTCCCGCGCTTAGGGCGGCTTCTACGTCTTCGGAGTATGCCACCTGCGCGATAACCTGAATGGGTTTGCCGTCGGTGGTCTTTACGGGGAGGTGCTGTTCTTCCAAAAAGATACGTTGGCGGGGGGCAAGCCGCTCATGTTCGGCTTGGTAGTGAGCAATCTCAATCGGGTCGGGGTCGAGGAGTACCACCCCATTAGAAGCATCAAGGAGAAGGAGTTGGTCGTCTTGCACCCTGTCCATCACGCCAAACACCCCTACTACAGCGGGAAGGGTACTCGGTGGAAGGTTAGAGGCGGGGTTTTGAGCGACGATACCCGCAACCTCTCCCCAACGAATCGTATTCGCAACAGCAAGCGCGTGTAGGTAGTCCTCTGCCACCAAGATAACCGAGAGCGGTTCGGAGTAGCGGCGCGACGCAATTACCTTGGTTATAGAGGGGGGAATGGAGGGCGGAACCGGTACGCCGAAGGTGTTACGTACCAGCGCAGTGGTTCCTATCGCGATACCGCTTCCCTGCCCTGCCCCACGCAGTCTTGCCACTTAGTTAGTGTTCCTCGCCCGCCATCTGCCCAACCTGAATGTCGATGTTGGCACGCTCTTCGATTTTGGCGATTTTACCGTCACGAATCCAGACCACCCTGTCCGATACGTTGACCATCTTATAGTCGTGCGTAGCCGAGATAACGGTCACACCCTGTTCTCGGTTTAGGAGGCGCAGTAGTTCGATAATCTCCTCACCAGTTTTCAGGTCGAGGTTGCCGGTAGGTTCGTCTGCAAGGATAATAGAGGGGTTGTTTGCTAGGGCACGGGCTATCGCGACACGCTGTTGCTGACCACCGGAGAGTTGGGTGGGGCGGTGGTGAAGGCGGTGTCCTAACCCCACCAGATTGAGGAGTTCTATCCCTCGCTCAATCCCTTGGTCGGTGGGTGCGCCTGCGAAGACGGTGGGCAGGGTTACGTTCTCTAGGGCGGTCATAACAGGGATAAGGTTGAAGGTTTGGAAAATATACCCAATGGTATGACACCGCAGGTAGGCGAGTTCGCGGGCATCCAGTTGCGCCATGTCCACGTCATTGATGAACACGGAACCTTCGTCAGGCTTATCCAGCCCCCCAATAGCGTTGAACAGAGTGGACTTTCCAGAGCCGGAGGGTCCCATAATGGAGATGTATTCGCCTCGCCGAATATCAAGGTCTACCCCATTGAGGGCGCGGAGAACCTCCTCACCCATCGTATAGATTTTTACCAGTCCTTTCGTTCGGACAACATACTCATGTGCAGCCACTCTGGACTCACCTCCTCATCGAAATTATCGTCTCAATACAGACTACCAACTGCCCTATAGGCAAGAGGGGCTACCCCTCCGCAAGCAGTTCCGACCAACTCTCTACTTCCAATAAGCGCAGTGCCAACTGCTCTAACTGTGTCAAATCCGTAATCGCTTGGATCTTTGCTAAGGTACTCTCGGAAGGCTCACCAAGACGTTTCCCCCCTAATAAGAGAAGAGTCTTTCGGACACCTATTTCCCTACCCTCTTCCCTACCTATTTCTCTTCCTATTTCCCTACCTTCTTCCAATATGGCTTGATAAGTGACTGATTCTCGCATCTCTCTTGCTCCTTTCAGCATCTCCTTAATTTGATTAGACGTATAGCGTAACCCCATCAATAAAGGATTCCTGCTAAATCTCGGAGCGCAGTGCCGCAACGGGCGGCATTTTGGCGGCGCGGCGAGCGGGGGGAACGGCGGCAAGCATCGTTATCGTCGCCCCTATCATCACAGAGACTGCCATCTCTTTTAGGGAACTGCCAAAAAACGCGCCCCCCATTCCCTCTACGCCTTTCGAGATAAGGTGTAGCAACACCATTATCAGCCAACCCATAAGCCAACCCAAAAACGATGCCAATATCCCCATCAGCCCCGCCTCAATAAAGAACAGCTTTACCACAAAGTTATCCAGTGCGCCCAAGCACTTCATGGTTCCAATCTCTTTGAAGCGTTCTGTTACCGACATGAGCATTGCGTTCATAATTCCCACAAAACAGACTAGCAACGCCATAATCGCAAGCCATGTTTGACGGTTTGCGGCGGCGACAGCCTCTTTGTCGGCTAGGTTTACGGGAAACAGCCCCGCAGTACGCACGAAACTAAAGAACGCGATTCCCAAAAAGATACCGCTTGCTGTAATCAGAGAACGCGCCCAACGAATACGTATTCCTTGTAGGCTAATCTGCCACGCCTTACTAAAGGGTAGTTGTATCTGCTTCTGTATCTTATCCCCTGCACCAGAGGGTCTGTACGGAACTTCTGCACTCATCAGCACTCTCAACCTTTCCGAGACTTATTCGCCGTTCTCTTGTAAAAACCGATGTATTTCCGTTCGTGTAGCATCTGAAGAAACATGGTAACGGAGACCTCTGCCTCTCGGCGGTTCATTTTGTACTCTTTACTTGTCAGTTGTACAATCTGCTCTACCGTATGCTTTCCGTCACAAATCTCCCACACAAACCCGCCCACCTCGTCCAGTTCTACATAGCGTTCTGCGGGTACTTGCATCCACTTCGCCATGCTTCGCGCCACACGCCCCTTCTTCTCTTGAACGGGAACGGTGAGTATGGTCTTGCCGCTCTCTTTCTCTTCCCATGTTAGCAGTGAGTTCCGTGCAGGGCGCAGGGTCATTGCCGAGTTACGGTCTACCTCTGGGGGGCGTATCTTCAGGAAGGGCAGGTATTTTCCTGCCGTCTTGTATATCTTCCATTTTAGTGGCACACGCATCTGCGTAGCACCTCATCCCAAAGTTTTTCGGCACGGGTCTGCCGCCAAATCTGAATCGCGTAGATTTTATTCGATTCCGCGCAGTGCCAAACTCCCCCCTCAAACTGAGCAGGAACCCCGCGAAGCGAGAATTTCGCCTGCCGTATGGCTTGTAGCTGAGCAAACAGGGACAACTTGCCAGTATAGCATATCGTTTCGTGACCGCTTTCGGTAGTGTTCTCCGCTTTCTGGAGCCGCTTTAGGTTTACTTCGGCGTGGTTTGCGAACCAGTCGGCAAGGCTAAACTTTTTGAGGGTGATGTTTGCCAGCCCCCACCTATCCACGATAATACGCTCTGCCCCCCGCAAAAACACAAGCCGCAGATAGCCGGACATCAGTTTTTGCGATTCGAGGCGAAACCCTTCCGGTATCTCCACCTGAAGGTCGTACAACGCCCACAGTTCGTAGCCCTCTTGCGCGTGGTCTTCTAACGAAGAGAAGAGGCGCGAAGCCACATTGGGAATTGCAGACTGGTCTTTTCCCATGCCCACCACCTGCGCCACCAACACCCGATTACATACCTCACAGTGCCAGATTTTACCCTGCCCTTTGCCGTTTCCCGTCCAGTTGAAGTTAATTGAGTGCCGCTTGCCGTCTTCTCCCTCTTCGCGTTCGGGTTTGGAACTGGCTTCGAGCGTCTCTTTCGACTTTTTGGACTGCTTGGCAATCTCTTTCAGAAACTTATCGAGGTTGGCTTTTAAGTCGATTTTGGCTTGCACAGGCTCTGGGCGGCGCAGTAGCTTTCTCACCTTTGGAGCGAGTACATAGTAGGGCGTTTTCACTTCCGGCGCGCCCGCATCTGTCCATCGAATCTGAACCGTGAGAGTGCTGTCGGCGGGAGCATCTACCCTAATGTAGCCGCTCTCCCTCTCCATCGAAAAGCCAGTTACGTTCCAGTCGGGTGGTAGCACGCAACGTACTCCCTGCCACCCTACTACCGTCGGTTTTGCTGTCTCTTCTTGCACAGGGTTCTCTTTGAGTGCTACTGATTCGTGGCTCTCTGCGGATTTCGCCATTCTGTTTTGTGTTCCTATTCCGCCTTCACCGAGCCATCACAGTAGAGAACAAAGGTTTTACCCGCGTGTCGGCGCGGTTGGTTTGCGTCGGGCTTCTCTACCGAAGCACTTTTCGCGGTATCACGCACCTCATAGATAAGCGGGGTCTTTGCCGCGTTTGGCATCTCGCGCAGTGCTTGTCCGCCTAACTTTAGGGGCTTTCCCGCTAAAGTAGCGTTATAGCCGTAGCCATACTTGTCGTCTTTGCCATCCGAAATGGTGGGGCAGTGGAACCACGTGTCTTTTGTTACCTTCGGCTTTATTTCGGTGTTATCCATCCAGCCTTTTGCGGGAGGAAGCGCGTCCCAGTCCTGCACATAGAAACTAAACGCGGTATACAGGCTTTTCAGGTTCTCTTCACAAGTCTGGTTCTCTTTGGGTTCGTCTTTCCCTTTTCCGTCGATACCGAGTTTGTTGGCGGTATTTACGAAACTGATTCCTTTCGAGCGCACAAAAGCAAGCAGTAGGGCAATCAGCACAAACGTACCAAACGTTACGGGATTCCATACCGTGCCACCCCCCCGTTGTCTGCGTCCCCCACTCAAGCCGCTTAGTAGCCCGATACAGAGGCAGGCATCAAAAACCATTCCGAGAACCACAACCACACTCCCGATTTTGCTCATAAGCGGAAGCGTGCCACCCACAAACAGAAGGGTAAGCATCACACAAGCCGCAATGACTAATTTGTCGCCGATGGAGCCTTCGGGAGTGCGTTTTCCTAGCACGTAGCCCAATATAAAGGCATCTAACGAAAAGAAGCCCACTAAAAGCACAACCAACGAGATGGTCTGTTGATTCATCCTAACCGTCTTCCGTCTAAACCTGCTGTCTCCACCCTAGAAGGGCAGGTAGTTTACCGATTTTGCAATGAGTGCCAGCGCAATCGCCGCCATAGAGATAAGCCCCGTCCCACACGAGAACCCTGCCAACAGAACGGGAGTGTACATTCGCCAGTTATCGGTTCCAAAGCGTCGGGCAAAGTAGTGCCGCCCCAGATACGCCCCAATAAAGGTGGGGATTGCGTCGTGCGGGTACGCCCCCGAACCTCCGATAAGCCCGTAGAAGAACAACTCCGGCGCATGGAACATCTTAACCGCGCCATAGAGCAGTAGTCCTAACCCTATTCCGCTCCCGATACGTGGGAAGTTTATCGCCTCTCTCACCCAAGTAATGCCGCTATCCGAACGGTTTAGGGTGTTGAACATGGCTTGGAAGGTAGCATGGATGGGCCAGAACTTCTGTGCGTAGGGGTGCTGACCGGAGGGTATCTGACTGGTGTGCCAGAAGAACGCCCAGAAGATGAAGCTCGCGGGGATGATGATAAAGAACATCATCGCCTCTACCTTGACCACACTGGTAAACTTCGTACCCGTTAGTTCGATTTCGCGGAACTTCTGCGCGACTGCGCCGTAGTCGTTGAGGGGTATGGGGGCGTACCAGATGTCGGCGTAGGGGTAGCCCGACTTCATTATCGACACCTCTTTTAAGAACGGGAACGTAACCCCTGTACCCGTAAGCCCTATCATACGCGCAGAGACATAGGAGTTTATGGGCGACCAGATAAGCCCATAGAACACCAGTAGCCCCAACAGAATCGAGTGCGGGAACTGCTTATTGGTAGGTAGCGAGTTCGGTCCGATACTGAGCAGGTAGTTACACAGCAGAATGTAGATAAGCGAGACCGTCAGCCATATTGTGAGGGGTATCCAGAGCGCAACATCGCCGCGCCCTTTGGGTATCTTGAGTTCCAGCCCCCTCCCCTTCGATGCCTCTCTCATGTTCTTAAAGGCTTTTGCCACCTGCCACACCCCGATAATGGCTACCGCGATTTGAAGCCCTATCCCTATCGAAATCCAGAACTTAATATCGGTAGCCTGTTTGGTATAGATTGCATCCATACCCGGAGTCCAGCCACTCGAATCGGAGTTTCCAAAGACACCCATCGCCTGTAGTGGACGTGCCAATAGAATACGACAGAAAACAGAACTAACAACCGCTCCCTGTACAATGGGGTATGGAATAACAAAGCCCGTTAGCACTTTAGTTATGTCACCCGATATTCCTGTAACGGCTCCGGGTAGTATTCCCTCGGTGTTAATCGTCAGGTCGAAGAAGGGAATGGGAATCAGGGTGAAGGCTTTATTGAACACCACCCCCGTAAAGACGGGAACCGCGATATAGAAGAACCCAAAAATCAGCCCGATAACCGTTCCTATCGAAAAGACCCGCCAACGCCAAGACTCCTCTTTACTCGCGGCTTCTGCCAACGCGGTAGCACCAGAGGCGGCGACGGGAGCCATTGGGAAGGGAAGCCGCTCTATGTCGGAGGTAACACGAAACAGGAAGTACCCCGCACTTAGCCAGTTAAAACGGCTAAGGAACTCATTCAGAAGAAGTAGCCCGATAGGCACTGCCCACGCCGCATCCAAGAAGGTACGGTTTTGTAACGCCACAGACCCCGCGGGAGGAACCACCCAACTCGGAATATCCTT
>OMJJ01000220.1 GCA_900299305.1 bacterium | reverse complement strand
TGATTGGTACGGTGGCACAACGCCTAGTAAGGCTAAACTGCCCCGCTTGCCGCGCCCCCTACGAAGAGAAACCAGAGGCTTTGCGCGAAATTGGGATTACCCCCGAGATGCTGAAAGACCGCCCCCTAATGCGCGGACGCGGCTGCCCAGAGTGCCGTAACGTAGGCTTTCGAGGGCGAGGCGGTATCTACGAGATGCTAGTTATCGACGAACAGATTCGGAAAATGACGGTAGAGCGGGCTTCTGCAATGGTGGTAAAACAGTATGCCCAAAAAGAGCAGAGCATGACCTCCATGCTTCAAGATGGACGCGAAAAGGTGCTACGGGGCGAAACCACCATCCAAGAGGTTCTGCGCGTCTGTCAACGCGAAGATTTCACGATTTAGTTCTGTTTTACTTAGAGGGAATGGGGACTATCACGATTTATGCCTGAGTTTCACTATGAGGCACTGGATCGCTCTGGGAAGGCTACGGCGGGTACGATTACGGCACGCGATAACAGCGATGCCGCGAGTAAAGTACGCGAACTAGGCTACTATCCCACGCGAATCGGGAACGGAGGGGGCAAAAACGGAACAGCAAAAGCCGCCCATGCCTCCAATGGCACAAGCACCGCTCCCAAAAACGGACACGCCAAGAACGGCGCCACACAAAAAAGCACCCCCCCGCAAAAGGGAGGGCGTGTTACCCGTATCCATATCCTGCTCTTTACCCGCGAAATGGCAGACCTCCTCGATGCAGGTCTCCCTATGGATAGAGCCTTCTCGGTACTTATCGAGCAGACAGAACACGCCACCTTCCAAGAGATGCTCTCACGAATGCAAGCCGATATTCGGGCAGGGCAACCGCTTTCGGAGGCACTCAGCAAGTTCCCTCGTGAGTTCCCCCTCCTCTACTCCAATATGGTACGGGCAGGAGAGGTTTCCGGTAAACTCGCAGAGGTAATGACCCGCCTCGCCGACTTTCAGGAGAAAGAGCAGGTACGGCGCAGTCAGGTAGTCTCTGCCCTTACCTACCCCGCGGTTCTGGTTAGTGTTGCCATACTCTCCATTATCTTCTTGCTCACCTTTGCCATACCACGCCTTGCGGGGGTCTTCCACAATCTCGGCTCTAGCCTACCCCTACCTACGCAAATGCTGATGTCTACCTCTGGGTTTATCGGTAAGTTCTGGTGGCTTATTCTGCTGGTGCTGGGCGGTGCATACTACGGCTTTCGACTCTGGACACACACCGATAGCGGCAGATACACCTTCGACACCTTCCGCCTCAATGCCCCGATATTTGGCAAACTGCACCAAAAGATGGTCTCTTCGCGACTTGTGCGAACGCTAGGGACTCTTTTGGGCGGCGGCGTTCCTATTTTGGAGGCGATGGACATAGCGGCGGCGGCACTAGGAAACGTAGTAGCACAGGGCGACCTGATAGAGGTACGCGGCGGAGTAAGGCAGGGCGAAACCCTAAACCATGCCATGAGCCGATCCGACCTGTTCCTGCCTGTAGTACGACACATGGCAGCAGTCGGTGAGGAGACAGGTAGACTACCAACCATGCTCTTACGTACTGCCGACACCCTCGACTTTGAGATTGACAGCACCCTACGCCGTATGACAAGCCTTGTAGAGCCGTTGGTAGTTCTCTTTATGGGGGTCTTCGTGGGCTTTGTAGTGATGTCTATTCTACTGCCCATCTTCCAAATAAATACCATGATTAAGTAGAAAACGGAGTAACCCTCATTCTGTCCTTGCAGGACATCTTTCCCCCAATTTTGGGGGAAAGAGAGTATAGTTAGGTATTTGGGTTGGCAGAAAGGTAAACTGGTGCCAAAAGGCGACTACCTTACTACACAAGGCATTCGCCTCTTCGCCCAGTATTGGGAGAAGAGGTTGGTGATGAGGGCTAAAACCTTTCACAATGCGTAACATGAGTGATTAAGTAGAAAACGATTTTTGAGGAGAAAACATTGAAACAAGCAAACAAGCACCGTAAAGGCGGTTTTACCTTGATTGAACTGGTTGTGGTTATCGTGATTGTCGCGATTCTTGCCGCGATTATCGTACCCCGCTTTATGGGACGTGCCGAGGATGCAAAGGTCTCTGCTACCAGTGCCAGTATCAAGTCGTTCAAAACCCAACTCGACCTCTATGCCGTTGATACCGGACACCCGCCAACCACCAGTCAAGGGCTACAGGCTCTCATTACTAACCCCGGAATAAAGGGATGGAATGGTCCCTACCTAAAAGATGTGACCACCGTTCCCAAGGACGCTTGGGATCATGACTACGTGTACAAACAGCCCGGTGAAAATGGACGCGACTACGATATAGTCTCCTCTGGTCCCGATGGTCAAATGGGGACTGCCGACGATATTCAGAGCTGGAACCCACAGAAGTAGCCGGAATGAAGCCGAACTTACCGCGAACTAAGCAAGGGTTTACCCTTATTGAGATGGTCGTCATCATCCTCCTTTTGGCGGTGCTGACCAGTATCATCGTGCCTTCTTATTCGCGGTACTGGCATCACACCCGCTTCATGGGAGCCGTAAACGATATTGCCGAGCTGATTGCAGACGCACGGGAAAGAGCGATAACCAAAGATACACAGACCACACTCTCCTACTTAGGTGGGATGCAGACCTTCAAACTAGAGGTAACACCCCCTACCCCAAGTACCGATATGCCTACCGCAATGAATACACCCGAAAGCCTTGCGGAGCAGGAGAAATCTGGGACGGGGATACGCGGCTACCAACTGCGCGAAGATACGGTGGTACAGGAGTTTTCGGTGGGAGGTCAGAACTCCCCCTCTGTGTTGAGTGCCAAACAAGAGCAGAGCCTTCACTTTCGAGAAGACGGCACAAACGAGGGGGCGCGTGTGGTGCTGATAAACGACAAAGGGTATGGTGCAATCATTCGAGTACTACCCGCTACGGGACAGGTGGTCGTCGATGAGATGTAGCAAGCCCGGCTTTACCGTTGTAGAGATGCTAGTAGCGACTATCCTGCTCGGAATAGGTATCTTTGCGACGGTAGGAGCCATCTCGGTTGCGGTTCGGGCTACAGGAAGTGCCGAGTTCTACCAGAAAGCCGCCCTGCTTGCACAACGCAAAATAGAGGAACTAGAGGTACAGCCTCAAACCCTCTCACAAGGAGAGCAGAACGGAGATTTTGGGGCAGAGTATCCGGGCTATCGGTGGAGGCAGAGAGTAGCCTCTTCGGAGTACCCCTCACTCTATCAGGTGACGGTGACTATTGAAAGAGGAACCGACGAGAGTCCGCTACGCCGAGAATTTAGCACCTATCTGCGCTACGACCCGCAACAAGACGAAGCGAACCGCCAAAACCAAAATGGGAACGGCACAAACCAAAACCGCCCGAACACCAACGCCAACGGAGGACGCGGGAATGTCCCAACCAACCGCTAACCGCAAAGGCTTTACCCTCTTAGAGGTGATTGTCGCGCTGACGATGTTCGGGGTGATTATGGCGGCAACCACGTTTGCGGTCTCGGCGGTGCTACAGGCATCTACCCGCTCACAACAGAGGCTAGAGGCTTCGACAGACGTAAGAGGGGTAATGAGTTTCCTAACGCACGACATTCAGTCGGCGTTTGCCTCAAACTCTAATCCCGCTTCGGTATTTATCGCAAACGGAGGTGAGAGCGGTGGCGACTTGGGGAATATGGGAGTGCTAACGCTATCGACCTCACTACACCGTATCGACGCGCCCGGATTGGGAGAGATGGGGCAAGGCAACTCGCAACCACAGCCCTCTAAAAACCAAGCGATGACACCCGCGCAGTCCGATGTAGAGATGGTTCGATACGACTTCGACCCACAGACCAAAATCGTTGCCCGCCAACATATCAACGTGCCAAACCTGATGCTTTTGGCACAGAAAACCACACTACCAGAGACGATTATCGCACGAAACGTGCTGGATTTTCGCCTCCGATTTTGGGATGCAAATAACCGTACATGGAGACCCAATTGGGACTATCAGCAGAAAAATCAGGCTCAAGACGACAACAGTAGTGGGCAGAACGGGCAAGGGGGGCAGAATAGCCCTAGTCAAAATAACACCTCTAACAAAACGGATGCGACAGGTGATACCACCCTACCCAACGCTGTAGAGGTAACGATAACTATACAACAGGCAGATGGTAGCCCCGCTACCTTTACAACCATCGTACCCCTCTACTCCAATCAGCCGCTTACTGCACCTACACCCCCGAAGAGTACCGGAAACAACGGGGCAAATAACGGTAGCAGTAGCCCTAATGGAAGTGGTAATCCAAACGGAAACGGTAACTCTGGCAGTACGCCCTAGAAAGACAGGAACAGACAAACCGAGATGTACCCTAGATTCAAACACGCATTTACCCTTATAGAGTTGCTTGTGGTTATCGCCATTATCGCGGTGCTTGCGGCAATCCTGTTTCCTGTCTTTGCTCAGGCGCGTGCCTCCGCCCGCAAAGCCGTCTGCATGAGTAACGAAAAGCAGATTTCGACAGCAATTCTTATGTATTTCCAAGACTACGACGAGCGCACCCCGCGTGCCGTAAACAACGCCTCGACCAGTGCGCGGCTCACCATTCCGATAGCCCCCGCTCTTATCGGAGACAGTGCTTTCGCCGCTCCGGATGCCGTTTTGGGTCGCCCTGCGGGATTTCTCTATCCATACCTAAAAAACCAAGAGGTATGGCGGTGTCCTCAAGACACCGTTGTTTTCGATAACAGAGTGCTCAACACCAACGGGTCGCTCTGTCCTGCCAATGCGACCAGTTATCACCTCAGCCTCTACCTGACAGGTACGAACGTGGACGGTTTTAACGAGATGACCTCTGGGGATGGTACCGCTATCGCCTCTGTGCCGCTCGTCGCTCAGACGATTCTGGGGCGCGATGGAGATGCCAGCGACGGCACAAACATAGAGAACAACACTGCTCTGGGAGGTGCGCTTGTGGGTGAGCAGTTCTACACACGCCACAGCGACCACACGCAAGCGGTACGGCATGGGGGGCTAGGCAACTACATCATGCTGGATGGTCATGTAAAAACGCTCGCTCCTAGCGCGGTTAGCCCTATGGCACGAGACGACGACCCCATAAACCCCTGTGCGGGCTGTCCCGATGCCATAAACCCCAATGCACAGGCGTTCTGGAATATCGTAAGATAAGAGTATGCAACACAACACCCCACAATCCAATAGAGGCAACACACACGGGCAAGCACTGGTTCCGGTGATACTCGTCATGCTGATATTTACGATACTGGCACTCTCGTTTGCGGGGTCGGCTAGTCGTGAAATCCGTGCGAGTGCCAACTATATGCACACCGTAGAGAAGTCTTTGGCGGCGAAAGGGGCGGTCAACTACGCAATGGCGGCTCTCGCACAGACCAGTAAGAACGGGGCTACTTACGGCGTAGTTCCCCCCTCCGGCGATACCGACAGCAACGGTTGGCGCAAAATGGGCGATGCCTTTGTAAAGATAGAGGTTATCGACACGGGGGCTTTCCTTAGCCTGAACTCCGTAGATAGAGCATGGCTGCAGAGGCTACCCCTCTTCAAAGACAACAACGACCTTGTTACCGCGATTATGGACTGGAAAACCAAAATCGACCCCTCCTCGAATCAGGGAGGAGATAACAAATCCGAATACTACCAGTCGCTACCCACCCCTTACCAGTGCAAAAGTGCGCCCTTCGATAGCGTAGAGGAGTTGCTTTTGGTAAAAGGGATGTCGCCTCAAATGCTATATGGAACCCTATCGGGAAGCCCCGTACAGCCCGGCATGGCTACAATGAGTAGCGGTAACAGCGGCGGCTTCGGAACGACCTCTAGCCTACGGGATGGCTACACGCGACAAATTCCTATGACTGGGTTTACTCCTAGCACTCCGTCGGGAGGTAGCCCTTCGGGGGGGAACCCAAACCGACCTAACTCTTCCGGTGGTAACGGAAACCCAAACAACTCTGGCAACAACCCGAATAACCCTAATGGGCAAAACAACCCTAGCAACCAGCAAGATATGCAGGATTTTCAGGAAATCTTTGACAGAAGTCAGATTCCTCTGATAGAGTTGTTGGTTCCATACGCCACAGAGCGTAACGTTGCATCGGATGGTACGGCGCGGGTAAATATCAACACCGCAACCGAAGAAGACCTAACCAGCAAAGTAGGGCTAACCACAGAACAGGCGCAAGCAGTAATAGGGCAACGCAACAGCAACCCCAATAGTAACGGCAACCCCAGCGGGAATGGCGGAGGAAACCCACCACCACCTACAGATACCCCTGCTCCCACCCCGCCACCTAGCGGGAACCCTCGTCCGGGAGGAGGAAACGGCTTTCCGGGTGGGCGACCTCGCCCCGGCAGACCGGGACGACCCGGTGGTTTTCGTTCGGTGTTCTCTACCCGTCAGGCTCCTGTAGGCAATGGGGCAAACCCTAATAGCGGAGGCGGAACGCCCAACGCTAACGGGGCAAATGGGAATGGCGGCAACGGCAATGGAGATACCAGTAATCAGCCCTCAAACCCTATCAATAATTTAAGTGATATGCTGGCATTGCCCGGTTTTACCCGTGCGCTTATGCAGAAAATTGCGGATAAAATCACCTTCGACGATAGCCCTACCCGTACCGGAGTTATCAACGTGAACACTGCGCCCTCCGAAGTCCTTGCGACGGTTTCCGGTATGAGGCGCACCGTACTGGATGCAATTATTAACTTCCGCCAATCGGGAAAAGCGTTCCAAACGATTGGGGATTTGTTTGCTCTTCAAGAGATGGGGCGGCAAGACTATCAGCAACTCCTGCCCCTTCTCACCACAAAATCGACGACCTATCTGGTGCGTGTAAAGGTGCGGGTTGCGGGTCAGCAGGGAATTACCGCCTACTCCGCTCTAGTGGAGATGGCAGAGGCAGGACCTCGTGTTGTG
>OMJJ01000219.1 GCA_900299305.1 bacterium | reverse complement strand
CTATGAACTCACAGACCCCGCCCTCCTCGTAAGCAAGAACGGGCAAGCCAGACGAACAGGCTTCCAGTACTGCCAGCGGCGCGGGATCCATGCGAGTTGGGTGTACAAAGATGTCGAAACTGCCTAGCAGGTCGGGGACATCCGAGCGTACCCCTGTAAAGTGAATCCGTGTCTCCAAGTTGACCGCTTTTGCCTGTGCGTGTAGACTGTGCTCAAGATCGCCGCCGCCTACAATCACGAGGTGCGCGTTTGGAAACGCTTTGGCGACGGTGGCAAAGGCGTTGATGGTGTCGGCGTGACCTTTACCGGCGGTCAAGCGTCCCACATTCCCAATGACCATCGCTTCGGCGGGGATATTAAGCAACTCTCGAATCGCTAGGCGTTTTGCTTCGGGTACGAGGTCGAAAAGGGGCATAACGTTACGAATGGTGGTCACTTGGTCGCGGTGAACCCCGTGCCGTATAGCGAGATGCCGAATAAAATCGCTTACCGTCACCACGTGGTCACAGGCTTTCAGTTGCTCCATCGCCTGATTTCCGAGCCAAGGCCCGGGTACGTAGTGCAGGTGTATCATCTGCGGACGCTTTAGTTTTTGCGCCAAGTACGAAGCAACAAGGCAGTCGTACTTCTGTTGACAAGAGTAGATAATATCGGGGTCGTACTCCTGCGCCCGCTTGAGCAGTTTGGGCAGACAGGCTTGAATTCGGGCGGCGGAGTAGGCTTTCCCAAACACTGAGCGTTTGCCTTCGGGGTTGGGTCTCCAGCCGGTGTCTATACGCCACGTTTCTACTTCGGCAAAGTCCTCGAACTTCTCTACCCCTTGCGAGTGTCCTTGCCAGCAGTTGTAGATAACCGACGATTCGTAACGCCCACGCCGATGACGCAGTAGCGTTGCGAAGACCCGTGCCTCCGAATTGTAGTCGAAATTGATTTTTACGCCTAATAGCCGCATCGTGTTTTCGGCTCTCCTTCTATCCTAACCTCTACGCCGTGTGTACAGTTTTAGCCCTCATCACCAACCTCTTCTCCCAATTCTGGGCGAAGAGGCGAATGCCTTGTACCGTAAGGCTGTTATCTTTTGGCACAAGTACCCCTTACTGCTAACGAGCATACCTCACTACTCTCTCTTTCCCCCAAATTTAAGGGAAAGATGTCCTGCAAGGACAGAATGAGGGCAAGTGCATAGCATCAGATTCTAACCTCTACGCCGTAGAAACCGACCTAATTTTCTCCGTACCAGTTCGGTAAGTTTTGCCTGCTCCTCGTCACCAAGAATCTTGAGTTTCCATGCGAGTACGACGAAAACTCCCATCCCAACCGTTGCAGGAACCAGCACAAAAACGTTCCGCAGTTTCCAGATTACCGCGCCCATAATCGCCGTTGCGAGAACGGTTTTAACAATACTTCCTAGCGTGTCCGAGTTAAACGGGTTCATCTTGAGCAATATGAGCGCGAACACCATCGTACAGCACTCCGCAATCAGCGAAGAGGCGGCGGCTCCCATCGAAGCGTTGTGCAAGCGGGTATGCGCCATAGGGATTAGGTAGTTACAGAGTACCCCGTTGAGTACTACCGTCCCCGTTAGAAAGACGCTCCACACCCCATTTTTGCGCTCTGCAACCAAAAACCGATAGAACACCGTGCTAAGGTAGAGCGGCAACATATTCAACGCGCTTATCTGCAAGACACGCGGTACACCCGCCAGCAACTTATGACCAAAAAGCAGATGACAGACGGGGTGCGCCAACAAGAACACCATCGTCGCAACGGGGAGGCTAGTTGCCACCATCACCACGAGGGTGCGCTGTTGCATTATTTTGAACTCTTTGCGGTTTGCGTCGGCAAGACGTGCCAGCGAAGGAAGCATCGCCGTTGCTATGGCTACAGGCACAAAAAGAAAGGTTCCCTGAAACTTAATGGCTTGCGAATAGACCCCAACCTGCGCTTCATCCGTAAACTTTTTGAGCAGGAACACCGTTACAAAGTCGTAGAGTTGCGCGTTCATCTCGTTTACAAGGAATGGTGCGCCCCCATGTACCAGCCGCCTCCACTCTGCAAAGCGAAACGTGGGCATAATTCGCAGATGCCGACTCATATACCGCGCTAACCAGAGGTACAGCAAAACAACTGCCGCAAGGTCTACTAGCGGTACAACGATAACCCCAAAGCCCATAAACAGAAACGGAAATGCGAATAGGGGAGCCACCACCGGTACAAAGTCGATAGCGGCGACCAGTTTTGCGTTCTCCCACCCCGCCAACACAGAGCGGATAGGCAAGCCCACAAAACCAATTCCTACCCGCAAAATGTGGATAAAGCCTATCATCCAGACGATTTGGCTTACGTTCATTACGTAAAAGCCAAGCGCAATGACATCCACCATGATAGGTAAAAGTGCAATTCTTAGCCCAAAACTTGCTCTTAATAGTTGCTCGGTCTCGGTTTTATTGCGCCCAACCTCTGCAATCAGGTACTGCTCTAATGAGAGACACGCGAACGTGATAACGGTTCCTACCACCGTATTAGCGATACGAAGTTGCCCTAGCCCTGCCTCGCCTATGAGGTGCGGCTGAACGGCAACGACAAGAATACTCACCCCCCACGTCACCACCTGCGCCAGTAGGTAGGTGAGGGCGTTGGCGGCAACTCTTTGCCCCGAAGTCTCGACCTCCGAAATCGCTTTGACTTCGCTCTCTACATTGTGAACAACCTCCGCGCTCACCGCTCTGCTCCCAGTCTTTCGCGCATCACCTGCACGGTTTTAAGCACGTTCTTTGAGGCATCGTAGCGGTTTTCTGCGTCCTGCCTAGCGGCGCACCCCATTGCAATTCGCTGTTTGGGGTTCTCGATGAGGGTGTCTAGGCGTTCCCAAAGTGCCTTTCCGTCTCCCGCCCCAATCAGGTATCCCGTCTCGCCGTCCTTGATAATGTCGCCGGTTCCACCGGTACGCGAGAGGATAACTGGTAAGCCCGTCGCCATCGCCTCGATACCCGCCAAAGAGTAGCAGTCCCCGCGAGTAGGTAGCGCGAAGACGTGCGCCTGTTGGTACAGCCTTAGTAGTTCGGGGTCGTTTGGCGAGAGACCGTTATGTATCGTTACGTTTGGGTTGGGCGGAACCACTCTGTCGCGGGTAACAAGGTGGAGTTTCCAGTCGCGCTTACTGGTCTGTTTTGCCCACTCTAGTAAGAGGTCGCCGCCCTTACGGTAGAAATCGCCGCCTACAAAGAGGACGTGAGTGGTTCCCTCGTGGTTCCGTTGCGGCACACTCCACTTTGTTATATCTATACCGGGGGGAATAACTTCGATTTTGTTAGGGTTTACACCGTAATCTTCTACCATGCTCTGCGCCGCCCAGTGAGACCATGGGAAGAGACAGTGCGCCCCTTGATAGTAGGCTTTGCGCTCTCTGTCCTTCTTTGCCTCCACCATCGCGAAGCGTGACGGGAGTTTGTTGTACAGGTCTCCAAAGGCGTGGAGTTGTTTTGGGGTTACGTCGGTGGTGATGAAGTAGGGCTGTTTTACCAACTGGTTTTGACCCACGTAGACCATATTCGAGCCGATAAAGAGCGCGTCGAAAGGGGCGTTTGCCAGTCCCTGACGTAGTTGTGCTTGCCCCCGCAGTCGGGCTTTGATGCCGTTGGGTAGAAGGGGTAGTTTTTCGATGTTGCCGCCCTCCTCCCACCAACTAATTGCAATCCAGACGGGCGAGATACCCGTGTTTGGGGTGAGGGCAGTGCGCCAGTTGAGATACTGCGTCTTCAGCCCTACCTCCGTAAACATAATAAACCCGATTTTAAGAGGCTTTTGCATCTTGTGGCTGTTCTTGCCCCTCTAGGGTATGCCAGAGCGTGGTGCGTCCGCCGAGTTCTTGGCACATCCCTTGTAGATAGCGCAGATTAAAGAGAAGGCTACAGGCGAGTAGCGCAACTTTTCGCCCCCCATAAAATACCAGTCCGCGCACCGCCGCCAGTACTCCCGCTTCGAGTAAGGGGGCACCTATCGCAAGTTTTGCGAGGAACTTGGTGAGGCGGTTACGCTCGGAGTAGTTTTTCCGCGCCCACACCATAATCCTGTCGCCGTCCTCTTGCTCTCGCGACATCTGTACATCGCGTTTGCCGTACTCGAAAGGGGTACGATACCACGACTTGAAGGGGCGCGATGAACGGTGAATCCCATTCGCTTCTGCACTAAACTGGAAGCGTAGCCCGTGCTTCTCAAGTCGAAAACCGAGTTCTACATCCTCTTGGCGCGTAAAGTTCTCGTTAAAGCCCCCAACCTCTAGTAGTGCAGAGCGGCTTACCGAGAAGTTTCCGCTATAGAGGTTGTTGGGCCCAATCTGCCATACTCCCGCAGTAAAGTTAGCGTACTGCTTTTGTAGCATCCGGTGTTCCCACTCTATCCAAGCAGGCATAGGTTCCCCAAAGGGACCGGACTGAGGGGCAATAAGTACAAGATTTGGGCTATTTTCATGTACTTTTGCGTGTTCTGCTAGGAAGCAGGATACCGGTTCTATGTCGTCGTCTACAAAGACGAGTAGCGGCGCGTGGGCGCGTTGAGAGCCGTTGTTTCGGGCGCGTGAGGGTCCCGCGTTCTTCTGCTCTACGAACTCAAGGTGGTAGGGCATCTTTAGGGTGTTGACCATCTCGGCAGTACCGTCCGTGGAGCCGTCCGAGATAACCAGTACCTCGAAAGCATCCATTGGGAAGGTCTGCCGCTCCAGAGCCTTGAGGGTACGCAGGAGGCTATCCTTACGGTTATAGGTCGGAATAATAACGCTGAGGCGCAGATTGTCGGGGGGCGTAGTCAACTCTATCCCGCCTTTCGCTCCACCGCCGCACCTGTAATTACACTCGCCTGTGTGACGGTCATTTTAGCCTCTTCCGTCTCCCGATAGAGGCGAACCTCCTTGTCAATAGCGAACTTTGCCGCCTCTTGGAACCCGACGGGCAGGTACTCCGAGTAGATGTCGGGTATCCAGTTTCCGGTCTTTATTAGCCCCTTGATGATACGCGCTTTAGAGCGGAGATAGACCTTTAGAAAGAGACCTAGTGCCATAGTGTCGCCGCATCGAATATGCTTTGCGTAGAAGGCTCCATCCCCAATTCCGTAGTTTTTGAGAGTGAGGGGCCACTGGTCTTGGGTGCGTGTACCATAGTGGTCTACCCAAACGCTCGGCTCCAGCAAGATTGTTTTGCCCGTGAGGTAGGTGCGATAAGAGAAGTCGTAGTCCTGAGCAGAACGGAGAGGACCTCCGCCGCCCAGAGCCTCGTCGAAGCCCTCTACAGAGGAGAGTAGGGTACGCCGAATCGCCATGTTCGCCCCCATCCCAAAGACTTTGAACGTCTTGCCTTTGTGGATTGCCTCGCGGTTTTTGAAGGTGAGTGCTGGTACGATAACCCCCTGCCGTACCGACTCTTCAAGGCTTTTAGGAACACACACCTGCCCATAGAGTAGAGCCACTTGAGGGTCGTTTTGGAAAGCATTAACGATTTTCTGTACCCAGTCGGTTGGCACGATAACGTCGTCGTCGGTAAAGGCGATAATGTCGCCATTCGAGACACGCATACCCGCATTGTAGGAGCGGGAAAGCCCCGCTTTGTCTAGGTGATGATAGACGATAGGGCAGGTTTCGGCGTACTTAGGGGTGATGCTATCTATAATCTGCTTGGTTCCGTCGGTGGTACTCTGATCCATGATGTGAATATCGAAATCGGGATAGTCGCACTGCGCGATGCTCTCTATCGCCTGTCCGATGGTGTCGTGCCTGTCGCGGGTACATACCACAACCGATACTTTCATTGTGTGCCTCCTGCTCACTTTCGAGAGGTAAAAAACCTACTGTTATTAGTGCATTGAGCCTTTCCCCTTACGAAGGGGAAAGGCTGGAAAGGGGTGTATTGCCTTCTTATTTTGTTTTGCCCCACATCGCGTTCGCGGTCTCTGGGAAGCGCACCGTTACCTCTGGGGTGTCTAGTAAGAGGTGGTTTACCCACTCCACGCCCTGCATAAACGAGTGATCTTGGTTAGATACCTCGTACTTCCACGCCCCAAAGCGTCCCCGTGACACCACTCCCGCTTTTTTGAGGGCGGGCTCTATGGTTTTGAGGAGGTTGTTGCGCTCTAGGGAGGGAGTGGGGTAGCCATGCTCGGCAGTGTACATCCACGTATGGGTCACTTGGTCGCGGCTGTGGATAAGCCCTGTGTTTAGTAAGCCCTGTATCGTCTCTTCGATAACCGTGTCGCGGTTTACTGGCTTTACTCCCGACTCGCTGGTTTCGGTCATAAGAGACCAGTACTTGCCCGTTTCGGGTTCCGGTACGTTGTTGGGCGAGTAGTGCGAGAAGACGGTAACACGATAGAAGGGACAGTCGTTTTCGGGGAAGTACATCCAGCACTTTTTGGCAAGTTTGGGGGGCATTTCGCCCTTCAAGCCCACCCCGATAATATGGGAGTGAGAGCGTAGCAACTGCGAACTGGAGTCGCGTACCGTTTCGAGGGTAGGGGTGAGCATCTGCCCTAGTGTATCGAGGGGGAGGGTGCTAAAGAGGTGGTCGTACTCTATCTGTTCGCCGTCTTGGGTGGTGAGTTGTCGCTTTTTCCAGTCTATCTGTTGTACGCGGGTGTTCAGTTGGAAATAGTCGTCGCCAATCTGTTTTGCCAGTGACCGCCAAATCGCTCCGGTACCGCCGTACTTGGGAAACTGGAAGGTGTTATTGGGACCCCAACTCACATCGTCTTTTTCGAGGAAGATGTTTTCAAGGACTCGTGCCATATCTACCACCGCGACGCGCTCTCCTACCCACCCTGCCCAGAGGCGTTCGGGGGGGTATGCCCACACTTTGAAGTTGTAGGGAGACATGAAGATGTCGCGGATACCCTCTCCAAAGACCTGCATTATCCACGTGCCAAAGTCTTGGTTGGGGGAGGGGGTACGCGGGGGACGGTTGGCAAGACCGCGAACTGCTTTCGCCATGAGGTCGGCAGGAAGGTAGCGCAGATTGTTCTGAAAGGGGTAGGGGACAAAGCGGTTCGCCATCCATACCCACGATTCGCGTTCGTGGTTAAGCCAGCCGTCTTCTCCCAATGCTTCGACCATCGCGGTATCGAAATAGTCGTAGTGGGAGAACTGAACGTGTCCGCCAATATCCCAAGTAAAGCCGTGGTCATCGGTGAAACTGCTTGCTAGCCCCCCCGCATGGTTTTCGGCTTCGAGTATCTTAAAGTTGGTGTAGCCCAGTTTTTTAAGACGGTAGGCGGCTCCAATCCCTGTAGGTCCCGCCCCTATAATGACAATGCGTCCGGCTGAATCCATTCCGTTGTATATCCTCTCCTCCATGAAACCGCGCAGTCGCGCTCGTTCCCGCCTCTATTTTCGGCAGGAAAACCGCCAAATTTACCTGCTTTCCCTCTATATTGTACTGCTAAGTATCGCTTTTTTCGCCGCCTGGTGTCTATCAAATCTGCCACAAGGCGGGTGTGAAGTAGGATACACCACTATTTGGCGCATTTCTTCCCTTTGGAAAGCGTACATTGTGCCTGTTTTCATGCCACAATAGAGAGGTGTTCTACCCATTTTTTATTTTTTAAGGAGACCCTTCTGTATGCTAAAACGAACCACCAACGTAGACGAAGCCCTCTACGACTATCTACTCTCGGTATCTCTACATGAGACAGATGTGATGCGCCGACTACGGGAGGAGACCAGCCACTTGCCAATGGGCGGAATGCAGATTGCCGCCGACCAAGGCTCGTTTATGGCTCTTTTGGTACAACTGATTGGTGCAAAGAAGACTCTTGAGGTAGGTGTGTTTACGGGATACAGTTCCCTAGTGGTGGCGAGTGCGCTTCCCGAAGATGGAAAGGTGTATGCTTGTGACGTGAGTGAAGAGTGGACTTCGGTAGGAAGACGCTACTGGGAAGAGGCGAGAGTCGCGCATAAAATTGTGTTGAACCTCGCGCCCGGCGTGGAGACCCTCGATAGGTTTTTGGAAGAGGGGCAAGCGGGTACGTTCGATTTTGCGTTTATAGATGCCGACAAAAACAACTACGACCTCTACTACGAACGCGCCCTCAAACTCCTGCGAGTAGGTGGGCTTATCGCGATAGATAACACCTTGTGGCACGGTAAGGTTATCGACGAGACGGCTCAGGATGACGATACCGTTGCCATTCGTGCGCTCAATGCGAAAGTACACGCGGACGAGCGCGTAACCTCTAGCCTTGTACCTATCGGAGACGGGGTGATGCTGGCGCGAAAACGCTAGGTATCTCAAACGAACTTTCTCTAACAGCCCTCCGCTATGCCTGTAAGTAATCCGGGTATGGCGGAGGGCTGTTGTTGTGGATAGGGCTTATCCATTGGTACTAGGTAATTGTACGGTAATATCAAAGCTTGCAATGCTCTGTGAAATACTTCATAGCAGGACAGGAAAAAGGCTCATACAATAGGTGTGAAGATAGACCAAAAAGAGAGCTGTCTTCGTAAAATTCCGATAAAATTGAGGAGAAAATAGTTAAAATGTTTCCTGTTGTTCTACGCAAAATGCGTACCCTTATTGGTTTGCTCGCTATATCTGCATTGATGCCGCTATCGGCAACCACCCAAGCACAGACTGGCTATCCAAACTCGTGGGGTTGGAACTATGAAGGAGAACTCGGTGACGGAACGTTCTTAGAACGGCTGAAGCCGGTAAGCGTTCGTAATATCAAAAACGTCGTTGAGCTGGCTGGCGGCTATGCCCATTCGTTAGCACTCGACAGTAGTGGCTCGGTTTGGGGATGGGGCTACAACGAACAGGGTGAGGTAGGAGACGGAACCTACAACGATAATGGACTTCCCTTCCAAACCAAAATGAAGCACGCGGTACATATCGCCTCCCGCGGCTACCACTCGCTTGCTGTAGGCTTCGATGGCTCCCTATTCGCATGGGGAGACAACACGAATGGAGAGTTGGGAGTGGGAACCAATCAAAGTTCCAACATCCCTCTCAAAATTCTTACTCTCTCGCATATCGTACAGTGTGCGGCAGGAGATACAACCTCCTACGCTATCCGTTCTGATGGGAGTGTGTTTGCTTGGGGTGATAACACGTTTGGGCAGTTGGGAGACGGAACTCGTACCAATCGTATTGCGCCCGTTGGAGTGAATGGAATCACGAATGTCGTGCAGGTTGCGGCAGGAAAGTGGCATACCCTCGCCCTGAAATCGGATGGAACCGTGTGGGCATGGGGCTGGAACGGCTACGGTCAACTTGGGACGGGCAAACTGGACGATAGCAACTCCCCTCTACAGGTAACGGGGTTGAATGGAGTAGTCGGTATTGCTTGCGGTAAGTTCCACTCTTTGGCGGTTAAGTCCGATGGTACGGTATGGGCATGGGGACACAACCCCAACGGTGAACTAGGCGATGCTGGTGCAGTGGCAGGGCGCAACTACCCCATTCCAGTTATCGGGATTTCTTCTGCAATACAGGTCTCCGCTGGTGATAACACGAGTTACGCCCTAATGGCAGATGGTAGTGTGTGGTCTTGGGGAGATAACTTCTATGGAGAGTTGGCAAACGATACGCCCACCGGCTTCATATACCCCCCCCGGCAAAGTACTCAATCTCACTAATCAGACATTCTTAGCGGCAGGTGGGCTACACGGTCTCTCTGTACAAAGCACCGTCCTAAATACGGTTCTGACGCTGGAGGACAAGACGGTAGTGTATGCCAAGCCGTTCTCTGTAAGGGCAACGCTGAAAGATGGGCATGGAGCGATTTTAGTGTTGAAAGACGTATCCTTCCTTATTGATGGGAACGTGATAGGAACGGCTACCACCAACGTCGGAGGGGTAGCAACGCTCTCTGTTCCTACACCATCTTTATATGGGGTAGGGACACATACCCTATCCTGTTCCTTTGCGGGAGATGCTCACTATTATGCTTCGGTTGGCACTTCTACCCTTACGGTAACGCCCACCAATACCAAAATCACCCTGAACAGTGCTACCGGCAAGCCAGGCAACACGCGAACCTTTAGTGTCAAACTCACCCGTACCTCGGATGGGGGGGCAGTGGCAGGTGCTACCATCACCTTCCGAATTGATGGTAATGTGATAGGAATGAGTAACACCGATGGTTTGGGGAAAGCCAACTTCTCTTATATCATTGACGAAGTGTATACCGTCGGAACTCATACGGTGACTGCCGACTTTGGCGGCGACGGAAACGACATCGGTTCGCTTGCGAAATCGACGCTAACGATACAGCAAGCCACCTCTAAAATCCGTAGCCTCAAACTCAGTGCGGCTAAAGGGGCTACCGTTACCCTGACGGCAATCCTGACCCGTACTACAGACAATGGTGCAGTAGCAAACCGTAAGGTTCGGTTTCAGATAGATGGTGCAGATGTAGGTTCGGGTACTACCGATGCAAACGGCAACGCAACACTATCTTACTCCATACCAAACGATAATATGTTTGTAGGAAACCACACTATTACCGTTCTCTTCGATGGTGACAACTTCTACACTACCAGTACCGGAGGTTCCCTCCTTACTGTTAGATAGAGTATTGTCCATAAGTGAGTCGCTTTGTAGTAGCGGATAGGGGACTCCCCTGTCCGCTACTACATTTTGAGGGGGAGTGCATTAGGGAGTATCTGTTAGAGCCGTCGTGTAGATATGCTCTACTGTCTGCTCTAGTGTCCAGCCACTGCCTTCCATGCTTAACTGCTCGTACTGCTTTGGGGTAAGAGACTGGAAGCAGGGAGCGAGTTCTGCATCGAGGGTGGTGCCTATTGCGAGAGGAAGTTTAACTTGGTGCTGTTTGAGTAGCACTTTTAACGCACTCTGTAGCATAATAGCGATTTCAGCTTGGCGGGTCTCGGCGAAGAGATGTATGACATAGTTGATACAGAGACACGTGTTATAGATGTCTCCTAGAGAGTGATACTCACTCAGAGCTTTCTTGTAGTGTTCAAGTGCTTCTGGGTATCTCTTTCTACCTTGCTCGGATACTCCCAAACACATCTCTATAAAGGCGACCCCCCGCATATCTTGAATCTCGCGGCGAATCTCTACACTCTCTTGGTAGTAGCGCAAGCCCTCCTCAAAGCGGTGCGCCTCGGTAGCCACACCTCCCAAGTTGGAGAGAACTCTCGCGATAACATCTTTCTGTTGATACTGACGGGCGTGTTCTAGGGCGCGGTAGTAGTGAGGAGAGGCTAAATCTCGTTTGCCTGTATCGCTATAGGTGTTGCCAAGATTGTTGTGTACCATCCCTAGCACCTGTGCTTCGTCGGAGTGGGCGCAGTGTTCCAAGCACTGTTCAAAATAGACGACTGCTTTCGTGTGGTCGGTCATTAGCATAGAGAACATTCCTGCGGCACTCAGTAGCCTTGCCACCACCGACGAATCGACTCCCTTACGGTTTTGTAGTGCCGCTTCTGCCCATCGTTGACCCTCATAGATATAACCCCGGTACTGCCAAAAGCGGACTAACCCCGCTATCAATATACCTCGTTCGTTTGGTGAGGGGGCGTTCTGTATTGCGGTACGGAGGTTGTCATGCTCTGCATCGTAGAGGTTGAGCCATTGAGTGGTCTCTTTGCCTTGTAGTTTGGAGTGTCCCTGTTGAACCAACTGTAAGCACCAGGCGAACTGTTTTGTTTGGAACTCTGCCCGTTCTCCTGCCTCCTCCAATCGCTCCAAAGCATACTCTCGCAACGTCTCCAACATCCGATACCTACGCTCCCCATTCCGCTCCTCGTCCGCTAAAACCAAAGAACGGTCTATCAGACGAGATAACGGTGACAACACCTCGCCAACACCACATACACTCTCCACCGCCTCCAGAGTACACCCCCCTCGAAATACCGACATCCGACGAAACAGAACCCGCTCCTCCTCAGACAACAGGTCGTAACTCCAGTCTATTGTCGCTCTCAATGTCTGATGGTGGGGCAGTGCCGTGCGGCTACCACCCACCAAAAGGCGGAAACGGTCTGTTAAGCGTGCCTCTATCTGAGCCACATCCAACAACTTCAACCGTGCCGCCGCCAACTCTATCGCCAAAGGAATACCATCCAACTGACGACAGATAGAACTCACTAACAGTCCATTACCCGCATCCAACACAAAGTCTGGACGGTGCTGACGAGCACG
>OMJJ01000218.1 GCA_900299305.1 bacterium | reverse complement strand
TGCAACTTTTCCCTGTTTCGATATATCATCACACAGACGAAGAAGGGGACGAAGATGGAGTGAGCATAGAAACTGCCCGACCAAGTCCACTCTGTCCACCACCAGGCAAACGTGTTCCAGTAGAG
Organism: bacterium; assembly: GCA_900299305.1. Classification (GTDB taxonomy): domain Bacteria; phylum Armatimonadota; class Chthonomonadetes; order Chthonomonadales; family Chthonomonadaceae; genus CAIJLM01. Next base: position 4,600 of record OMJJ01000218.1, on the reverse strand, counting down.
GGCAAGGATAAGCGCGAATGCCACGCCTAGCAAGCCCCAAAACTGCCAAATAGGCTGTTCGCGCACCTTTGCTTGTGAGATAGTTTCGTCCGTCATTTTTCGCGCTCCTTACAACCCGTAGCACACTAGCAAACTACTGCTTGGGAGTAGCGGCGGCGGCTCTGTCGGGGAAGAACATCCCTTCGATAACCTGCTTGTCTGCGGGGTCTTCGCTCCAGAAGTTTGCGGCATTCCAGAGTTGGCTAAGCTGCTGTTGCCAAGGGATGGAGCGGCGCAGAGCGGTGGCGAGGTGCAACTTCTCTTTGGTTTTGGGTTCGTTCAGGTCAGCGACTTTACCGGGAATAACCTCTATCATGCGTGCCAGAATGGTCTGCGCTCCCAAAGACCTTAACTCCTCTGCCGGCATCTCCTTTACCTCACCAGGCTTCATGGTGAAGAGGGCTTCGAGTTGTGCACCCGCCGATTTCGTTCCGAAGGCACGATTGACGGTAAACACCTCTTTGTCTCCCAAGAACACCACCTGACCGGGAAAGGCACGGGTGATTTCGGCGGTGGAGAGTTGTGGTGCGCTTTTCTCCATCATCGCTTTTACATCGCCTACGGGGGTTTTCCTCATAACAAGGCAGAGGTGTACGCGGGCTTTGTCGGGAGTATCGTAAGCCGCTTTGTTAATCTCATACTCCTCTTTCATCATGGCATCATCTACCTGAACGTCTTTTGCCCGTAAGCGTTGACGCGCCATATCGTACTGAATGGCACTCTTTTCCTCTGCTTCCATCCAAGGGTTATTGTTTACACGCCGTGCAAACTGCCAATCTCCCTCTTTGAGGTGGTTGAACTCTTCCAGTACCTCTTGGTCGTTGGGCCACAGATTCTTCTTTATGGCATCGCCTTTTACCAAGACCCTCTCCACCATAACGGCTTTTACATTGGGGTCTTTCTGCTCCAGATAGTCATCTATATCTTTTTTGGAGATACTCTCCCCATTGACGGTAAGAATGGGGCGGCGGCTACGAAACCGCACATACAAAACCACATTCAATCCGAACGATACCAGCAACAAAAACGCAAAAATCAGTTTTGCGGGGCGCATCTTCTTTACCCTTTCCTAGGTCGACGGACAACAGAATAGACCTGTGTCCGTTAGCGGCAAATTCCCTTTGCCACTTCTATTTTAACACGTTCTTTACTTTGCCAAACTTTCGACCACACGGGCTAAGTTCTCTACCCAGTGGTCTAGGCTCATGCTGTCTTCCAAATCTTTACGCCCGGCTCGCCCCATCCGTGAGGCGATTTCGGGGTTATTTAGCAGGTAGGTTATCGCGTTTCGCCATGCTTCCACGTCTCCCGGTGGAACCAGCAGACCGTTTTCTCCTTCGCGAACTGCACCAGCACTCCCGTCGGTGCGGGTAGAGAGAATGGCTTTTCCCATCGCCATCCCTTCCAATATGGTGGTGATACCCGCCTGAAAATCGTTTTGATAGAGCGGAACCACAATAAACTGCGAATCCGCATAGAGTTGTCTTAAATCGAAGTATTCATAACGCTGTGCTGTTACGTTGGGCGGCAGGGCGATTTTCTCTGTTTCGTTCTGGTGCTTACTCCATGGGCTTGATGCCCCTAAGCGCAACTCTACATCCAGCCCCCTCACCGCTTCGATAAGGGTAGGGTAGTCCCGCCACTCCAGCCCCGCGCCACTAATCATCCTTGCGGGCGCAGTAGCAGACGGCGACATAGGACGATAGAAATGAGTATCGGCATGAAACGGGATAAAATGGAGTTTTTCGGGGGGAATCCCCAGTTCCCGCACCCCATACTGCTTTTGTAACTCCGAGTAGACGAATATCGCGTCCATCTGCGGGTGCAAGGCACGAAAGAACATTCGCTTTTTGGAGGGCGTGAGCCTATGCCCTATTAGTACGTGTTTTGGGCGTACTTTGTGCCGCTTTAGCAGAAACGCAAGTGGGATACTCACACTCTCCGAATTGGAGAAAATGACATCGTAAGCACCCCGCTTTAGGTAGCCCAGCATGGCGAGGGCGGCATCACGCCCTGCCTTTCGTGCCAAGCGAACCAGAGTGGGAGTCGCCTCTGCCTCCAGTGCAGAGTAGTCGAGAATATCGGCAGAGAGGCGGGATTGCAGAGCGTAGTAGTCCATTGTAGGGTGACGGTCTGCTTGAACCGCCTCCGCTACTCCCTGCTTTGCCACACTCGGAACGAGCATTAGTACTTTGGGTTTGCTACTCACAAACACGGCTCCCCTGTTCTATTTTGCGATAGAGCGCATAAGGTTTAGAATACGGTTATAGTTGGTGTCGGCATTGAAGGTCTGCTCTGCTATTTCACGGCTCTGCCGCGCCATCTCCTGCCGAAGTGCGCCGTCCTTTACCAGCTGTTGCACCGCTTCGATAATGGCGTTCGAGTCTTTGGGCGGCACGACGATTCCGTTACGACCTGGGACGACCTCCTCCCGCAATGCGCCAACATCGGTTGCGACTACGGGGAGACCCGCCGCCATCGCCTCCATGACCGCTATTGGGAGGCAGTCTGCTAGGGTAGGGAATACGAATATATCGGCGTTGGCATAGAGTTCTTTGAGGGGCGCACTGTTTGCGGTTAGCCCATAGTGAACTCTTGCCCCTTCCAAGCCCTCTATCTCTTTTTGTACCCACTGCTCTTTGGTGACAATATCGAGACTACAGGTCTGGTTCAGCCCCTTCCGATACGCTTCCAGCAGATAACGTCCCCCTTTGCGCTCGAAGTCGCCACCTACGATAAGGAGGCGCGGAGAGCGGTCTGTTGCTTGGGGGCGTTCTGCCTTCTCTTTGCCAAAACTCCAGTTCGCCATATCCACGCCGGGTGGTATCACCGTTACGTTTTGGGCAGAGACCCCATAATCTGTTACCAGTGAATCTTTCGCCCACTGACACCATGTCGTGAGGGCGGTGGCTTGCTGAAACACGGAGCAGTACCATCTGAATTTCTGTTTCTCTAGCCAACCGCTACCGGGCGTGTGCCCATACGCCTCCCCTACAGTATCGTAGTTGATGGGGGTCGCGTCTAGCGAGACGATACCCGGAGTTCGTTTGATAAACGCGGGGCTAAAGAGCGACAGCGTTTGGGTATGAAAGAAGAGCACGTTGGGTGTCTCTGTTTTTAGGTAGGCGTTTAGCGCGTCTTTGGCGCGTAGGCTTGCCTTCAGCGACCAGTTACCGCGTATACCGGGCAGTTTCTCCCATATATCGGTGCCTTCTGGCTTGATGTTGAGCCAAGTCGCCTGTATGTCCGGCGACTTCTCTGCACAGCGTGCCAAATTTTGCGTGTGGGTTACGTGTCCTAACGTCTGCTCCATCACAAAACAGAAACGTAGCATAGTATGTCCTCGCCTTATCTGTCGGCTCTACTTCTTAAACTGCCCCCGCCACTGCTGAATTGCCTCTACAGGCAGGTGGATAGTAGGCGGTTCTGCGCCCTCTATCCACCTGTTGATAGTAGTAAAGTCATCGCGCTTGACGGTGGGGAGTCCGGTGTCTTTGGCTATCTCGGCGGCGCGGTTATCTACTTCGATGATGAGGGCGCGGCGGCGGTTTTGTAAGCACCGCATCCCCCCATGTAGCCTTGTTCCGATATAGTCGAACGATATGTCGGAACGGATAAACGCATCAAGAGCGGGCAGAGTACGTTCCAATACTACGCCCGAAAACTCCAACTCTTTAAGATAGGGTGCATCTTCCGTACCTTGGGGCCAGGCATAGACCTCTTTGTACCGCTCTTTCAGGGTCTGTAGCAGTTGGCGGTCTATAGCGTGGTCTTTTTTGTAGTCGGTAAGCATCAGAAGCGCGTTTTCGGCTTTTGCGCTTGGGAGTGTAGACATATCCATCTCGGTAAAGACCCACATCGTAATACAGCCCGTGTTGAGCACGTTGGGGACTCCTGCCGCTTTCATCTGCGCTTGGGAGTAGCCGTCGCGTACCGAGTGCCAGCCCTGTTTGTTGAGTGCCGCCCCATACATCATTTTGGTAAAGTTGTCGGGGGTTCCCTGATACTGCACCCAACCTGTACCTAGCAGTATCGCCTTTTTTATCTTGAGGGCATCAAGCAGGTGGATGCTCCACTGGTTACTCCAACACTGATAGGTTTCGTTCCAGCGGTTCCAAGGGCGAAAACGTGAAGTGAGTAGGTTAGAACCCCCAACGAGTACCACATCCATATCCTCTAGTGAGCGCAACTGTTCACGGGTGAGGGGGGAGTGTGAGGAGTAGTGATACCGCTCTGAGTCGGGAAAGAGCCGTGCTACTTCGCGGCTTACCGCGTCTTGAATAATAAGGTCGCCCAAGTTGGTGCTAAGGGTTCCGTCCTGTTTCTGTATTCCGGGGTCTAGTACACAGACTTTCATGGTAGCACTCTTTCCAGCAGTTGCGCGAACTCGATTCCTACATCCTCTGGGCGATAGTGCGTTGCGACCCGCTCACGGCTTGCGGTTCCCATCGCTTTCGCCTGTTCTGGGGACTGTAGGAGGGTGTACATGGAACGTGCCAGCGAATCGATTTTTTCGGGAGGGGTGAGCAGTCCTGTGCGCCCGTTTTCTATGAACTCACAG
>OMJJ01000217.1 GCA_900299305.1 bacterium | reverse complement strand
GTGGGCTAGTGCGTACTCCCAGCAACTTCGGGTTTCAGGGTTCCAAGCCCACCCACCCGGCTCTGCTAGACTGGCTTGCAGATACCTTTGTACGCGGCGGTTGGAAAATGAAGTCGCTACACCGTCTTATCATGCTCTCGGCTACCTACCAGATGTCGGCACAAAACAACCCTACTGCCTCTGCAAAAGACCCCGATAACGACCTGCTTTGGCGGTTCGATATGCGGCGGCTACAGGCAGAAGAGCTAAGGGATTCGATACTCGCCGCAAACGGGAGCCTGAATTTGCAGATGGACGGACCAAGTATCTATGTAAAAATTCCCGATGTGGTGCTTGCAGGGCAGTCGGTTCCCGGCGCGGGGTGGGGGAACTCGCCTATCGACCAACAGCGGCGGCGCAGTACCTATATCTACGTTAAGCGTTCGTTGATAACGCCGATAATCGCCAGTTTCGATGGTCCCGAAACCGACCTATCTTGCCCCTTGCGCTTTGCTACTACACAGCCCACCCAAGCACTAGGGATGCTAAACAGCGATTTTATCAACGAAGAGGCGAAGATATTTGCGGATTTTGTAGCCAAGAACGCAGGTAACGACCCTGCCAAGCAGATACAGTTCGCCCTAGCGCGTGTCTTTCAGCGTGAGCCTACCACAAAAGAGGTAGAGCGCGGGGTACGCCTCATCAAAACACTACAGACCAAACACCACCGCACCCCAGAAGATAGCCTGAAATACTTCTGCGTGGTTGCGCTGAACACAAATGAGTTTCTCTATCTGAATTAGCGAGAAGGGGAAGTAAGATGCACGATTCTAAGAAAAACAGTACCGCTTCTAATGGCGGATTTTGTGGGCGCACACGCCGCCAAGCGTTATGGGAGATGAGCGCGGGATTTGTGGGGGTAGGGCTTGCCGGGTTGCTAGAAGAGTCTTTCTTTGCAAAACAGGCATTTGCCGCCGATGGTGTTACTAAGTTCAAAAACCCGCTTGCACCCAAACCCCAGATGATACCCGGCAAAGCCAAGAGTGTTATCTTCCTCTATATGTATGGGGGCCCCAGTCACATAGACACCTTCGACTATAAGCCCACCATGTATGGCATGGACAACAAGACGATTGAGGTAAAAACGTTTGGGCGCGGGGGACATAGAAACGTAGGGCGTATTGTAGAGCCACGTTGGAAGTTTAAGCAGTATGGGCAGTGCGGGAAGTGGGTCTCTGATCTGTTTCCGAACCTTGCAACCTGTGTAGACGACATCTCCTTTATCCACTCCATGACCGCCGACTCGCCTATTCACGGCTCCGCCATGATTCAGATGAATACAGGCAAAATTCTTACGGGTAGCCCCTGCATAGGCTCGTGGGTCAACTACGGATTAGGAACCGTAAACCAGAACCTGCCGGGCTTTGTGGTGATGCTAGACCCACGTGGAGGTCCCATCAGCGGGGCGAAGAACTGGAGCGCAGGGTATATGCCTGCGACTTACCAAGCCACCGTAATCGGCTCTGGGAAAACCCCTATCCTCGATTTAGACCGCCCAGAAGGGGTCTCGAAAGAGCAACAGAGGGATATGCTAAACACCCTGCAAGAGTACAACAACGACCACCTCTCGCACCATGTAGAGAACTCGAACCTCGCAGCACGTATCTCTAGTTATGAACTAGCGTACCGAATGCAAGCCACCGCCCCCGAAGCCGTCGATTTACACTCGGAGCCGGAGCATATCAAGGAACTGTACGGGCTGAACGATAGGCGTACCGAGGTGTTTGGGCGGCAGTGCCTCATGGCGCGGCGCTTGGTAGAGCGCGGGGTACGCTTTATTCAGGTCTATTCGGGTGGAAACCATGTCGATACCACTTGGGATGCCCATAACGACCTCATGGAGAACCACAACCTACACGCAGGAGAGACCGACAAGCCCATCGCGGGGCTACTAAAAGACCTCAAACAGAGGGGCTTGCTCGATTCTACGATGATAGTATGGGGTGGAGAGTTTGGTCGCCAACCTACCGCCGAATACGAAAAGGGAACTGGACGCGACCACAATGCCTACGGCTTTACGATGTGGGCGGCAGGAGGGGGCATTAAAGGCGGAACTAGCGTAGGAACCACCGACGAACTGGGCAGTAAAGCCGTAGAGAAGCCCTTCCACGTCAAACACCTACACGCCACCATGCTTGAGTGCTTGGGGCTAGACCCCAACCGCCTTGCATACTTCTATGGGGGCTTAAATCAGAAGTTGGTAGGGGTGGAACACGTCGAACCCATTCGAGAGATTATTGCATAACAAGGTCAGAATAAATCCTTTCGTTCTTCACCTCACCTAACCTCTCCTTCGTAAGGAGAGGAATCTTTGTGGTCTGGTATAGAGAGATTTGGCGCGTCGCTCTCAGGGCTATTCAAGTGGGAAAATACGCTCTTTCAACAGGCTTTTAGCAATGGGTCATTCTACCTTGACAGTAGCCGGAAGACTCCTCTCCTTGCTAAGGAGAGGCGGGGTGAGGTAAATTGCCCTACTCATTCGGTATAATAACCGCCTTCACCACGCGCCTCTGCTCTACGTCCTCCAAAGCCTGTTGCACCGAGTCTAGCCCATAGCGTTGGGTAATAATCTGCGCCCACTGAATTCGGGTATCGAAGCGGGATAGAACGCTCATAGCGCGATAAACATGGCTGAAATCGGAACCCCAACACCCTCGAATCTCTAGGTGCTTCTTGTTAATGTGTAGATGTGGGTTTAGCCCTATCTCCCCATGGTCGGTATACTGTCCTACTATCACGTATCGCCCTGCATCACGGGCAAGAGTACATCCTTCCGCTACCGCTTCGGGGTTCCCACTCGCTTCAATTACGATGTCTGCCCCGCGCCCACCAGTAGCGTCTTGTACTGCCCGAAGGCGTTCTGCGGGAGTGGTTTCAAGTACGTTTTGCGTCCAGTCTACCCCGATTTTTCGTGCCATAGCGAGGCGGTTTTCGGGTGCGCCCAGCATCCCTACCCAACCTGCGCCGCTAAGTAGCGCGAGAGCCGCGCAACTTAACCCCACCGGTCCGCTTCCCTGAACCAGTACCCTATCTCCCAACTGAATTCGTGCGAGTTCAATCGCATGGACGGCGGTAGGAAGCCCACACCCCGCCCCAATAAACGCCTCCGCCGAGACATTGGGCGCGAGTTTGAGGAGTTTCGTACCCGGACGCAGATAGATGTATTCCGACCATCCTCCGCCCAGTCCTGGCTCCTCCTCTGCCCCGAACGTAATTCCGTATACGCGCCGATGTGGACACCGTGTACTCGCCTTTGCCACAAGACAGTACCAGCACGCCCCGCAGGTTCCATGTACATCGAGAAAGGTCATCATTTCGCCAACGGAGACGAGATTCCCCTCTACATCACGCACCTCGCCTTCCAACGCAACCACCTCGCCTATACTCACATGACCCGGTATTAGGGGGTACGGAACTCCTGCCAAGCGTCCGTGCCAGAGGTGAACATCCGTGCCGCAGACCTCTGAAGCGACAGTTTTGAGAAGTACCGCGCCGGGCTGTAGTTCGGGGATACGGTACTGAGTAACGCGGGGAGCGACGTTCGGGGCGGGCATAATACTCGCACGGGAAGAGAGGGCGTAAGAGCGAATCATAGTCTGCTTTCTGTGTTTTCGGATGTTGTTGTGCGGTGGAAGTTTGCGAGAAGCACCACTATCTTGTCTTGCAGTTCGCGAGGGCTGATTTTTGCATGGTTGTAGTGGTTCATAAGAAGCGAGAAGGCGAGCGGCTCCCCGTCCTGTGTGGTAACATAGCCGCTGAGGGTACGCACATTCGAGAGGGAACCCGTTTTGGCGCGGCAGTTGTTTTCGGCGGGAGTTTTGTTCATACGATTCTTGAGGGTTCCATCTACTCCCGCAATGGGAAGGCTATCGTAGAACAGACGATAGTTTTCAGAGCGGTAGAGAGAGGTAAGCACCTTCACCATACTGCGCGGAGTAACGAGGTTTTGGCGAGAAAGCCCACTGCCATCTACAAGGCTCACCTGCTCGGCAGGGATGCCTAACGACTGTAGGTAGGAGGTTCCCAGTTTGCGGCTCTCCTCCCAACTGCCCTGCATCTGCTCTTTGGAGTAGGCACTTATCGCCTTGAAAAAGCACTCTGCCATTAGGTTATCGCTCGGCTTATTCATTTTGGGAAGTAAGGCAGAGAGTGGCAGGGACTTATGCTCTGCAATCGGAACCCACTCTTCGGATTCGTTGCTGGTGGGCAGGTCACCTGCCTCTATCGTTACTCCCTGCTTTTTCAGTGCGTTCTCGAAAATCTCCTGTGCAAATTCGGAAGGATTAAGAACGGTTATAAACTCATTGGGACGTGTGGGCGTAGGGCTATCCAGCGGCAGTACTCCTGAAACCTGCACGATAGAGGTTCCATGTAGGCGTGTAATATGTAGGTTCGGCTTCGATTTGGGGGCGGTGGTTTTTGCCTCAATCTGTAGGGTAAGCCGCGTGGTGGGAGGCTTAACCTCTACCTGCACACTCTCCCCAACCATCTTACCCGGACGTACCCTAATCTCTACGACGTTTGTATTCAGATTTAGCGCAGAGACAGGGGCGGCGTAGTAAAAGGGTTCGTCATCCCAATACCACCCTTCACCAAGCAGTACCTCATCGAAGCGAGAGGTATCTGTCTGTACTTTCCCGCGAAGTCGGCGTACCCCCGCTTTCGCCACCTGCTCCGCCAAACCTTCCAAGTCGCTTATCTGTAGTAGTGGGTCGCCAGAGCCTACCAGTTTGAGAGTGCCTATCAGTAGCCCGTCGTTGTCGGGTTTGCCGCGCATCATCACTTTGGTAGAGAAGGTGAAATCTTTGCCCAGATACTCCAGAGCAAACGCAGAGGTGAGTATCTTGTGGTTGGAAGCGGGAACGAAAAGGGTATCGGGATTCCGCTCGTAAAGCGTGGCTTTCGTCTCTAAAGACTGAATGAGGATACCCGTCATGGCGTTGTTGGTAGCGGGATTATCGAGAATTTTAGCAATAGCGGCACGTAGCGTAGCCACACTATCTGGCGGCTTCTGCCCTACAGCAGAAACGCCCCCTAGGAGGAGAATGGCGAATAAGAGGAGAATAGTGAGCTGTTGTTTCATCATCTGCTCATTACGCCGAATCGGGACGCTTTTCCTCCCAAATAATCGACAGTTCCAGAGCCTGCAAGGAGTGTTTCGCTATGTTTTCTGCCTTACTGCTTTCGCTTTTAATAAACGGTACACCTCTCCCTCATGCGTTGCCTATCGAGTCACCGCAAGCTCAAAAGGAGACCCCCAAGAAAAAAAACGAAGAGCCTAAGAAAAAAGCCGAGGACAAGAAGAAGGCAGAAGAGCCGAAAAAAAAGGAAGAACCCCCTGCCAAACCCACCGAGCCGCTGGTATCGGTGGACGAACTAAACAAAAAGGGGTATGCGTTTCTGGGGCAAGGCAAACTCAAAGAGGCGATAGACACCCTCAAACTCGCTACCAAGCAAGACCCCAAGAACATACAGGGGTTTATGGGAATTGGAATGGCGTGTATGCAGGCAAAACGCTATCCCGAAGCGGTAGAGGCACTAGAGGCAGCAGTTGCTCTCAACCCAAACAGTTCCGATATTCAAAACAACTACGGTTTGGCACTGATAGAGGTGGAGAAGTACTCAGAGGCGCGTATGGCTTTTGAACGTGCCTACACCATCACCCCCACCAACGTAATGTACCGCGTTGCGATTGGGGAGAGTTATCGCCGTGAAAAGAACACCCTTCGCGCACGAGAGGAGTACGAGAAAGCACTAGGGGAGGCAGTAGATAACCCCGCTATCTACAACGCTTTGGGCAACCTTGCACTAGGCGATAACAACAATGCAGAGGCGTTCAAGTGGTTCGATGCAGCAATACGCCTTCGTCCCGACGACATAGAGGCGCAACTAGGTAAGTCGGGCGCACTTTCGGGGCTAGAGAAGTTCGATGAGGCACTAGAGATAGCACGGAGCGTAACCGCAAAACTGCCGAACGTTCCCTTCGGGTACAACGCACTGGCTTCGGCGTATGAGGCAAAAAAAGAGCATCTGCTTGCCATAGAGCAGTATCAGAAAGCACTACAAATAGACCCCTCAGACGGCTATACATGGGGAAATTTGGGCTGGTCACAGTACGGGGCAGAGCAGTACGACGAAGCGGTTAAGAGTAGCCAAAAAGCCCTGAGCATCGACCCAAAACTCGCCTACGTGCGCCACAACCTAGGGCTGATTTTGGCGGTACAAGATAAGTGGTCAGAGGCGCGTAAAGAGTACGAAGCGGCGGTAAAAGTCTCTGCGCTCTCGGAGGTGCGTTCTGCCATTAAAGACCTAAAAGAAGCGAACAAGAAGCATAGCGGTATCAAAGCGATAGGGGACGCACTGAACTTCTTGCAAAATGCGGAACGAAAACTACAGGGAACGTAAACCGCCGAAACCCTTTTCCATCCGTTAAAAACTTCAAGGAGTATCCCAAAGATGACACCCCCTCTACGTTCCACGCCGCCCCCTATCTATCGGGGGGAACAACTACGCGCCGTCGCTATGCCTCTTGGGGGTATAGGAACCGGTAGCGTGGCTCTTTGCGGAGATGGAAGCCTACGCCAGTGGCAACTCTGCAACAACGTGAACCACGTGGCGCAGGTTCCGCACAGTTTCTTCGCGATACGAGCGCACAGAGACGGCTCTCAGCCCGTTGCGAAGGTGCTTCAGTCTTCGGCACTCTACGATTCCGAGATACCCCCCGTCGCCTCTACCACCGACTACCTCCTACCTGCCGCGCACAAAGCCCTGCTAAACACTCTGCCCGGTGTTAAAGAGACGGAGTTTATAGGAGAGTACCCCATTGCAGAGGTACGCTACTTAGACGAAGCCCTACCCGTTGAGGTGAGCCTTACCGCCTATTCGCCCTTCTGCCCACTGGATGCCGAGGTTTCGGGGCTACCCGCCGTCGTCTTCCAGTTTAAGGTAAAGAACCCCGCAGAACGTGCCGCCAGTGTCCAAATCGCCGCAACCCTACAGAACTTTGTGGGATGGGATGGGGCTTGGCCTATAGAGGGGGTAGAGTGTCCGCAGTATGGGGGAAACCAGAATCATGCGCTACGGTTGCGGGGGCTTACCGCGATTGTTATGGAGAACTCCAAACTCCCCACGAACCACCCTCAAAACGGCTCTCTCTGCCTTACTGCTCTACAAGAGGATGGTTTGGTAACTATCGGCTGGGACGACCTCACTACTTTCTGGAACGCCTTTGAACAGGGGCGCGTGGATAGTATCGCTCGTTCCATCTCTCCCACTCCCGAAGGGCGTACCCTCAACGGGGCTGTTACTGCCTCCC
>OMJJ01000216.1 GCA_900299305.1 bacterium | reverse complement strand
TGTACTATTCCTAAATGCGCCTTGCAGAACGAACCGCAAGGTCGCTATCCTCTATGGTATTTGGGCGGGGCAGGAAGGATTCCTGTACCTCTTTCTCGAACACAGAGAGGCTACCCCATTTTTGTAAGTGTGAAGGAAGGAAGTCCATGAGCCTCTCGGAACTGCGTAAAGAAATAGACTCGATAGACCAACAGATATTAGAACTCCTCAGTCGGCGTGCCTCCGTTGTTCAGGAGGTAGGACACACGAAATCGCGGGAGAACACGCACTATTTTACCCCCGAAAGGGAGTTTAATATATTTCAGCGGCTCACTTCTTCTAATCCCGGTCCCCTGGATTCTGCCGCGATACGTGCTATCTATATCGAAATCCTCTCGGCTTGCCGCGCCCTAGAGAAGCCCTTAGCCGTCTCCTTTTTAGGTCCGGAAGGAACCTTCAGCCATTTGGCGAGCATTGCACGGTTCGGACGTTCCGCCGATTTCCGCCCTGTAGAGAGCATTACCGAGGTGTTTTCTGCCGTAGAGCGCAACCTAGCCGACTACGGCGTGGTTCCTGTAGAGAACTCTTGGGCGGGTGTTGTGCCAGAAACCCTCGATACCTTTATGAACTCGAATCTGCGCGTGGTCTCCGAAATCTACCAGCCTATTGCTCACAACCTACTCACCAAATGCGAATCTTTGGAGCAGATAAAGCGGCTCTACTCGCACTTCCAACCCGTAGCACAGTGTCGCCAATGGCTCAAAAATCACCTCTCTCATGTTCAGCAGATAGAGGCTTCCAGCACCTCGAAGGCGGCAGAGATGGCGGCGGCAGACCCCGAAAGTGCGGCGATTGCTACCAATTTAGCGGCAGAGCGCAACGGAATGCCGATTCTTTGCGAACATATTGAGGATAATACCACGAATCGTACTCGGTTTCTGGTACTTGGCTATAATGAGCCAGAGCCGACAGGCAAAGATAAGACCTCTATCCTGTTTTCGGTACAAAACAAGAGCGGGGAGTTAGTACACGCGCTTAGTGCCTTCGAGAAGTACAACGTGAATATGACGATGATAGAGTCGCGCCCTACGAAAGTGGAGGCGTGGCAGTACGCCTTCTATGTAGACGTGCAGGGGCATATCCGCGACTACGGGGTAGAGAGAGCCGTAAGCCTACTAAAAGAACACTCGCTCTTTGTGCGCGTTTTGGGGTCGTACCCAGAGGCGTTGTAAAGGGGAGTGCCCCGGACGAGATTCGAACTCGTACTGGAGCGATTTTAAGTCGCTTGCCTCTGCCGTTGGGCTACTGGGGCAAAACAAAACAGATGTCCGCGCCTGTTTTGGCGCGGACTATATTGTAACCTGTACAGGCGGTTTTGTCAAATGAATGGGAGACAGGGATGCCAGAAATCGTCGATGTAGTGGTAGTGGGCGGGGGCATTATGGGCGTGTGCCTTGCCTACGAGTTGGCAGTACGCTCCTTGCGCGTGGCACTGGTAGAGGCGTATGCGCTGGGTAGCGGCACAACCGGAAGCGGATTCGCGTGGATAAACGCCACCTCCAAAACAAACGACAACGAAGACTATTTTCAACTCAATGCCGCCGCCGTCGCCTACTACGAAAAACTAACTCTAGAACACAGAGCAGAGAACCTCGGTGTCCATTCGGGGGGAACGCTCTACTGGGCGCGAAGTAGCGATACCACCCAACTCACTGCCCTGCGCGGACGGGCAGAGCGTCTACAGTACCTCAACTACCCTTACGCTACCCTCTCTTTGGGAGAGATGGAGGTATTAGAACCCTCTCTCCGCTTCCGAAGGCTACCCACCGAGGACATCGAAGGACTATACGCCCCTGCCGATAAGTGGGTAGAGCCTATGCGCCTCTTACGGTTTCTGGCAGGACACGCCCGTAACCACAACGCTATCCTTCGTGAATACTGCCCCGTAGAGAGTTTTTATGTAGATACGCTAGGTAGTGTTTCGATGGTACGCGCAGGAGGGGCAGAGTACGCCACCAGAAACGTGATACTCGCCGGAGGAGCGCAGACTCCCTCTCTTATCCAACTCTTGAGAAACGGAGAGGAGTTGGCAAAGGCGGTTCCGCTAAAGCAGGTTCCGGGAATACTGGTAGATACCGCCCCGAAATCGGCGGAAGGGGCGATTCGTCGCGTTCTCTACCCTGCCGACACGGGGGGACTACACCTTCGCCCTACCGTAACAGGAGGCTTACTTATTGGTGCAGACGACACCGATACCCTCTGCCAAAACCAAAACCTCGACCCGCAAAGCCTAAACGAGATTGGGAAAGCCTTACTCGTGCGCGTTACCGATTGGCTTCCTCAACTCTCGCTAAAAGAGATAACCCAAGGCATGAGTGCCTATATCTGCAATCGCCCCGTTCCTCAAGATGGCTACCCCATTGTGGGCGCATTGCCGGGCATAAAAGGCGTGTTCGTAGCGGTGACGCATAGCGGGATGACACTCGCCCCCCTACTAGCAAACCTCCTCTCCGAAGAGATTATGCTCAAACAGGCTCCCCCGCAACTACAGCCCTACCGCCCCGATAGGTTTCTATAGCCCTCGTTCCTTCAAGAACTGGTAACTAGAGCGGATACAGTCGAAAGGGTCGCGGCGGCAAGTGTCCTGCTCTACGGCGTACCACTCCACTTTGGCGGCTTTACAGGCTTTTAGTATCCCATCCCAATCCAGATTGCCCTCTCCTACCGGAGCCATAACGGGTCCTTCTTTAATCACCTCTTTGTCTTTTGCATGAATAAGAGGAACACGCCCCTTTAGTTGCTCGAATAGGCGAGGCGGGTTTACCCCCGCGTGTGCCGCCCAGTAGACATCAATCTCCAGCAAGAAGTTACGATTTGCGGCATGGATAAAGGTATCGTAGAAAGTTTTGTGGTGGTTTTCGTAACGCTGAAACTCGTGGGCGTGATTGTGATACCCGAAGCGGATACCGGCGGCGTTCAACTTCTCGATTACGGGCGCGGAATCGTCTAAGAACTTCTGATAGCCGCTCTCTCCCATTGCGTTGTACTCGCCGGGCATACCCCCAATCGCGCAAAAATCACAGCCTAGCGCGTGATGGAACTCGATTTCAAACGCGGTCTGGTTTGCCAACGACTCCCAACTGCGGTGGGTTGCCACACAACGAATCCCGTTGCTATCCAGAATTTTACGGGCTTCTGTTGCCGAGACCTGCGGAGTTTTGCCGTCCATTGCGCCCACTGCGGAGAGTTGCACCGCCTCATAGCCAATTTTATGGACGCGCTCTATGGTTTGGGCAAAGTCTTGAGCGGTTTTGGTGTAGTCACGCAGGGTATACATCTGTAGCGCGATTTTTGTAGACATTTTAGGTAGGTTCCTTTCGGGGCTAAATCAGTTACTCTCTCCCTCAAATTGTACCAGATACCAGTAGACTTAACACAGGGGTTAGCATATCAACAGGACAATCGCATTACTCTCAGGCATTACGTACTGTTAGGCTGTAGCCCTCATCACCACCCTCTTCTCCCAATTCTGGGCGAAGAGGCGAATGCACCCTATAGCAAGCAAATTACTTTTTGCACCAGTACACTTTGCTGATAACAAGAAAACCTTACAGCAGTACCTTCCTTCCCCCAAATTTGGGGGCAAGGATGTCCGAAGGACAGGATGAGGGCTAACCCGCTGACTATACCGTAAAGTGAGTAACCCTCTTATCTCAAAGTGCTACGATTGCCCTACCGATGCAGGGTAGCCGCTTGGGAGTTTTGTGCATATCGGGTAAAATGAGAAAACTATTATGACACTGCTTCTTGAAAAACCCGATAGCCTAGCAAAAGTCTCCCAATCGTACTCCGTCGGTAGCCTACGCATTTGCCCCCCCGTAGTGCTTGCCCCCATGGCAGACGTAACGAATGGGGCGTTTCGCCGTCTCGTCAAAGGGATTGGAAATCCCGGACTGGTCGTTACCGAACTGATAAGCACCGCCGCTATTCACTACAAAAGTAGCCGCACAATGGAGATGTTCGACATTACCCAAGAACAGCACCCCCTTGCGGTACAACTTTTTGGTGCAGACCCCGCCATGATGGCGGAAGCGGCGCGAGTAGCCGTAGGGGAGGGAGCGGATATTATCGACATAAACATGGGGTGCTGGGTTCCCAAAGTGTGCAAAACGGGGGCAGGAGCCGCCATGATGAAAGACGAAGCAACCGCCTGTAGAGTAGTAGAGGCGATTGTTTCGGCGGTAGCAGTACCCGTTACGGTGAAGATGCGAGCGGGTTGGGACTACGGGCACTTTGCTACCGCAGGACTCGCGAAGCGACTAGAGGAAATCGGAGTACAGGCGTTCGCGCTTCATGCCCGTTATGCCGTACAAGGTCATACAGGAGACGCAGACTGGGAACTGATACGCCAGATGAAACAGGTTCTCTGCAAGCCTCTTATCGGCAACGGCGACATAAAGACCCCACAGGATGCCCTCCGCATGATGCAAGAGACCGGTTGCGACGGCGTGATGATAGGACGAGCGGCAATCGGAAACCCTTGGATAGTTCGCGACACCGTTCACTACCTTGCTACAGGGGAACTGCTTCCGCCTCCTACCCTACAAGAGCGTATTCAAGTCTGCCTCGCTCATATCGAAGACCTCACTAAGAACATGGGAGAACACCGTGCTGTGCGTCACCTACGCGGTCAAGCCCCCCTCTACTTTAAGGGGTATCGTGGGGCGGCGCGGCTACGCGAAGCGATTACCAGTGCAAACACGCTTCTGGAAATAGCAGATATTTTGGCTCAATTTGCTACGGAGAACTAAGCGAAAGTGATGGTATGGACTATCCCCTACTTTTGTGCCAATCGTGCGCGATAGATATCGAATATCACCGCGAGAATAATCACTAGCCCCGTTATCAGGCGTTTGTGCGGCTCTTGCGCCCCCATACCCGCCAACCCATTCCCTAGCACCGCGATAATCAGCACTCCAAAAACGGAACCCACCACCGAGCCGCGTCCCCCTAACAGACTGGTTCCCCCAATCACTACGGCGGCAATGGCTTGTAGTTCGTAGCCTGTTCCGCCGTTTGGGTCGGCAGAGGCGAGTCGTGACACGTTGATAACCGAAGCGAGTGCCGCCATAAGACCGCAGAGGCTGAACACGACTACCTTTACCCGTTTGGTTTGGATACCGGAGAGCCGACTCGCCTCCTCGTTACTGCCCACCGCAAGCACGTGCCTTCCAAACGAGGTGCGCTGTAGCACTATCTGCGCGATAACCGTTAGGAAGAGGGCAAGGAAGAAGGGAAGCGTGAGACCGACCACTTTTGCACTGGAGAGTTGTTCTACCGATTTCCCGATGTACTGTGTTTGGGAGTTGGTGAGCAGGTACGCCAGCCCCCGCCCCGCCTCTAGCATACCTAGCGTTACGATAAAGGAGGGGAGCGCGAACTTCACGGTAAGAAAGCCGTTTAGGAACCCCATGAGTAGCCCGGTAGCAAGGCAGAGCAGAATCGCTACCCCCAACGAGCAGTGCCAACTGAGCAGGGCAAGCCCTAACAGGCTACCGCTCACCCCTACCACAGAGCCGACAGAGAGGTCTATGCCGCCAATCAGAAGCACGTAGGTCATACCGATAGCGAGTATCGCCGAGTCGGGTATCTGGTTGGCGATAGTACTGAAGTTCTGAACGGTTAGAAAGTGGTCTGCTTTTACCGTAAAGAACCCTATCAGTACGCCAAGCACCACCAGCAGACCTAGCGAGTTGGCTATCTGCGCCTTCCAAGCGGCTTTGGGGGAAGCGGTTGCGCCTTGCATGGGGCTACTTCAAGTTCGCTTTGGTGATGAGGTCTACAGGAGTCTCTTTGTCGGCGGGGCTACCCTTCTTTGCCAGCATCTCTAGGGCGTACTCGATTCCGAATACGGCGAGTTGGTCGGCGTGTTGGTCGGCAGTCGCGAGAACCCCACCCTCTTTTATCAGTTGCTGAATGGCACTGATGTTGTCGAAACCTACGATAGTCACCTGCCCCGTTTTGTTGGCGGCTTTGAGAGCGGCAACGGCTCCGAGTGCCATGTTGTCGTTGGCGCAGAGCAGTGCTTTGAGGTCGGGGTGCGCGGTGAGGAGGGCAGAG
Organism: bacterium; assembly: GCA_900299305.1. Classification (GTDB taxonomy): domain Bacteria; phylum Armatimonadota; class Chthonomonadetes; order Chthonomonadales; family Chthonomonadaceae; genus CAIJLM01. The sequence goes on along the minus strand of OMJJ01000216.1, from coordinate 9,038 downwards.
GCGACCTTGTTGGCTTGGTCGGTCTCCCAGTTTGCGGACTGCGAGGCGGTGATTTTGATGTTGGCGGCTTTCATAGCATCCTCAAAGCCGTTTTTGCGCTGAATGGCGTTGAAGGCGGTGGGAACCCCTTCTAGTATCGCCACGCTGTCCCCTGCTTTCAGGGTTTTGGCGAGAGCGTCGCCTACCAGTTTCGCCCCTTTGCGGTTGTCGGGACCGACGAAGGGAATCGTTACGTTTTGGTCTTTTAGTACCCCGCTATCGAACTTGTTATCTATATTGATAACCACGATACCCGCGTCTATCGCTTTTTTGCATACAGAGATAAGCGACTTGGAGTCGGCGGGGGCAATTACAATCGCTTTTACCTGTTGGGCTATCATCTGCTCTACCAGTTGTTGCTGGCGGCTTACGTCTTGCTCATCTTTAATCCCGTTTGCTAAGAGGGTGTACTTGTCGGCGTTCTTGGTTTGGTGTGCCTCCGCGCCCTTCTGCATGGTGAGGAAAAACTCGTTCGCCAACGACTTCATAATGAGGGCGATTTTGGGCTTTTCGGTGCTGGCGGTGGGCTTGGTGGGGGATTTGTCGTCGGTTTGCTTTTCGGGGGTAGAGGCGTTGTTACACCCCGCAAAAGCGAGTAGCGTACCTAGCGAAAAAGTGAGTAGTGAGAGTGCGAATCTGCGTCGGTTCAAGGCTGTCCTCCTAGTATCTAAACGGGGGGCTACTCTCTTAGTAGTCCCTGAGCGAGTATCTTTTCTGCGACCTCCATCGTCTTTACGGCATCACCGAAGTGGGAGGGGGGAAGAGTTTTGTTGCGAACTGCGTCGATAAACTGGCGGTTCTTTAGTTGGAAGCCGCCGTACACATAGAGGTCGTTGCTACCTGCCACTTCGCGGGTATCGAACCACTCTCCTTGTGTGTCGCCGTCGGCATAGAGTGCGCCTTTGCCTTCGTGTTCTGCCTCCGCACAGATACCGTGCGCGTGCATCTGAACACGGAAGATACGCCGCCCGCTCGTCCAACTGTTCATCAGTACCCCCGTTGCGCCGTTCTCGAAGGTGAAGAGTACCGTGAAGTAGTTGATGTCGGTGGTTCCCATGCGGCGCGTGACGCTCTCTATCGTCTTGACTTCGCTTCCACACATCCAGCGCAGAGTATCTATCGCGTGTACCCCATCGTCCATCATGTGGTCACGTGCGCCAAGAAAGGGTTCGGGGTTGCACTTGTAGAACTCGCAAACCGCATGGTAGACCTCTCCGCGCTGGAGACAGGCTTGATGGAGTTGCAGTACCATAGGGCAGGAGCGGCGTTGAAAACTAACCTGCGTGATAGCGTGGTGTTTTTCGGCGAGATGGGCAAGGGCGCGGGCTTGGTGGGCAGTGAGTCCCATCGGCTTTTCGATGTAGAGGGGTAGCCCTTGCTCCAAGCACCATGCCCATACGGGGTACATCTGGTCGGGGTTGCCTATGGCGTACACCGCATCGGGTGCAACCTCCTCTATCATCTTGCGGTAGTGTTCCAGATTGGTAGCATGGTAGCGACCCTCGACATGGTACTTATCGGCGGTGGTTTGGAGGCGTTGCGCGTTGAGGTCGCATATCGCGGCTATCTCCACATCGGGAAACGAGACAAGGGAGGGGTAATGCACGTTGTTCGCCATGCTTCCTGCGCCTATCATCGCTACACGGGTTTTATCCATAGTTGGCACTCCTTTGTTGTGTGTATATTATGACATAACCTACTAGGGTATTCTGATAGTCCAAGAGTAGTTCCCAGAAGAGCGAACAGATACCAAACAAATCTCCGTATCATAAGGAGAGCCGCGCAAAGGGTATACTCTTGGGTGGTGACTACAGACGCGAGGAGTGAACGACTTGGAATCTCAAATTGAGGGAGTGGTTTTGCGCCCCCTCCGCCGCTACACAGACGCACGGGGCTGGCTAACCGAGCTGTTTCGGCAGGACGAACTGCCCGAAGGTTTTCTGCCCACCATGGGCTATATCTCTATGACGCATCCGGGAGTGGCACGAGGTCCGCACGAACACCGTGAGCAGACAGACGGATTCGGCTTTTTGTCGGGAACCTACGAGGTCTCTTTGTGGGAGAACCGTCCTGGTAAAGAGCGTATCCATGAGGTGCATCGCCTAGGGGAAGACTGCCCCTGCTTTCTGGTGGTGCCTCCCGGTGTGGTTCATGCGTACCGAAATGTGGGAGATACCGACGCGGTGGTGCTGAACTTCCCGAACCAACTCTATGCCGGCTGGGGACGCAAAGAACCCGTCGATGAGATTCGCCATGAGGAGATAGATTCGGAGTTCAAAGTATGAGCAAAACGATACTGGTAACGGGCGGCGCGGGCTTTATCGGAAGCAACTACTGCCGCTACGTACTCCAAAAATATCCCGATTACCGCGTGGTGATACTAGACGCGCTTACCTACGCAGGAAACCTCTCCACTATCGCCGATATGCAGAACGACCCCGCTACCTCTGAGCGAGTCCGCTTCTACCCCGGCAAAATTCAAGATGAAACGGTAGTCAATGGTATTATCGAAGCAGAGCAGGTCGATACCATCGTCAACTTCGCGGCGGAATCGCACAATGACCGCAGTATCCTCGAACCTGGTAGTTTCATTCAGACCGATGTGTATGGGGTGTATGTCCTGCTAGACGCGGTGAAGCGGCACGGGCTTACGCGCATGGTTCACGTCAGTACCGACGAGGTGTACGGCACGATAGATAACGGACAGTTCACTGAGAAAAGCCCCATCGAACCGAACACGCCCTACTCTGCCGCTAAAGCCGGAGGCGAGATGCAGGTTCGCGCCCATGTTATCACCTACGGAACCCCTGCAATTATCACCCGTTGCGGCAACAACTATGGGGCGTACCAGTACCCCGAAAAACTGATTCCCTTCTTCGTGACGCGCCTATTGGACAACAAAAAAGTACCTCTCTACGGAGCAGGAAATCAGGTGCGCGACTGGGTGTATGTGCTAGACCACTGTGCGGGGATTGATAAGGTGCTACACGAGGGTACTATCGGAGAAGCGTATAACATCGGTTCGGAGGGGGAGCGTACCAACCTCGAAATCACGCACGCCCTCCTGCGCCTCCTAAACCGCCCCGAATCGCTGATTAAAACCATTCCCGACCCCCGCGGCGGCGCACACGACAAACGCTATAGCGTCAACGCCGACAAACTTCGCGCTCTGGGCTGGAAACCCGCTTACGATTTTGATACGACTTTAGAACAGACCGTGCGCTGGTATGCCGATAATCAAAGTTGGTGGCGCGAAATTACCGCGAAGCCGGACTATCAAGCCTTTATCGCCCGCTTCTATGGTCGCTATCTTGGGGAAGATTTATGATTTCCGAAGTGCAAATCGAGAACTATAAGTCAATAAGTAACCTGACGCTCCCGCTTGGGCGCGTCACGGTGCTTATTGGCGAAAACGGTTCGGGGAAGAGCAATCTCCTCGAAGCGATAGCCCTCGGTTCTGCCGCCGCTAGTAATAAACTGGATAATGAATCTCTGGCATCAAAGGGTATTCGTGTTACACCTAACCCCCGTTTTATGCGAGCGGCTTTTGATAAGGAAAATGTGGATAAGGATATTGTCGTTAGGTTTAAGGCAAATAAGATTGGAGATAGCGTAGAACGCATTTTTCAGATAGGTAATGATAATAGAGGCGATACTCCCTGGTTTAACAGGAATGAAAAAGAGATAGATGCTATTAACGCGATGGACGACGTGGCACGTATGTTAGAGTACTATCTGAATAGAGACTATGCTTACGGGTATCGTGAGAATGAAAAATACACTGTATTTGAGGGCGAAGGGTACTTAGAGCAGTACCTTCTTACAGTAAAACGCTATGTCGAGCCTTTCCTCATATACGCTCCCGCATACGCTCACCTAAGTAGTCCCTGTAATAAAGACCAGCTACTGCCTTTAGGTCGGCAAGGTGAAAGGCTTTTCCTTTCCTTACACTACCTCGCAAACAGAGACGCGGCTGGATTAACAGATATTAAAGAGCTAATGAGGTTTATGGAGCGAATGGGCTTTATGGAGCGGCTTCAGGATTTCAAGACCTCCTCCGATTTTGTGGGGAATATCAGTATAGAGGTAAAAGAGAGTTGTATTGCGGAAGAGATAGGAGTGTTTAATCAACTTAGCACCGATAGTGCCCTTCTATTTATACTCTTCTATTTTTGCCTGATGGAGCATGAGTTCCCGCCTTTCTTCGCAATAGACAACATAGATACCTCGCTAAACCCCAAACTAGGTACGCACCTCATAAAAGAGATAGTGGCTCTTGCTAGGAAATACTATAAGCAGGTAATTCTTACGGCACATAACCCCGCTATACTAGACGGACTGAACCTAGACGACGATGAGCAACGCCTATTTGTGGTAAAAAGAGATTTAGAGGGTCATACCACGGTAAAGCGTATTCTCAAGCCGAAAACAGAGGCGGGGGAGAAGCCAGTACGCTTGTCAGAGGCGTTTTTACGGGGTTATATTGGTGGTTTGCCCAGTAACTTCTAACGTAACGTAAGCAGAGCACGAATACCTACGTAGGGGCAGACCTATGTGTCTGCCCTCAGCACAATAAGTAGCACCAAGAGTAAAACAACAAGGAGCATCGAAACGAATGTCGCAATCTAGGCACTCCAAAATCCTTCAGACCGTTGCATGGGAGCAGGGTCGTCTGCGTCTTATCGACCAGAACGCCCTGCCGGGTATTCTGCGCCACCTCGACTACACCGATTGGCGCGAAGTGGTAGAGGCGATTCGCACGATGATAGTACGTGGTGCACCCGCTATCGGCTGTACGGCGGCACTCGGTATCGCTATGGCGGCAAGGAATCAGATTGCGGCAGGGCGGGAAGATTTTCTGGAGAGGATGCAACCTATCGCCGAGAAGTTCCGCACCGCACGCCCCACTGCCGTGAACCTGATGTGGGCGGTAGACAGGCTCATGGAACTTGCCTACAACACTCCCGGTAGCGTGGTAGACATAAAAGACGCGCTTATGCGGGAGGCGTTAAAGATGCTAGAGGAAGACCTTACCGCGAATCGACGGTTGGGGTGGTTTGGAGCCGACCTCTTGGCGGATAACAGCAACATCCTCACGCACTGCAACGCGGGGGCGTTGGCAACGGTAGGCTACGGAACTGCGCTAGGAGTTATTCGGGCGGCGGTAGAGATGGGAAAAAATGTCCATGTATACGCCGACGAGACGCGCCCCCGCCTACAAGGTATGAAACTAACCGCTTGGGAGTTGGTACAAGAGGGCATACCCGTCACCGTTATCGCCGACAACATGGCGGCAAGCCTGATGCGGCAGGGGCGTGTGGATGCCGTTGTCGTGGGGGCAGACAGAATCGCTAACAACGGCGACACCGCCAACAAAATAGGAACCTATAGCCTCGCGGTAGTCGCAAAACACCACAATATCCCCTTCTATGTCGCCGCGCCGCTCTCTACCATCGACAGGAACCTCCCTACTGGGCTACAGATTCCCATAGAACAGCGCGACACCCGCGAAATGACACACATCGGAGAAACCCGTATCGCCCCCGAAGGAGTGGGGATACTAAACCCCGCTTTCGATGTCACTCCCGCCGAACTTATTACTGCTATCATCACCGAAGAGGGGGTACTGCGCCCCTCTTTTGCCCACTCCATTACGGCGGCGTTCGAGATTGCGAAAAAGGCGGATTAAGCCTCTGCCCCGTTGGATTCGGGGAGTTCGTGTAGCCTTATAATAGGGGAGCGTAGTAAGAAAACGAGAGCGAATAGCGGGCCACACATCGCCATAAGCAGGGTAAGACGCAACCCTATCCACACCCCCAAGTAGCCGCCCACCACTGCCCCCAAAGGAGCCATGCTCTCGATAAGGAAGTCCATGCCTGCATGAACGCGCCCTGTAGGTGGGCGGGTATTACCGCTTGCCGCAGACTCATCACATTCATATAGAACCAGCCAGTGGGAATATCGCCTACTAACTGCATAAAGCCCAGAACCACCGTACAAAACCAGACAGAGCCGTGTATCCCAAACATTACTGCGCCGTCCCAAGACCCCAAAACCAGCCCCAACAGTATCACCTTCCCAATTCCAAAACGGCGTGTCATGGCAGAATTGATACTCGCACTGAACAGTTTCCCGATACCTCCCAAGCCTACCAATACCCCCACCATACCCGGCGTAATATGCAGTTCTCGTACCAAAAAGAGCAGATAGAGCGACCCAAAGAAGTTCCCGAAAAAACTTAAACTCGCCATCATCAAGGTTAAGTTGAGGAGTATGGGGTGTCGGCGGATAGCGCATACCCCTTCCAGCATTGCCGCCCATCCCTCTGGATGCTCCTCCGTTTGCAGAGTGTCTTCAGAGACTTTTATCTTCCAAAAGCAGAACGCCGAAAAGAGGTAAGAGAGGCTATCGACCAGAATAGCAATGGGGGCGGTAAGCAACTGAACCAGCGTCCCCGCAAGTGCAGGACCCGTTATCTCTGCTATGGCTTCGCTTGCACTAATGGCACTGTTTGCGGCAACCAGTTCGTCACGGGTAACGATGGAGGGTAAGAAAGCGCGTTCTGCCACACGGAAACAGACCGTAAACGCACCCACCAGTACCCCTACGCCAATCAGTACCCCCATAGTGAGGTGTCCCTGCCAAACGCAAAGGGGAATTATCGCCAGTAGCAACGCCCGTGCCAAATCGGAGAAAATAAGAAGGGGACGGCGGGGTAAGCGGTCTACCCAAACGCCCACCGGAAGGCTAAGAACAAGAAAAGCGACCCCCTGCGCTCCCTGCAAAATCCCAATCTGTGCGGAGTTTGCGTGTAGCAGGTAGAGAGCCGCCGTAGGGATAGCCAGTCCAGAGATGTCGGTTCCAAAAAGGGATACCATCTTCCCTAGCCAGCTTAGCCGAAAATTAGGGTGTTGCCACAGATTCATACGTCACTCCACCAAACAGTGTCCTGTAGCCTCTACCACGGGAAGCCCGCTACTCACAGCAAGAGCGGAGAGGTAGTTATCAGTCCCACCTCTCCGCTCTAAAGGAAACACAGCAGGAACTAGAACAGGTCTAGGTCTCCCGAATCGCTCGATTTCGCTTTTTTCTCGGCTTGCATTTTTAGCCGCTTTTCAAGGGCTGCAATGCGCTTTTCCAGTTCACGAATACGTGCATCGGAATCTCCGTTTAGCATACGGAACTGGCGGAACGTTTTGAGGTTGGGGGTTTTATCGCTAAAGAGTAGAACATCGTTACCGCCATCTTTGTGCATTTTCTCGGCGGCACGCTTCATGTCTGCCATCACTATCTCTATCTCTTTACTGTTTCCAGGTGCTAAACCCTTCAGCGACTGAATTTTGCCGCTATCATCTTTCAGGAGAAGTTCGATGCGTTGGTTATCTCCTCCAAACGCCTCAATGTGCGGCAGTAGCGCATTATCGGAAGGCAGTTCTACCTCTTTTCCGTTGATGATAGCGTGTCCATCCTTCACTATTACCTCAACACGCTTCTCGCCTCCGTTTTCAAAGACTTTGAAATTCCCCCTAGAAGGTAGGTCGATACGTTTTCCATTTGCAAAGGCGAATACCTCGGTACGCACCCCTAACTTTTTGTGTAGAGAGCGAATCTTTTCATCGAGTTTAATACGCTCTTTGAGGATAGTGTCCAGTTCGCTTTGAAGTTTCTTGCGGTCTTCGCCCGAGAGTTTCTCGGTGTTCTCTTTTACATTGTCGTCGTCTGCCACAACAACTTTAACAATCTCCTCTTTTTTCTCCTGCTTGTCGTCGGCGCGTACCGCACTGTATACGCCAAGCGTACCGAGTGCTGTACACGCTATAAAAGGAACCAAAAGGGAGTTACGCAGTAGACTATTTTGAGAGCGATAGCGTTGCATCGCAAAGTCTCCTTTCCTAGTAAAAACGGTTTGTGTTCTAAACCCTACGTTTTGCATGGTCTGAAGGAGAGACGGGGCAAGCGGAAGAACGTTACAAGAAAATATGTGTTTTGTTTTTTGGGGTGAAAGGCGAAGTACCTCCTTCTGGAATATCGGGTGTCTCAAACCTTCAGAAAACCTACGCGCCCAATATATTGACGTTTAGACAAAAGAGCAACATTTTTTAGCCGCTTCTAACTAATTTTTGTTGTCCTTATGGTAAAGTTCTTCTGGCTAAGAAAGACCACAGAGCAGTGGAGAGGCTGTATCGCCCCCAAGTTTTTGCCGATGATAGAGAGCGCATCGAGTTTCTGCTAGCCGAATACGAGAAAACGGCCACGCCTCTACTAGCACTCGCATGAGAGAAACCAAAACGAAGACGGAGAACGATATAGACGTATGAAGTATATAGTTACTGGAGCGACGGGCTTTTTAGGGCGTACCCTCTGTACCCGCCTACTAGAGCAAGGGCATGAGGTAGTTACCCTCTCCCGTTCTGCCGAAAGCGCACAAACACTTTTAGGAGAGCGCGTTACCTGCTACTCTTGGCTCGGCTCTGCCTCTTCCGAGTGGAAAACCGCCATCAATGGCGCAGAGGCGGTGATACATCTTGCGGGAGAGTCGCTCGCAAGCCAGAGGTGGACACCCGAATTCAAGCAACGCCTAATCTCCTCCCGTGTCGATTCTACCCGCCAACTGGTAGATGCTATCACCGATGCCTCACCTCGTCCCCAAACCCTTATCTCCGCCTCCGCCGTGGGCTACTACGGCAACCGTCACGACGAAACCATCACCGAAGAGAGTACCGCAGGAGACGATTTTCTCGCCGATTTGTGCCAAAAGTGGGAATCAGAGAGCCGACGCGCCACTGAGTTCGGGCTTCGAGAGGTGCGCCTACGTATCGGGATTGTGCTAGGAGACGGGGGGTCTCTCGAAAAGATGCTCTACCCGCTTCCTGTTCCTATCTCCCCTTGGAAACTAGGTCTAGGTGGTTGTTTGGGAAGCGGTAAGCAGTGGCTCCCTTGGGTACATATCGAAGACGTGGTGGGAATGTGCCTGTGGGCGGCGAAAAATCCAGAGGTAC
>OMJJ01000215.1 GCA_900299305.1 bacterium | reverse complement strand
TACCTTTCCCAAAACAAAAAAACCAAAAAAGAAGCACAGTCCCAACCCGCCCAAAAACAGCCCAACGTTTTTCAAAGCCTTGTGGTCGCGACGAGGGGTATTATACTGTCCGTGCATAGATGTCTCCGTTATTCTGAACAGACCTAGTTTGAAGGCATAATAACAACTACATAATACTACCCGAATCCAAGTCGGTTCGCAAGGTAGACGATAACATTCCTTGTCACATCACCCCGCCAAAGGGGTCAAAATAAAGGAAACCATTTTGGGAGGAACCCTCTTGTACTCTAATCTGTTACGCAATATCTCGAAAACTCTCCTGTACTTACCGCTTTTGGTAGGCGTGTGTGCCACTTCCCAGCAGAAGCCCCCTACCCCTGCCCCCATAAAAGCGGCTGTTGCGCCCTCCCCTAGTGCCAGCTACTTGTGGAAGATGGGAACCACCTACCGTTACCGTGTCGTCGGCTTTTTTAATGGGCATATTCCGCCGTTTGCTAGTCCGGGTAGCCCCCCCATCCATATCCGTGTAGAGTTGGAGTACTCTGCCCTCCCCAAAAAGCAGACCGATAAGGGAACCGAAGTGGCTTTTAGTGTGGACAAAGCCGACCTGTACCTGCTGGAAAAAGAGCCGGATGCGACGGGCAAACTTCCCAAAGGGGCGGAGGAGGCACTCTTTCCTATCCCCCTTGAACAGGTAAAAGAGGCACTAGATGCAACCGCAACCCTCAGCCCTAGCGGAAGCGTGGTCAGCGTGAGTGGTGGAGACAACAACTCGGTAAAGGTGAACTTCGGTATCGAACTAAGAAAACTGTTCCTGCTTCTCCTACCCGTCACCTTTGGAGAGAAGGGGGAGCCGCTTACCAAAGACTGGACGTATGAGGACGGGATACTGGGCAAAAATCCGGGCAAAATCCTCTACTCGGCGCACACCTCACTGCTCACTCCTACCAGTGCAACCGTTGCCCTCACCGCAAACTCGGATATAGACGAAAAAAAGAACAAAGACGATAGACCCGCCAAAGACGCAAACGACACCTATCGCACTCTCGTAGGCAAGGCAGGAGTGACGGGAACCGTTCGCTTTGTAGGTGCAACCATAGGGGGTCGGCTTGCAGGGCGCGTCTCTTCGGCAACGCTACTTCTAAAGGTAGACATCCTACAAAAACGGATTAAGCCCGACCCCGAAAAGCCGGAAGAACCCGCCGAGCAACGAATCGACGTACAGGCACGTCTTAATGTGCAAGAGATAAGACCCGACCCCAAAGCGGCTACTCCTAAACCCGTAGCCCCCAAAGAGACCAAAAAGACCCCGTAACCGCTAGGAGAAGTGCCGTAGATGAAGCCGTTTTGCCGTGTGTTTAGCCCCCTCGTTGTAGGGGTAATCGTTAGTAGCGCAACTCATGCCGCCCCACCTCCTGCGCTGACCTTACGCCTCAAGTTCAAAAAGAACGAGGTGTCTCGGTATCAGACGGTGGCGGACGTAACCTCCTCCGTCCCCAACGAGAGTAGCCACGCCAGCAAAACCAGTTCCAAAGGCGCACAACCCGGAAAAAATGTGATAATAACCTCTCGTGCGCCGATGGTAAACTCGGTGGCGATAAACGTACTACAGCAGATGGGAGTACAGCAGGTGCTTCCCAAAGGCGGCGCGGACGTTATCGTTACTACTCTAAGCGGGGATGTTACCACGAATAAGGGGCAGGCAACTCCCCCAGACAGAAACCCTATTATGGTGCGCTACGATGCACAAGGGAACATCACCTCTATGCGTATCGCCGCACGAGAGCAGAATACGGACTTCTTGGGAGGGCTTATCGGCTCAGGGGCGTTGGGGTTTCAGAGGGCGTATCTTCCCAGCAAGCCCGTTCATATCGGCGATTCGTGGACTCAGTTAGTCTCGTTACCGGGTTGGAAGGGGCAGGGAAAAGCAACCGCGAAACTGCTACGTATCGAAAAGGTAGGACGCTACCAGACGGCGCGAATTACAGCGGGGTTTACCATGCCGATACAGGTCTTTCTGAACAACAAACTACAGCCTATTCCAACCCCCAAAGGCGCGACCTCCGAACTCGCAGGAGACCTTACCATGCGCTTTGAAACCAACTTCGCCATAGAAGAGGGCAAGATGATTCGCACATCGGGGCGCGGAACAGGCACGTTTCATATTCAGCCAACACAGTCGGCATCGGCACACAAAGCAGAGGCGAAATCGCTCTCTTCTCTCGAATTCCACCTCGAAATCAGCGTAGGGAGTAGCATTGTAGAGTAATGATGGGAGAGTCGACGTATTGATTGGACTGGACTAGAATATCATTTAACCGAGGTTTTGGGGGGCGACGGCAAATAGATAAGTCGGTTCTGCCAATCTACAGCGTGTTCCTTATCCCACAGATATAGGAGAGCGCGAATGAGCGTCCCAAAGTCGTTACCTGCTATCGTCTTGTCGTCCACAAAAATCAAGCCGCCGAAATTAACACCAGATGCAAAGAGGAACGACAACTCAGAAAGTATCTGTGTGTCGTAGGTCACTAATGTCAAACCCTCCTCTTGCGCGGCGAGAAGAACGACCTCATCTGCCACTCCGAGATATTCGCCCTCATGCCACTCAGAAAGGCTCTGAACACGCGCTTCGGGACGCTTGGCACGGAGTTGCTCGGCGACAACCGGCGAGATGTTTTCATCCAACAACAGGGATAGCATCCTCCGCTCTTATTCTCCTTGCAAGATAGCTTCTGGAATGGGGAACGCTTCTATCTGAGGCAACTGGCGTTTGAGTACATCAAAGGTCACTGCATCCGAGAGAGCAATCTGGAGGTCTATCTCCTCAGAATAAGCTTCGTAATAGTGAAAGGCAGACTGCACCCAAGCACGCAGTCGGTGAGGCCAGTAGGCGCAAACCTGCTCAATATCCATTTCGTAAGATTTGGCAACCTTAATGACCCAGTAGACGGGAAGGCGCGAGTTTTTCATGTAAGCCATGCGCCCATCGGGAGTATCACGAAACTCAATGAAGGCATACTCGTTCTGCCGTAACCACTCTTCTAAGGCTAAAGAGACGGTCTCATTAAGACTGCGTTGTTTACGTTGGGCATACAGTTTGACCCTATCTGCGGTTTTCTCCGGTAAGCGTGCGCTGATAAGTTGCGCCATTTTACAACTCCTTGAAGATACTGTACTATAAAGTATACACTCTCTTTTGCAGTAAAGCCCCAAAGACCTCAACAGCACACGCAAAAAGCAAGGGAAGCGGCTAGAAGTGATTGAGCCAGTCCCTACTCGTTGCGCCCTGTACTGCGAAGAAGTTCCTCTGTCGGCTCTGTAGGAGAGGCGGTAGCAGGGCGAAGGTACTCCTCGTTAGGCAGGGCAGGAGCCTCTGAAGCACGCAGTAAATCTAGCCCCATACGCTGTACCCGCGCCTCCAAAACAGGAAGGCACTCCTGTGCACACTGCTTTACCATAGGGTCTGAGTATTTGTCCGCAAAGCATCTCATCTCTTTCAAAGAGAGGTCGTTTCCGATATAGCGCAAGGCTTTCAGGATTGTCACTTGAGCATAAGGAAGAAGCCGTGTGGAAGTCCCCCCTGTAGCAAGCAAAATTTTGTGTAGAGATACCAACTGCTTTGCAGTACACAGCACCGTACTCTCGTCCGTAATAAAGGAAAGCAGAAAAATAACCCGCTCACGTATTTTTTCTGCTTTTCGGCTACGCTCTGCCCAAGGGTATATCTCAAGGAGAATAGGAACCATACGAGGGTCTTCTATACTAAGTATTTCAGTAACAGCGGTATAGGGAATCTCCGGTGGGAATGGGAAAAGGTGTTGTGAAATAAGCCAAGCCAAGGGCATCTCAGCCACCATAAGGGTATACAATGTCCACCTTAGCGGTAGCCCCAGGCGACGTTCTATCAACGCGACAACACATCCCCCAAACAAAATCCATGCCGTTTTGATGCCAAGTATCTCTGCCCTCTTTTGTTCCTTAGCATGGCGCGAAATGGAAGGCTCCAAAAGCCAGTAAATCGCACACCCCGCCTCATACCCCATACTCTTCAACTCAATACGGGCTTGTATGTACTCACGAACTTTACTCTTTTTTAGGGAGTGTAGCCGCTCCAGTATTTCCCGCACCCTCTCGACGGTTTCGGGGGGCGGAACTGGGATATTAGGGGCATTCGTCTCCACGTTCTGCATCCATCTCCTTACAAATGCAGGTGAGTTAGGGGCAGACACGTAGGTCTACCCCTACAGATTAACCTACTCTCCCTTCTTTTTGGGGTCATCTGGGTTCTTGCCAGCGTGTCGCAGGTTCACAAACTTACCTAATAGGTCAAACCAGAAGGGTGCGCCCAAACTGACCGCGAACGCCGTAGTCAGTAGCCCGATTACCTTACTAACCCAACCACTTGCCTCTTTGGGAAATTCACGTAAGTCGGCGAAAGTACCCGTGCTAGGGGAAGTTTTCCAACCTAGCACACTATCCAAATCTCCGCTCATCTCCGTTTTGAGGTCTGTTATGGTGTCCTGTTCGGCGGCATCAGTAGCACGGGTAGCGAGTGTTGCCCGCAAAACAGGTTGGTGCATGAGGATGTTGGTTATCATAATGGTATCGGCGTTACACAAAACGGTTCCCGCTAACGCAAAGAAGAAGATACTCACCTGTGTTTTCCGCCGATACGCCCCCGAAGCGCGTTCCATCGCCGCATTAAACCAGCCTTCCACGCTCTGCCGCACCTTGTTCACGTCCCCTTGTGCCTGCTTTATGAAAAGGTGAATAACCGTCTGTACCTCTCCGGGAATCTGGTCGTTGGTATGATTTTCAATCGCCTTTGCTACATCCACTGTATTCTGCGGTGCAACGAGGCTGGCATCCGGGTTTGGGGTTGGCGTTCCGTCCATAATGTCTAGGAGTGCCATGGTAAACAGGTTCGCGGGGATATAGTGCGGCTTGGCGTTTGGCTTAGATTTATCGGCGATTAAGGACTGGATAAGCGGGTGATTGTACACTTTGTCCTTAAAAGTAGGGTCAAACAGCAGAGAGCCTATCGCCTGTTCTAAGTTTTTGGCACGCCACTTGAGTATCTGAGCAAAGTACTCGTTTACTTTGGAGCAGGCGAGGCTCAAAACAATATAGATGAACATTAAGCCCATCACAACATCTAGCACGGCAGAGTTGAACATAGCAACCCCCTCTATGGGTTGGGATGAGGCTACAATCCCTTACTAGCTCATGTTACGCACTCGCCCT
>OMJJ01000214.1 GCA_900299305.1 bacterium | reverse complement strand
CTCGATATTCCCGCCATTGTGCAAGCCTCTCAAAATAGGGCAGAGTGGTTTATTGTGGAGATGGACTCCTGCGCGGGAGATATTTGGCAAGCACTAGAGCAGAGTTATCGGTATCTTACGGAGAACGAGTTTGTGCGTGTTTAGAGGGGGCTTGTCCTCCCTGTTTACATAGCAGGGAGGACAAGTACGTTAAGAGGGCTAAATACGATGCCCTACCAGTTGCGGCGGCTCTGGGGTTCCAAACGAGACATTCGGGCGGTTATTAAACGTTACGTTATCGCCCTCGAAGCAGAGGGTTAGTATGGGGCAGAAGGGGGTTTCATAGAAACACAACTTCGCTACAAACGTTTTCTCGTCTGCCCAAGCCCCGCTAACAGCGACGTTCGCTTCGGGTAGGTGATACGGAATCGCAAACGCGATTCGTTGGGTTGCCCACTCCCCTCCCAAACCACACGCTACACGGTGCGTTTTCCCGTTTTGTACCACCTCTATCTGCGCGGTATTCGCCTCGAAACGGCAGGTAAGGCTCTCCGCCTTTGTCTCGTTTGCCTCGAACTGGTAGGTCTTCCCCGAAACCTCCCCCGCAAGTGCAGAGGTACTCTCACCTGTAGGAGTGGTTATCTTTAGGCTGGCGAGTTTTGCGGTGAGTGCAGACACCCCTTCGGCATTTTCGGGTAGCGGGTTCTCTTGGAGGGCAGGAAGCAGGTGATTCCAAAGCAGGTTCATAGGGGCTTGCATATCCCCAAGCCCACCCGTGATGGCGACTACCATATCTTGTGCGGGTAGCACAATACAGTACTGCCCAAACGCACCATCACCCCGATACGCCCCATTACGACACCTCCAAAACTGAAAGCCGTAACCCTGTGTCCAGTCGCTATCGGGACTGTCTCCGTTGGAGATATGAACCCGTGTCGCCTCCTCCACCCAACCTTTAGGAAGGAGTTGCTTGCCCTGCCAAACTCCTTTTTGGAGGTACAGTACCCCAAAGTTTGCAATATCCTCCGTCCGAACACTCAGCCCCCAACCACCTGTATCTATGCCTTTCGGGCACTGTTCCCAAGTTGCGCCCGTAATTCCCAACGGTTCCAAAAGGCGCGGAGTGAGGTAGTCCAGTAGTCTCTGTCCTGTTACCTTCTGTACAATCGCCGCCACCATATAGGTAGCCCCGCTATTATAGACAAAATGGGTTCCCGGCGTGCGCTGAACAGGGCAAGCAAGGAAGGCACGTACCCAGTTCTCCACAGGGAAAAGGGCTTGTAGCGTGTCCTGCTCATTGCCTGTAGCCATTGCGAGTAGGTCACGAAGGCGCATGGCTTTCAGGTTTTCACTAGGGGCTTCGGGGGCATCCTCCGCAAAGAACGAAAGCACAGTATCGTCCAGAGAGCATAGCCCCTCCGAAACCGCAAACCCCGCGGCAGTGGAGGTAAAACTTTTGCTTAACGAGAAGAGAATGTGAGGGTGTTCGGGGGCATAAGGCTTCCACCACCCCTCCGCAATCACATGACCGTGGCGCATCACCATGATACTATGAAGTTCATGGACGTTCTCACCAACGAGTTCCAACAGGTTTAGTAGAGTAGAAGAGGGTACTCCCTGCGCTTCGGGGGTACTTCGAGGTAACAACGACATTGTAGGCGGCTCCTATCCAACAAAGAGTAACAACAGGGCGTGATTCGCGATACAGAACCGGTTTTCCTGCCTGCGAAATCGTCCTTAATAGAGGGTGATACCAAAGAATTTGTGAGCAAATTGACAAGGAATACCGACTATTGATATTGAATAGTGCCTCTTGACAGGTATTATAATAGAGTATCCCTAGATGGAAACGAGATTTATGCGCTCTACCTCAAAACGAAACAACCTACTGAAACCTACTGGCAACGCGCCTTCTCCTCTTCCCTATATTCACGACAAAATAGGAGAACTAGAGGCACAGATAGCAGAACTACGCCAACAAAACGCACGCCTCGAAGAGCAAGCCCTCCGCGATAGCCTTACAGGGCTACACAACCGCCGCTACCTTATCGAGTTTTTAGGGCGTGAGTTGGCGCAGTGCCGCCGCTATCGTACTCCGCTTTCGCTTGTTTTGTTCAATATAGACCGTTTCGGAACCTACAATGAAGATTTTGGGCAGTCGGCAGGAGACATCGTTCTCCAAAGAATCGTCCATATCCTGCTCAGCCAGATGCGAACCAACGACATCCCTACACGCTATAGCCCCGAAATTTTCGCTATTGCCCTTCCCTATACCGATGCACCAGGGGCAAAGCATCTCGCCGAACGCTTGCGGGTCGCTATCTCCCAACAGCCAGTAGAGGGTCATCCGTTTACTATCAGTTTGGGGATTGCCACCCTCCCCGAATATGGGGGGACTATCGCCTCGCTCACCCACGAGGCAGAGACGGCACTGCATCACGCCAAACGGCAAGGCAGAAACTGCTCTCTTCACTATAGCGACGTAATGGAGCCGCCGTGCAAACTGCTTAAGCCTTCTGCTTCACAAGAGGCGGTACGCATACCTACCAATAACCTGCTTAAAGACCTTACCCCCATCTATGAGGCTACGATTCATGGCTGGTTGCGGGTACTAGAGATGAAGGATTCAGAAACGGAAGGTCATAGTGAGCGCGTTACCTCAATGACCTTACGTTTAGCGCGGCATATCGGCATGAGCGAAGAGGAGTTGGTTGCCGTGCGTTGGGGGGCATTGCTACACGACATCGGGAAAATTGGTGTTCCTGACGACATCTTACAAAAGCCGGGCGCGCTTACCCCTGAAGAGTGGGACGTTATGAAGTTGCATCCCGTCTATGCCTACGAGATATTGCTTCCTATTCCATTCTTACAGCCCACTCTCGCTATTCCCTACTGCCACCACGAAAAATGGGATGGAACCGGATACCCCCGTGGGCTACGTGAAGAAGAGATACCCTTCATGGCAAGGCTCTTTAGCGTGATTGATGTGTGGGATGCGCTCTGCTCAGACCGCCCTTACCGCAAAGCGTGGTCACAAGAGAAGGCACTGGCGCATATCCTTGCCCATTCAGGAACCCAATTCGACCCTGCTGTCGTAGAGGCGTTTAACACGCTCTATGAAGAGGGAGACTCACTTCTCTGCCACCCAAACGATATTCTCACTTTCCCCGCGTTAGGCTAACTCTTCTCGAAATCACCCATTCAACACAAACCTCCCCTGCCAACTCATTTAGGCAGGGGAGGTTTGTGTTGGAGCAGTATCGTAAGGAGGAGTTACATATCGCACTACGGCTTGCGTTGCTCTTGAGCGGCGAGGCGCAGTACCCTCTCCTCTACTTCAGCAGAATCTCGTACAATGGTGCGCTCTCTACGCGCCGCCATGTAGTGCGGGTCTTTCGGGTTCTTCGCCTTTTCGGGGTCGAATATACGCGGGTCTACGGGAACATGGTTGTAGGGGCGGAAGTCCGGTTTGGTGGTAAAGCAGTCTGAAAAGTCGTTTGCCAGTGCATCAAACATATTCAGTGGAGGAAGCCCCATCAACTGGTAGAGGGTGCGGTGCATACTCAAAATCGTGGTATGGCGGTGCGACACATAGCCCCGCTTTATCCAAGGGCTTATCGCAAGCAGAACGCTACGCTGTGCGTCTACGTGGTCGGGTTCGCCGCCGGAGTCGTCTTGCGTTACGAAAATCGCCATATTTTTCCAGTATTTAGTGTGGCTGAGGAAGTCTACAATGCGCCCCAATGAGAGGTCGTTATCCGCCATCCACGAAGCGACGTAGGGGTAGCCTTTTGCGGCGTTCGGCCCCGTCCCATGGTCGTTACAGATACAGATATTGATAAAGCGGGGACACTCCTTACCCCCCTTCACAAAAAGCCGATTGAAGTCGAGTTCAAACCAGTAGGCGCGATACTGGTCGGGGATGTTCATATTGAAGATGGGAAACTCCCAACAGGTGTTATCCGCCAGTATTTTAGGAATGGGGTAGTTTGCGACCTCTCTTGCGCCCGTCTTCTCCTCGTTTTCATCCTCTCCTACTCCCGGAAACTCGAAGCCTTCGCCGTAGTTGCGGAAGGTTTTACCGCCTCGTGCCAGATGCTCCCACATCGAACCCGCTTCGGGATAGTCTTCAGGGAACTGGCTTCCGTTCGAGCCGTAAGAGGCGAGCCTTCCGGGGGCAGTGGTGTTGGTTTTGAAGTTGTAGCCCAGTGTATACATCATCTGAGAGAAGTTGTTGGGCTGAATTCCTACTAACCAGCGGTGTCCTACTCCAGAGGCTTCTGGCTGCATATAGAAGTTATCGCTTACGCTAAACTGCCGTGCGAGGGCGTTGTGGTTTGTCATAACCGCTACGTCGGTGAGGGTGGGTTGTCCCTGTGCAGAGAGCGTCTGCTTATAGCCCCAACGGAGTAGGGAGGGGTCGTCGTTTGCGCCCGGTATGCGGTCAAAAACCGCGTCGTAGGTGTGGTTCTCTTTGGTGATAAAGACCACGTACTTTATCTGCTCGGAGGCTTTACCGGGAGTTTGGGGAACGATGGGCGAAGTCATGGCGGCGCGGTGTTCAGCACGATTGAGTATCCCGTTGTTCTCCAGAACCTTTTGGGTTAGAGGGGCAAGTTCTGCATTGGAGGGAGTAGAGAGTACTGAGACCACTCCACGTAGCCCTAAGAACTGGCTTTTGGGAGGGTTTTTCGCGCCTCTAGGTCCATTACCAAACCCTCTAAAGTTGATACATATTAGGCTCTTACCATCGGTAGAGGTCGCAACGCGGTAGGGATACCACGCGGTAGGAATATGCCCCAACATCTTGCCGGACTGCGTGTCCATCACCCCAATCGCGTTGATACCCGATTCGGTGATATAGAGCCGTTTGCCGTCGGGAGAGACCACCATACCACACGGGCTTACCCCTCTTAGTTTGGCAACGAGCGGCGAAGGCACGATACGGGTATGGGTAACAATTTTGCCCGTGTTGAGGTCTATGCGCTCTATCATATCGTTGTTGAAGTTGGAGACGTAGAGCGAAGAGCCTTGTGCGACAAGGTAGTTGGGTGCGCTTCCCCCAATGGTTTTGCCTCCATCAGAGGGTGCGCCTACCAGTAGCCCCGTCTTAATTTTTCGGAAGACTTTGGGGCTTGCGGGGTTGCTGACATCTATGCCCCAAACCGAGAACGAATCGGTAGTATTGACATCGCCCAAACCGGCGATTTTGCGCCCTTCAAATACGGTTCCTTCCCGCGCCTCTTTACTAGGATAGGCGAAGGGAGGGCGGGTTAGTCCACGGGGGTCGAGGTTCTCTTTGTTCTTCTCTTTGGCGGCGAGTTCGGGGTCGATAGGGGGGACTGCCGTGTACTGGAACATTCCCACATTCGCGACATAGACCCGTTTTCCCACCACCGCCAGCGCGTAAGGATAACGCCCCGATGTAACGGAGGAGACAATCTGCTTGCTTTGGGTATCTACTATCACCACGCGGAAGTTGGTGGTGTCGGCGACGTAGAGGTAACGACCATCGTCGCTCAGTTTTACGTCCATCGCCACACTGTCTTCGTACTTGCGCCCGTTTAGCGTCTGGTTCAGTTCGATTTCGCCCGTGACTTTGCCGCTAGTGGTATCGTAGATTTTGATTTCACCCGAATCGCCGCTACTCCAGTAGAGGGTGTTTCCATCTGCCGAGAGTACCGCAACCCGTGTCTCTCCGCGCCGTGACTTGCTCTTCTTTTCGTCGTCGTCTTGGGCAGGGTCGAGGTGGGTCGTGGTGGGGTTGCCGGACTGCCAGTTTCGGAAAAGCGTTCCATCGGAGGCACTCACCACAAACGCGACACTCCCGTCTTTGCTCAGGGTGAGAGCGTGGGGCCAGGAGGGTACGGGATAGTGCTTTCCTACTGGGCGAAGTAATCGCCCAGAGGGAATAATGGTGGTTCCGCTAGGGTTGTGGGTGGCATACTCATTCACCGCCGCGGCGTGAAGGTAGGGGGTTGCTCTCTGCGCGAAAGCGGTTGAAGTACAGCCTACCAGTAGGACGGTAGGGAGTGCCAAACGACGATAGTTCACGATTTTCTTAATCCTCCGCTCTTAAAATGGAGCGTTCTACTCTCCAAAAACGACATCACCCAAACAATATGTGTAGATTACCATTCACAAGTATTCGCCATCTCTTCGCCCTCTGTTTCCAGAAAACGCTCTGCCTGAATCGCCGCCATACACCCTGAACCTGCCGCGCTAATGGCTTGGCGATACTCGTGGTCTTGAACATCACCTGCCGCGTATACGCCGTAGGCACTGGTGCGAACGTCGTGGTGCGTTACGATATAGCCGTTCTCGTCTAGTTCCAGTTGCCCCGCAAACAGGTCGGTGTTGGGCTTATGACCAATGGCGATAAACAGCCCCTGTACGGCGAGTTCGCTCTGCTCGTTAGTAACAACGTTACGTAATGTGAGTTTCTCCACGCGCTTGGCGGCGGGGTCGTGTACCTTCTCTACTACGGTGTTCCACAGAAACTCGATTTTGGGGTGCTTCATAGCACGCTCTTGCATGATTTTCGAGGCGCGAAGCGTGTCTCTACGGTGAATCACGGTGACTTTGGTAGCGTGATTTGTGAGGTAGATAGCCTCTTCCATCGCGGTATCGCCTCCACCTACAATCGCGACCTCTTTGCCCCTAAAGAAAAAGCCGTCACAAGTGGCACAAGCGGAGATACCCGCGCCCCCCAAACCACCTTCCCAAACGGGGTTCTCTTCGGGTAGCCCGATCCACTTCGCCGATGCCCCCGTCGAGATGATGAGGGTACGCGCCTCAATCATATCGTCGTTGACCCACACTTTGAAGGGGCGTTGAGATAAATCTACTTTGGTAACAAGGTCTTCGATAATCTCTGTGCCGAACCGTTGAATCTGTTTCCGCATCTGCGCCATAAGTTCGGGACCTTGAATCCCATGCTCGAACCCCGGATAGTTCTCTACCTCGGTGGTAATCATAAGCTGTCCACCCGCACCTAGCAGTTCCTGACCACGCCCTACGCCACCGTCAATCATCAGGGGGTTTAGGTTTGCCCTTGCCGTATAGAGTGCCGCGGTATACCCCGCAGGTCCCGAACCGATAATAACTACTTTTCGCACCATCTGTCTGCTCTCGCCTCTCGTCTTCCAAAAAGATATTTCTTGTGAAGGATACCCTATTGGGTACGTATCTACGAGGGGGTAAAGTGCCTTTGTGCCAAATTTCTAGTAGATGCGCCTCTTATTGGGGTTAGGGAGTTGTTTTGGGCTTGCTGGTGTCTTCAGTTGCCTTCTTCAGTCCTTCTGAAAAGCCCTTTGCCGCCTCGCCCATGCCTTTACCCAACTCTTTTAGCCCTTCACCCACCACCTTACCAAGCAGTTCTCCCATAGAGGCTTCCGGATGTTCAAAGTCGAGGCTAAACTCCATTCCCTTATCTACCTCCATTTTTAGGGCAAAAACACGCCACTCCCCGTTTTCAAGGCGCAAGTTGACCTTTGCATTGGTCTTCTTTTCGGGTTTGTCTTTGTCTAGGAGTACCACATCCACCGCCGCTTGTTCGCCGTTGACGTTGCTTGCTCCCACCGTAAAAGAGTTGCTACCATTATTGATATTGATACTGGAGTTGGAGTTTGCTTTACTCATCACCTCTTGCGCTTTTTCCGTTAGGAGTGGCTTTAGTGTATTCCAGTCGTTTTGGGTCATCGCGGTAAGGAACTTGCTGGTTATTTCTTCCGGACTGTTGCCGCCCCTACAACCCACCAGTAGCAACCCCAATAGCACAAAGCATAAGCCTATATCCACCGATTTGTGTAACATATCGTAACACCTTCCTTGAATCTGTTTGCTCTCACTCTATTGACTATCAGATGCCGCCTCTGGTTTCGCTTCCTCCATAACCAGAACGTGCTTTCTATAGATTTAGCGGCTAGGCGCGTGGTATACTACCCCCAAACAACTTTTGAGAACCGTTAGGAAAAGAGCCATGGCAGTACTAGATTCTGTAAGTAACGAGACTTCGCACCGCGCCGCCGAACGCTATGTGGGTGTGGGCTTGATGGATATATACGAGAAGGTTATCGCACAAGAGCGGCTTAGTTATGACGATGGGGTACGCCTTTACCAGACCCCAGACCTCTCTGCGGTGGGCTACCTTGCCAACATCGTGCGGGAACGTCTGCATGGAGACCGTACCTACTACGTTCGTAATCAGCACATCAACTACACCAATATCTGCAATAAGTTCTGCAAGTTCTGCTCTTTTTACGCCAAGAAAGGCGGTCCTGCCCCCTACGAGATGAGCCTAGAGACGGTGCGCCAACGCCTTATGGAGCATCTGGATGTCCCTATTACCGAAGTTCACATGGTGGGCGGTATCAACCCGCGTCTGCCGTATCAGTACTACCTCGATTTGCTTCGTACCGTAAAAGAGGTTCGCCCTCATGTTCATATCAAAGCCTTTACAATGGTGGAACTGATTGAGATACAGAGGCAGGCGCAAAAACCCCTCGAAACGGTACTGCTGGAACTGAAAGAGGCGGGGCTAGACTCGTTGCCGGGTGGGGGTATCGAAATCCTCTCCGAACGGGTACACCAAGAGTTGTTTGACCGTAAACTAGACGGTGATGGCTGGATGGAGGTAGCACGTACCGTTGCCAATGTGGGCTTGACACAGTACGCGACCATGCTCTACGGGCATATTGAGACCCTTGAAGAGCGTGCCGAGCATCTGGTACGCTTGAGGGAACTACAGGACGAGACCAAGCACTTTGTCACCATGACCCCACTCTCGTTCCACCCCGAAGGAACCGACCTCGATACCATACCGCATCCCACCGGCTACGACGACCTACGCAATATCGCAGTGGCGCGGCTTATGCTGGATAACTTCGCGCACGTGAAGTCGTTCTGGATAATGAACACCGCGCAGATAACCCAACTCTCGCTCTGGTACGGGGCGGACGATGTAGATGGTACGATTCATGAGTACGAAATCACCTACAAAGATGGCGAATTCGGCAACAAAAAGCAGGTTCTTACTCGCCGCCAGATGATAAAACTTATCGAAGAGGCGGGGCGTACCCCCATCGAGCGGGATAGCCTGTATAACGAAATCCCTCCTCTGGAAGAGCCTACGGAACGCCTTTCGCACATCATTCCGCTCACCGCAACGGTGTAGGTAGAGGAGAGTAGCGTGTCTCACCATGTAGCGATTGTTTTGGCGGCGGGGGCAGGACGCAAGTTCTTCCCCTATAACCTGATACGCAATAAGTGCGCCTTTCCCATCGGTAATGAGTCTCTGGTAGCGCGGAATGTGCGCCTGTTACGCGAACTCGGCTTCTCGCAAATTGTGGTGGTGGTCGGGCATGAAGAGGCTTCTATCCGCGCCGCTCTGCACCCGCTAGGAACCCAAGACCTCCTTTTTGTACGTCAACCCTCCAGTACCCCCGGTACCGTTCCCGCGACCCTCGCCGCACTCGCCGCAAGCCCCCAAGAGGCACACAGTTTTTTGGTGGTGTATGGCGATATCGTCGTCTCTTTGGAAGACCTCCGCGCCACGTGGCAACTCCATACCAAGCAGGGCGCAACTGCCTCTACTCTGTGTAGCCTCGTAAAAGAGGGGCTTGTGCAGGACTGGATTGGCTGTAACCTGCAAGGAGAACGGGCGCAAGGCGGTAACACCCTCGAACGGATTGAGGGGCATAGTGTGGATATGCTCTATCGCCTTGCGGGAGTCTATGCGTTTGGCAGGGAGGTGCTTCCCTATCTCGAAAACGCCCCTAGCGTAATGACCCACGTTCGTATTGGCGGTATGCCCCCCCTAGAGAGCGAACTCGCAGAGGTCTTTGCCAACCTCCTAGACCGCCGTGCTGATGTGGGTGCAATCGAGACAAAACACCCTAGCGCGGATGTGGATAAGTGCTGGAATATCTTCGATGGTTTCAACGCTATCCTTCAAGAGCGTACCGCCCAACTCACCGAATCTTACATCGCACCCACTGCCTGTATCTCCGACGGAGCCGAAATCGGCGGCAACATCTACGTGGAGGAGGGGGCTACTATCGGAAACCGTGTGGTGATTGAGGGGAACGCTTGGATTGGCAAGAACACACGGGTTATCAACGGCGCGATTCTTCAGCAAGGGGTGATGGTGGGGGCAGATACGCGCATTAGCGACTACTGCCTTGTAAATGGCAGAACCTCTATTGGTAACAACTGCATTGTGGGGCATGGCGGAGAGATGGACGGCATTATGCTAGATGGCTCCTACGTGTATCACTACTCGGAGATATTCGGGGTGCTAGGCTTGGCGGTAGATATTGGGGCGGCAACCGTCTGCGGAACGTTACGTTTTGATGACGGAGATACCATTCACCGCCTACGGGGTCGGCGGGAACTGCCCAAAACAGGCGCAAACGCAACCTATTTCGGCGACTACTCGCGCACGGGGGTCAATGTAATCACTCAGCCGGGAGTTAAAATAGGAACCTACAGTTGTGTGGGGGCGGGGGTGGTACTCTACGAAGATGTCCCCGACAGAAAACTCTTGTTGCTAAAACAGGATACCGTTACTCGTGATTGGGGACCTGAACGCTATGGCTGGTAGACTACCGCGCACCCTTCATGCGGGGGCAACAATTGGTTTGATTTCGCCCGCTAGTCCCGTTTCGGCGGAGGTGGTGGAGAAGGGAACGGTTCTCTGGAAAGAGCGGGGCTACAATGTGGTGGTTGCGCCTCACGTTTTGGATACGCACCCCAACAACTCCTACCTTGCGGGGCTGGACGAACACCGCGTAAGCGATATAAACGCCTTCTTCGAGCGCGACGACATAGACGCGATACAGTGTGCGGGGGGCGGGTACGGCTCTATGCGCCTCCTCTCTCAGATTCGTTGGGATGTGGTACGCGAGAACCCCAAAGTCTTTATCGGGTACAGCGATATAACGAGTATGCACCTTGCGATAGCACGGAAGGCAGGTTTCGTTACGTTTCATGGGGCAATGCTGGGAACCATGCTGAAATCCAACGAAGAGACTCGCTCTCAGTTTTGGCGGATGTTGGAAGACCCCGCGCCCTTTGGTGTAATGCCTACCACCCAAGCAGAGATAAAAACGCTGGTACCGGGAACGGCGGAGGGAAAACTCGCGGGAGGATGCCTTACGCTTCTTGCTCATTCTTGCGGTACACCCTACGCGCCAGACTTTAGAGGCAAAATCGTGCTGATAGAGGATGTGGGTGAGCCGATATACCGCGTAGACCGTTATCTTACCCAACTAAAGAGCGCGGGGCTACTGGAACACGTCGCGGGGTTTGTAATTGGTTCGATAACCAGTTGGAAAAAGAACGAAGAGAACCCAGAGCGCAATACCCCCGAAAACCTCTGGCGAGACTTCTTTGCCCCCCTCGGTAAGCCCACCCTCTACGGCTTTCCCTTCGGACACGAGAAAAACCCGCTTATGCTCCCCCTAGGGGTTCAGGCTCGCCTAGATGCGACGCAAGGAAGCCTCACCCTTCTCGAAGCCGCTACCGAACCTGCGTAGCTAGGAGCAGATATTTCTATGAGCGATAGTATTCAAGCAAGAGTTGAAGCGGTCATGGAAGCTTTCAAGGCACTGGGTGACGATGTTGGAGCAAAGGCTCTTGAAATCATTACCAATGTTGGCAATAGTATCAACCATAATATTACTGAACAGCCTGATACTATTTATCACTATACTACATTATCCGGTTTGCAAGGTATGCTTCGAGAAGGTACGCTTTGGGCGACACCAATGGGGTAATTGAACGATACATCCGAATTCCAATATGGGCGTGATATGATTACTCAAATGTGTAGTGAAGAGTTGAAAAGTTCTTCTGAGGAGAATTGGAAAGATACTCTAAAGTGTGTACTAGAATATCTACAGAGAGAAGACACAAATAATTTTTTTATAACGTGTTTCACCAAACGAGGCGACCAACTTAGCCAATGGAGAGGTTATGCCTCTGATGGTTACGGCTACTCCATTGGTTTTGACACAACAAAATTTCTGAATATAGAGCCTCCTTTTGTAGCGTACAACGTGTTGTACGCTGTAGAATTACAACAAAAATTGTGTATAAGTCTACTTAGAACAGCTTATAACGCTGTCTCAGATGTGATAAGCAATCACGGTTACGAACAGCGTCCAGCACTAGTATGTCAATTTCTTGCGTTCTATTGCTATGTGCTGACACCTATACTCAAAAATGCGAGTTTTGAAGAAGAGAGCGAGATTCGGCTATGTTTTAATATTAAGTTTCAGGAAGCCTCCAAAAAGAACCTCCTCTTTTGTGAACGTAAGGGGATACTTGTACCTCATATTCCAATACAGTTTGCAGAAGGCAAATTACCCATTCGCGAGATAATTGTTGGACCCAATCTTAATTTTGAGCAAGCCAAGTGGAGTCTACAGCAGTTCTTGGAACAACAAGGATACGCAGGTGTAGAAATTAAGAAATCAGCGATACCTTATATCTCTTAACTCATGTTACGCATTAGTAGGCTATACTGGTGTTTGGAAAGCCTGCTCTTCTGTTTACACCCCCTATTCTCCGTCTCCTTTCCCGTTTGACACGGGAGAAAGGAGTGCTAGGGTACAAGGTGTTCTGTTTTGGTACAGGCAGTAAGAAGGCGCAAGCCCTTCAAGTTTCGTGCGTTTGCCCTTTCTCCTGCGTTCAGCGGGGGGAAGGGTTGGGATAGGGGGCGTTTCTAGTAAGTGAACCGCTTTCAGCAAACGCACAAAACCTTGCGTAACATGAGTTACCTTAACCCCTCTTCCGCTAAATCAGGTTTTCCATCTCCAACTCTTTTTTGAGGAGGCGTTTCACGACTACTCCCTTGCCTCCTTTGGGGATGCTTTCTCGGAAAAGGACTTTACGCGGTACTTTGTAGTTTGCCATCTGCTGTCGGCAGTGCGCGATTATCTCGCGCTCCGTGACCTCTGCTGTCGGCTTTACCACCACTACCGCGACCACCTCTTCGCCCCGCTTCGCGTCCATCACTCCAATAACGGTGACATCGCTAACTGCGGGGTGCTTTGCGACGACCTCTTCCACTTCACGTGGGTAGACGTTAAACCCTGCCGTAATAATCATATCTTTCTTACGGTCAACGATATAGACATAGCCGTCTTCGTCGATTTTGCCCATATCTCCTGTGTGATACCAACCGTTTGTCATCACTTCGGCGGTGGCTTCGGGTTGGTTTAGGTAGCCTAGCATTACGTTATCGCCCCGTACCACTATCTCCCCCATCTCGTTGGCAGGAAGGGGGTTATCCTCCTCGTCGAATATCGCGACCTCTACACCGGGAACAGGTATCCCCACACTACCCATCTTACGCACTCCCACAGGGGGATTGACGGAGGTAACGGGGCTACACTCGGTAGGACCATCGCCTTCCAGAACGGGAATACCTAGTGTCTGCTCTACCGCCTTGAGGAGTTCTACCGGAAGGGGCGCGCCCCCAGAGACGATAAGGCGCAACTT
>OMJJ01000213.1 GCA_900299305.1 bacterium | reverse complement strand
CTCCTCACTACTCCTAATAACGACTACGTAACCAACGACCAGTCGGGGAACGGCGCGAACTACAACTCGCCCCGCCGTAGCCTCTACCTGCCCATTATCCGTAACGCACTGTTCGATATGTTTCAGGCATTCGACTACGGCGACCCCTCTCTCGTAATTGCTCAACGCTCTTCCACCACTGTTGCGCCACAGGCTCTGTATCAACTTAATAGCCCCTTCGCAATGGAACAGGCGCGGCACTTTGCGGAGATGGTGCTTAAAGAACCTGTTACCCGTGATGCAGAACGCCTACAGTTCGCCTATCTTACCGCGATAGGGCGTAGCCCCAACCCAACAGAGACCTCTCGCGCTCTGCAATACCTGCAAAAGCTAAGTACCTACTACGAGAAATCGGAAACAGACGCGGCAAAGCGCAACCTAAAGGTATGGGCAAGCCTCTGCCACGCTTTGATGACCTCTAACGAGTTTATCTACGTGGACTAAGGAGAAGAGTTTTTCGCGTTTAGAAGGGTGTTAGGAGCAAAAAGGCGAATAGTGCATTAGAAAGCCTATCTCCACACCCAAGCCAAGAGCGCGACCACTTATGAGTGACCTATCTAAATACATTATCAACCTGCTGGTTGTACTGGTTCTCATTCTGCTAAACGGCTTTTTCGTTGCGGCAGAGTTTGCGCTTGTCAGTGTGCGAAAGACTCGTATTGAGGAGTTAGTACATCAGGGCAACCGCAAGGCAAAGCGCGTCCACCGTGCGCTCTCGCACCTCGATACCTATATCGCCGCTACTCAGTTGGGGATTACAATGGCTTCTCTTGCGCTCGGTTTTGTGGGAGAGCCTACGCTGACCCCCATGCTAGAGCCTCTGCTTCGCTTCCTACCTGCAAAGGAGACTCTCCTCACGTCTCACGGTGTTGCGCTGACCATCGCGTTTGTTATCGTGACGGCACTGCATATCGTCTTCGGAGAACTCGCTCCCAAAAGCGTTGCCCTACAGCGTCCTGAGAACACCACACTTTGGGTAACAGCCCCCCTTGATGTCTTTCTTGCCCTGTTTCGCCCCTTCATCTTTCTGCTAAACTCGGTGGGTAATGGGGTGGTGCGCCTTATTGGTCTCCAACCCGTCCCCGAACACGCCTCCGTACACTCGGTAGAGGAGTTAGAGATTTTGGTACACTCCTCCCGTGAAGCGGGCATTATCGCGGAGCAAGAGGAGCGCATGGTCGCGGGGGTCTTCGATTTTGGAGATACCGTAGTACGAAAAGTGATGACCTCGCGCCTTGATGTGGTCGCGATAGAGGTTAGTACCCCTCCCGAAGAGTTGATTAGGATAGTAACAGAGACGGGACATTCGCGCCTACCCGTCTATGAAGACAATATCGACAACATTCTCGGCACTATCCACGTCAAAGATGTTCTGAAAGATATGCTGGACGGCAAACTGGACTGCCCCCTAAAAGACCTGTTGCGCCCCCCCTTCTTTGTTCCCGAAAACAAACGCGCCAGTTACCTGCTTGCCGAGATGCGGCGTAGCAAAATGCAGATGGCGATTGTACGGGACGAGTATGGGGTGGTGAGCGGTGTTATCACCATCGAAGACCTGCTGGAAGAGATTGTGGGCGATATTCTGGACGAGTACGATGTGGAAGAGACCCTCATGGCGCAGATAGACCCGCTAACGTGGCTGGTAGATGGGGCAATGCGCCTTGAAGACCTAAACGAACGCCTCGACCTTGCGTTTCCTACCGACGAAGCAGACACCATCGGGGGCTACCTGTTCGGACTCTTGGGACACCAGCCCGCCCTAAGTGAGTTCGCTGACAGTTCGGGGATACGCCTCAGCGTAGAGGAGACGGACGGGCGGCGCGTTACGAAAGTACGCCTCCAACTCACCGAACCCGCTACCGACTCGGAAGCGGAAGACAATGAAGGATAGAAAACACACCTTGAGGGGTTAGTATGAAACTGCGTCTATGTGCTATGACAATAGGTGGGCTACTGCTCTCTGCCATGCCCTCTGCACACGCCCAACCCAAACCCATGCCCCGCTACACCATCGAAGATGTGGGGGCGGCGAACAGAACCCTAGAGAGCATTACCCAAAGCCTAAACCAGCACGGACAGGTCTGTAGTTGGAGAGAGTTCTCCCTAAAGGGGTCGCCGATTGTTTTGTGGGAGGGCGGCAAAGAGCGGCTTATTCCCTCTCAAATCGAGGGCTATCCCATTCTACTGCCGGCAGGTATCAACGCTCAGGGTAGTGTGGTGGGTATCGCCAAAACCAAAGAGGACAACAAGCACGGAAAGGCGTTTTTGTGGCAAGAAGATAAGTTTTTGGTGCTTCCCGGACTAGGGGGTAACGACGAAGCAGCATGGGCACTCAACGCCTCTGGGCAGATTGTAGGGGTAGCACAGACCCCCGATAAAAACTCTCACGCCTGTATCTGGCAGGACGGCAAAATAAAAGACTTAGGAACCCTTCCAAAAGGAAAGTTCAGCATAGCAGAGGCAATCAATGCACAAGGCTGGGTAGTGGGAGTAGCGGAAGAAAAGCCCAACGGCAACCGTCGTGCCGTGCTTTGGAAAGAGGGCAAAACTATCGACTTGGGTATCTATCCCGGTGGAACCCTCAGCCATGCCCGTGCCATTAACGATAAGGGTGAGATTGCAGGCTGGGTAGATACCAGCGATAGAGAGATAGAGGCGGCAGTTTGGCGCAACGGCAAACTCAAAAAACTAGAAGGCTTGGGCGACGCGCCCTCTTCTGCATGGGACATCAACAACAACGGCCAGATAGTAGGCTCCTCCTCTACCCCCGAACGCAGAGTACACCCCTGCCTCTGGGTGAACGATAAGCCCTACGATATAAACAACCTCATTCCGAAAGGGTCGGGTTGGCGGCTCAAGTTCGCGTATCGTATCAACGACAAGGGGCAGATTTTGGGAGTTGGGGCGTACAAGGGGCTAACACGTCTCTTTCTCGCGACCCCCGTACAGAACACCGCTACCCTCTCAAGCCGTTACTGCCAACGCCCCGCCACCAGTCCCACCGAAAACCGCCCCGCCCCTGCCTTTAGCCTCAAAGACACAGAGGGGGAGACCTTCTCGCTTACCGACCACAAAGGCAGACCGCTCGTTCTCTTCTTTTTTTGCGGGTGCAAGTGGTGTATCGAGAGCGCGAAGAAGTGGAGCGAGATTCAGAGTAGTGGAGTGCTAAAAGCGATGGGGTTGCGCTCTGTAAATGTCCCTGCCCCCCTAACGGTAGTGGTTTTTCAGGGAACCGCAGAGGAGGCGCGTGCCTTTGCAAGCACCACCAACCTAGACACCTCCCAAACCCGCCTTCTCCCCGATAAGCAGATGAAGGTAACGCTCCCCTACCATGCTCTGCCCTGTCCCCGCGCCTTCGTTCTAAACAAAGACCACAAAATCGCCTACACCAATAGCCACGCTGACGATGCCCCGCAAAAAGCCACCACCGCAACGCTGATAGGGCGCGTACTCAGTGCTTTGGACGGCAACCCCAACGGCAAAGCCCCACAAGCCCCCATACCTCCCACCAATGCCAAACTTGCGGTGCTTGCCCAAAACGGGGTCGAGAAGATAAACGAGACCTCTGCGCGTACCAACTTCGGGGAGGTGGATGTGGTAAGCCGCCCCCTACTCAAACGCGATTTCATGGTATACAATCCGGGTTCCACCAGCCTTCCTTTGCGGGTAGAGACCACCTGCGGGTGTACGGGGGCAGTGGTCAACTCAGAGGGAAGAGAGACCTCTTTTATCGGTGCAAAGCAGACGGCGACTATCTCCGTCACAGTACATACCGCGCAACTGAAACCGGGTTCCCAAAGCAAGTACATCTATCTTTTCAGTGATAACGACCCTGTGCCTATCGCCTCTTTAGAGGTGCTTGCAGAGGTGCGCTCTGTGGTGGCATTTGAGCCGAAAACCCTAGACTTTGGCGACCTGAGTGTGGGAAGTTCTGCCCAAAAGAGCCTGAAAGTAACTTTAGATGCGCGGATGCTACAGGGCGGAAAGTTCCCTCCGCTACTCTGCACCTCCTCCTCTATTCTCCTGCGCCCTCTTAGCACTATGCCCACCCAAGAGACGCGAAACGGAAGGAAAGTCGCTATACAGAGGTATCAGGTCTCCCTCTCCCCCGATGCCCCGATAGGCAGAGTAGGAGGAGAAATCTACTTTGCCCCCAAAACTTCGCCCACCAAACCCACCACCGAAGACCCCGTAATGGCTCTGGGCGGAGTGTGGGCGCAGGTTAGAGCGGCGACGCATGGAGAGATAGCGGCACTCTCGGATGTGGTGGTGTTTGGCTCTCTGGAAGCAGGAGGAACCTACCAACGCGACGCACAGATACAAGCACAGTCCGAGTCGGTTCTCCGCACCCTCAAACTTACCCCCAAACAGCCCTACCTCTCTGCAAGCCTTGTGGATAAGCAGGGGGCTTCGGTGTATGTACGGGTTGTGCTAGGAAAACAGGCTCCATTAGGGGATGGGCGCGGGGAGGTTCTGCTGACCACTGCCGCCGGTCATCGCCTGATACTCAAGGTACTTTTTAACATCTACAAGCCAAACAGGTAGGAAGGAGACGGCTCTATGCCCCGACCCCT
>OMJJ01000212.1 GCA_900299305.1 bacterium | reverse complement strand
TCCCTTCTAGCCCCCCGCCGATGTAGAGGTTGTCTTTGCTATCGGTAGCGAGAGCCGTAATAAAATCGGAACTCGTCTTGATGTAGGGAAAAATATGGGTCTCTCCTTCCCCAAGACGATACACCGTTCCAGAGCCTCCCGCCGCAAAGTAGAGGTTTTTCTTGCTGTCTTGCGCTATCGCCATGACATACTTTTCAGCGATTCTACCCAAAGAGGTGGTTTTGCCCTCTGGGGTTACACGAAAAACCTCCCCTTTAGGTCCCGTACCTGCATAGAGTGCGCCCTCTGTGCTATAGAGTAGGCTATGCACCGCTACTGCCGGCAGTTTTACCACAGTTTTCTGGGTTCCTTGCGCCGAAAACGCGAGAATCGCTCCTGTGTTGCCCGTACCCGCGTAGAGGTTGCCTTGCGGGTCGCTTACCAGTGACCATAGGTAGGTCTCATTCGTAGAGGCAAGGCGAGAGAGACGGGCAACGGGGCGGAGTTCGCTGTTTAAGGTGAGACTTACCCCCTGAAACTTGCCCAACGCGAAGCCGCGCCCTGTCTGCCGCCAAATTTTTGCTTGCCTCCCAATAGGGCGGTCAGGAAGCGAGGGCTTGGGAGTAGCGGCAGGAGGCGGCGCGCTGACTGTGGGGGCAGAGTTTGCGGGAGCCACAGGCGCAGGAGGAGGCGGAGTTTGGGGCTTTGAACGGGAGGGCAGCCCCTGCTTTGCGCTAAACCATAGGCGCAAGAGGCTACTCTCTATCACAGGGGAGGAAGGAGAAGCAGTATCCTCTTCTATGCCAATCGGGTTGCTAAGGCGAATAACGCTCCCTCGTGAGCCTCCGTCACTGCTATCTCCCTCTGAAATCCCAGAGGGGCTATTTCGACTACTGCCCCCTGCCTCTTGGGTAACGTGCTTCTGGATATTGACAAACATCTGCTGACTCCCGCTAACAACGACCCCCAAAGGAAGGGAGGTCTTTATCTCATCGCGTTCAAAGCGCACGGCGGAGTTACGGTCAGAGCGCATGAGGGCAATGATAGGGGGAGGCAACTGCGAAAGGCGTTCCCCCTCAACGGCAGGTACGGCACTGTTCAGGGTGATTTTGCCCACGAGGTCGGTATTTACGCTCTGCTCTTGTAGGCGAGTAACCATCTGAGCAATGGTAGCGGGAGGAGTAGGGGCATCCCCTCCCCCTCCAAACGAGAAGCCCCCAAACCGCGACATCATGGGCGTACCCCCGCGAACCACAAGGGGGTAGCGTCCACTAGGCAGGTTGGCAGGAATCTTGAAAGAGAGGGTGCGTACATAGGCAGGGCGGCGGTAAGGTTTCAGTTGCACTCCCACCTCTAGGGTGTCGCCGGGTTCAAACTTACCTTGCTTTAGGAAGATACGCTCCACGCTGGCGGTGTTGTGTCCGTTGTAGATGTCAACAGATACGCTTCCGTTACGAATGGGGAGTGGGTACTGCGGGTTCCCTGCAACGATATTCAGAATATCGGTAAGGTCTTGGGTGGCAGGTACCGCAATGTCGGCGGGGTCAAAAACGGTGTTTTTGCGCTCTACGGTTCCCATCTCGTCTGCGGTGATGCGGGTAGTCACCTTCGCCATCGAGTCGCCAGGCATATCGTGTACTTGGCTAATCGCTTGTCGTGTTATGAGGCGTACCAGCGAAGGGGTGAGGTCGGGGTGCAGAAAGACCTCCGTGTGAAAGGTACGTTTTTGCCCGTTGGTGTGGTCGTTTACCTGAACCGTGAAGGGAACGGTATGGGGCATTTTGCCGATAACCCCCGCCACCGAGAAGTTCCTATCCTGAACCAGTGCCCCTATCGTCTTCCCAACCGTTGCGATGTGGTGCGACACCTGATAGCCGGAGAAAATATCAACAATAGAGGCGGAGGTGAGCGATGCCTCCATCGCTCCTAGCCCAAAGAAAGGGTGTCCGAATCCCAAAATGCGGTTGCCTAGCCGATAGGTAACGGTTCCTGTTGCCCCGACTTGCAGGTCGCCCGTTGCAAAGAAGGTTCCGAATGCGGAACCGGGTTGGAGGGGTGGCACTTCGGAGGAGTTGCTTTTGCCCATTCCTGCCCCCGCAAGAACGGTAACGGCGTAGCCCTTGCTATCCAGCTCTTTTTGGAACCAGTCGCGCTCTTTTTGCCGCATACTGGTCGCCATAAGGTAGGTAGTAGCGCGGTGTAGAACAGCGGCTCCGCTATCCGTGCGAGAGATACGCGAGAGCGGTGCATTGAGTACGAGGCGCGTTATCCAACGGTTTTGAACACGAATGGGGGTGGGAAGTTGGACGGTGTGGGTACGGTTATCGGGTAGCCATGCCCGCTTTTTGAGTAGAGCGGGGTTGATTTCGGCAGGGGTGAAGTAGGTGGGGCGTTGGGGTATCTTGGAGTCCCACGCCTCTAGCATATCCTCAATGGGGGTTGCCATTCCTACCGGCTCTTTAGAAAAACTCTCTCCCTGCGAGAAGCCGCCGATAAGTTTGCCGTTGATGTAGATAGGGCTACCGCTCATCCCTTGAATAAGGTTCGCTTGCCTCTCGGTGATGGGACCTCCCTTCATCCGAATAAGAATGAGGTCGCGCCCATTGTTTGCTTGCTTCACAATTCCTAGCACCGTTACCTCAAAGCGAGTGAGGGTATTGCCCTTGAAGGTGGTTAGCCCGTAGCCCTTCATTCCTGCTTTTACTTGGCTGAGGGGCATAGTGCCGGGGTAGGTCTCTCCTGCAAAGGCAGGGGCGGAGAGGGTTGCCAACACAAGCGTAGTAATAAGGGGGCGAATAGTCAGCGGCATGGGCAGTACTCCTTACAGTAGGGAGATTGGGATGCCCCTAGCATTAGGCACAAGGGGTAGAGATTCCTGCCAACACAAAAGGGAGGTGGTACGAGGTGTTGGATACCGTTTTGAGGAGTAGCCCCGCAAAACAGACCCTTCTTCTATATGGAGTAGTCTTCCAAAAACACCTGAAGTTTACGTGGCTTGATGTATACCTGCTCCCCTACCCTCAGTTGCAGTTCTGAGTGCCGCTCACGGGTCAGTGCCACCATCACAATCCCCTGCTTATCCACGCGCTCCAGTTCGACACGCACCACCGGTCCCACACTATGAATATGTTGCACAATCCCCTCAACAGCGGAACCGTCTGCTTTGCGCTGTATATCAAGGTCATGGGGACGCACATAGCCCACCGCAGGAGAGTCTTGCGTGAGCGCGTGTTCCGGCGAGGCAACCGCAAGAGACCCCAAACTCGCTTGCCCCTCATGTACCCGCCCATGAAACAGGTTCACACTCCCCAAAAAGTTGTACACAAATGGGTTGGCAGGGTTCTCATATACCGCTTCCGGCGTACCAATCTGCTCTATTCTCCCTTGGCTCATCACCACGACGCGGTCTGCTACCTCTAGTGCCTCCTCTTGGTCGTGCGTTACAAATACGCTTGTGATGTGTAGTTCGTCGTGCAGGCGG
>OMJJ01000211.1 GCA_900299305.1 bacterium | reverse complement strand
TTTCAAACATCAGGAGCGATATATAGTCCTCCCGCCATAGCCCCAGATGGCACCCTCTATGTTGGTACCAAAGAGGACTACTCTTTGTATGCTATCAATCCAGATGGGACGCTAAAATGGAGGTATCAGACGAACCAACAGATATGGAGTTCTCCCGTAATAGATGCCGATGGCACTATCTATTTTGGCTCGGTGGATAGTTACTTTTATGCTTTGAATCCAGGTGGCACCTTAAAGTGGAAGTACTTGATGGGAGACTTTGCGCTTAGTTCACCTGTAATCGGCTGGAATGGAGTTATCTATGTGGGTTCAAAAGACCACTCCCTCTATGCTCTGAGTTCTCTAGGCACCCTACTCTGGAAATACACCACAGATGGTGCCGTACATGGATCACCTGCTGTAGCGGTAGATGGAACTATCTATTTTGGGTCTCTCGACCAGTATGTTTATGCTTTGAACCCAGATGGAACGCTAAAATGGCGTTATCTAACGGATGACCTTATACTCGGCTCTCCGGCTATTGGAGCAGACAGTACCGTCTATATCGGCTCTCTCGGCGGAACGCTCTACTCATTCAAACCAAATGGGGCTGTGAAGTGGCAGTTTCAGGCGCGAGATTCGATACTCAGTTCTCCCGCAATCGGTTCGGATGGCACTATCTATTTTGGGTCAGACGATGAGTACGTCTATGCAATCTACCCTACTGGTAAGCAGAAGTGGAGCTTTAAGACACAAGGTAGACTACGTTCCCCAGCACTTGATAAAGATGGTGTCGTCTATGTAGGGGCAGATAACCACTACCTATATGCTATCAAGTAGATTGCGGTAACGCACCAAGGAGACCAGTAGCGATTTTACAGGGCAGAAGAGAGACCTCTCTCTCCTGTCCTGTGTTATTTTATTGTTACTCCCTCTACGGTGATGCAGGAATCCCCTTCACTAAAACGGAAACTACCCCCGCATACCATTTTTAGCGGGAGGTAGTTTTGTGATGTACAAATGTTTGTCACCGGGCGCGATTAACGTAAGCGCGAACTCGGCACAAGAGGCGATACAGGCGGCGCGTATTGGTGGGTTTGGCGGCGTAGAGATAAACCCTTTCGAGATAGCCGACCTTATCGACAAAGACGGAGTCTCTGCGGTTCGTGCGCTCTATACGGAAGCGGGGATTCAACCTGCCGCCTTCGGACTTCCTGTAGAGTGGCGCAAAGACGAAGAGACATGGAAGCAGGGCTTAGAAAAACTGCCCCGTGCCGCCAAAGCCGCCAACGCCATTGGTGCAGGGCGTACCTTTACATGGATACTCTCCTGCTCCGACACGCGCCCCCTCGAAGAGAACCTCGCTTTTCACATCGAACGCTTTACCCCCATCGCGCAGATTTTGGCAGATAACGGCTGTGAACTTGGTTTGGAGTTCTTGGGTCCCAAAACCCTCCGCGAAATGCTTCCTCACCCCTTCCTCTACAAAATGTTCGATATGCTGGAACTGGGCGAGAAAATAGGCGATAATGTGGGTATACTCCTCGACTGTTGGCACTGGCACACCTCCGAAGGCACCGTAGCAGACCTCGAAAAACTGCGCCCAGAGCAAGTGACCTACGTTCATGTAAACGATGCCCCCAAAGGAGTCGCGATGGACGACCATATAGACAACGTGCGCGGACTACCAGGAGAGACGGGGGTTATTGATATTGTAGGGTTCTTGGGAACGCTAAAAAAGATAGGATACACGGGGGCAGTCACTCCCGAACCCTTCAAGAACGAACTAAAAGAGTTACCCGACGATACGGCGCGTCTGAAAACGGTGGGCGATACTATGACGCGCATCTTCCAACTGGCGGGGTTGGAGTAGGAGGCAGAGATATGGCGGTCAATCTCTATATTGGATTTGCACAACCAGATGAGTGGGGTGGTTGGGCAGGAACCTATGCCCGTCATGTTCACCGTTTCGAGGAGGCAAGCGGAGGGACTCCCTGCCTTGTCCTCCCCTTTAATCATGCTACCCCCGCCCTTATCGAGCAGATACGCCCTCAGGCGGTGGTAATGAGTGGGTTCGCGAGGTCGTTTGAGCAGTACGCGATCTCTAGTTTCTTCCCTGTAATCGACTGGGTAAAAGCCACACAAACCCCCATCCTTGCGCTCTGCGGAAGCCATCAGTTGCTAGGTTTCGCCTATAATAGCGACCTCCGTTCGGTAACGCGCCTAGCAGACGAACCCATGCGCCACCTTCGCGCCAGAGAGCCGATTACGAACCCCGACTACCATCCCGACTTCTTTATGGAGAAGGGTTTCTACACCCTCGACCTTACCGACGAAGGCAAAACCGACCCCCTCTTTCAGGGAATAAACGCTGCCCCCATCTTCTGCGAATCGCACTACTGCGAAATAAAGACGCTTCCCCCCGATTTTGTGCTACTCGGCTCTACTCCCGAATGTAAAATTCAAACCATTCGCCACAAGCACCGTATTCTCTATGGAACCCAGTTTCATCCAGAAGACTATATCACCTCTCCGCCCCATCTTTCGGCAGGAAAGCGGCTACTGGAAAACTTCTTCCGTATTGCGGCTACCAGCCAAACCGCAAGCAGGTAGGCGCGTTTTTGGGATAAGGGACTCTCTATGGTCGCTACAGCACCGCCAAAAAAGAATATCCCAACGGGGGTTGTCACTCTGCTATTTACCGATATAGCGGAGTCGTCACGCCTTTGGGAACTGCACGGCGATGCCTTTATTCCCGTTTGGCAGACCCACGATGCCATTATGCGAAACGCCATAGACCGCTTTGGGGGCTACGAGGTGAAGAGCGAAGGCGATGCCTTTATGGTTGCGTTTTCGGATAGTAAAGCCGCTCTCTACTGCGCTATCTTCGCACAAGCGGCACTGGCGAGCTATCCTTGGCCCACCGATGTAGGGGGTACGCGGGTACGCATGGGGCTACATACCGGAGAACCGTTTGTACAGAGCAACGACTATTTTGGTCCCACCGTAAATCGGGCGGCGTATATATCGGCGGCGGCACAGGGAGGGCAGATTTTAGTTTCGGAAGAGACCTACCAAGCGATAGGAAGCCGCGCCGATACCAAAATAGAGTTTCAGTGCCTGGGAAAGATGCACTTAAAAGACCAAGGAATGCCGCACCGCCTCTATCACGTGTTTCACCCCAACATGAAGCCGCAAGAGGCTCTCGAACCAAGTACCTCGGAAGCACCTGCGAACACCTCACCTGTTCGGCGTGTTAGTTTTGTGGGGAGTGTAAAGGGTTTAGAGCATATCGCCGCACTACTGGCGATGGGAGAAGAGCCTCTACTCACCGTTGTCGGAGAGGGTGGGATGGGGAAAACACGACTTAGCCTGGAATCTTCGGCACTTCAGGAGTCGTGGTTTCCTGATGGAGTATGGTATGTTCGGCTTAGTCAGGTATGGGATGTGTTTAGTGTTGCTATCGACATTGCGGCGATACTCCATATTCCTCTCTCTATCGACGGCTCACCGCTTACCGAGGTACGAAACTGGATTTCAGATAGGCAGTGCCTCCTCATTCTGGATGACACACACGCGACCCCAGAGGTCTCTCGTCTAATACGAGAACTGCTATCGGGAGCAGAGCATCTGCGTTGTATCGCGACTTCCGGCAAATCCCTCAAGATAGAGGAGGCGGAGGAACTGCCGTTTGTAGGGCTTTTCGACCCAGAGCCTAATCCTATCCTCCGCCCTCTTAGCACAGTCAGCGTTCCTCCCACACAGGTACGCCCTCTACCTCCTAGCCTCCCTACTCTTCCTACCGAGATGCCTCCGACACAACCCAGTATAGGTAGGTTCTCCCCAGAACGGCTCTCGGAGCAGATGAACCGCCGCTTGGGAGAGCCGCAACGTCTTGCCGCAGAGTCGTTGCTAAAAACGCTGGAGAGTGTTCCTGCCAAAATCGAACAAGCCGTTCAAGCACTTCACCCTTCTGGCTCATTTCACCCTCTACCCGAACAGGCGGATAGAGTAACCCCTATCCCCAAC
This sequence comes from bacterium, assembly GCA_900299305.1. GTDB lineage: Bacteria > Armatimonadota > Chthonomonadetes > Chthonomonadales > Chthonomonadaceae > CAIJLM01. Next base: position 3,680 of record OMJJ01000211.1, on the reverse strand, counting down.
TCTAATGGAGAGCGGTTTCGTCGGCTTATCAAAAAAGGGGCGCAAAAAGTGGTTCAGGCAGTAGAGGATGCCGCTTATGGCACCCCCCCGCACTCCTCTCTAAACAGAGACCCTGTTTCGGAAAAGCCTTTTAGAGCGGATTCTGTGCCATAATTAGGGGAAGGTTTTGCTGTGTAGTATGAGAGAAGAGAGAAGGTTTGTACCATGATAGGGGTTGTGGGAGCCGCGCTTTTGGCGGCACTAATTACCATGTTCCTAACGCCGCCCACTCGCGAATGGTGTTTTCGTGTAGGTGGGGGCTTAGTGGATATGCCGGGCGGTAGGCGGGTAAACGAAGAGCCTATGCCGCGTGGTGGTGGTATCCCTATCTTCTTTGGGTTTATGGTCTCTGCCGCCCTTGCGATTCTGGTACGGCAGTTGCGCCTTCCTCATGCCCACGTATGGACACCGCAGGTTACGGGGGTACTGCTAGGAACCCTCTGTATTACGCTCTGCGGATTTGTAGACGACCTCAAAAGCCTCTCTCCCAAGTTACAGATACTCGCGATGGTAGGTGCTTCCCTTATCCTTATTGCCTTTGGGGTACGGGTAGAGGGGATTTCAAACCCTTTCAAAACGGGCGAATGGCTCGCGCTAAACACTCTTGGCAGTGGGCTTATCACCGTGTTTTGGGTGCTGGTTGTCACCAAAACGGTAGACGCTATCGACGGGTTGGACGGCTTAGCGGCAGGGGTATGTACTATCTGTGCCATGACCCTTGCGCTTATGGCAACCCAACTCAAGAACGCGGAGGGCCCCACTATCGCCCTTATCGCCGCCGCGCTTGTGGGTTCCTGCATCGGTTTTCTGCGCCATAACTACCACCCTGCAAAGATCATTATGGGAACGGTAGGGGCGTATGTGTTGGGTTTTGTACTCGCGTCGCTCTCTATTATGGGCGCGTTCAAAGTTGCCGCCACCGTTTCGGTAGCGGTTCCCATACTGGTACTCGGTGTTCCCATTTTCGACTTTACCCATGTGCTTGCCCGTCGTTTTATGGCAAAAGCACCGCTGACGCAAGCCGATAAACGCCACCTGCATCACCGTCTTTTAGCACGCGGCTGGAACCAAAGGCAGGTCGCTTGGACTATCTACGGTATTACGTTCCTGTTTTGTGCCGTCGCTCTGATTATCTTTCAAACTACCCGCGTAGGACGCTAACGCCCCACTCTCATGGTAACTACATCTATGCCCGATAACCGCATTCGTGTTCTCTGTGTCTTTGGTACACGCCCCGACGCTATCAAAATGGCTCCCGTTGTTCTGGAACTGCAACGCCGCCCCGAAACCTTCGCGGTACGTGTGGTGGTAACAGGGCAACACCGCGAACAACTCGCGCAGGTGTTGAGTGTCTTTAACCTGCAACCTGACCACGACCTCGCTATTATGCAACACGGTCAGACCCTCGCGCAGATAACAACCCGCGCCCTCACAGGGCTAGACGCAGATTTGCGAGCACCCCCCGCCGATGTCTGCCTTGCACAAGGCGATACCACCACCACCTTTGTCGCCGCGCTTGCCGCCTTCTACCACAAAGTTCCTTTCGGACACGTAGAGGCGGGACTACGTACCCGTAACCTATACGACCCTTTCCCCGAAGAGATGAACCGTAGAGTGTTGGGTGCAATGGCGACGTGGCACTTCGCACCCACAGAACCCTCTCGCCAAAACCTGCTGGCAGAAGCGGTAGACCCCGCAACTATCTACGTGACGGGCAATACCAGCATCGACGCACTAAAAACGGTTGCCTCACGTTCCTATACCTTTGAAGACCCCGCCCTTCGCGCCCTTGTAGAGAGCGATAAGCAGCTGATTTTAGTCACCGCACATCGCCGTGAAAACTGGGGCGAACCTATGGGCAACATCGCAAACGCCCTGCGTACCCTTGCGGAAGAGTTTACCGACTGCGAAATCGTGGTAGCACTCCACAAAAACCCCGTCGTGCGCGAAACGCTCTGCCCCCTACTTGAAGGCAGACCGCGCCTCCACCTCATAGAGCCGCCCGACTATGTTCCCTTTGTAAAACTGATGCAGAGGGCATACCTTATCCTAACGGATAGCGGCGGAGTTCAAGAGGAAGCCCCCTCGTTGGGTGTTCCCATTCTCGTACTGCGCCGTACCACCGAACGCCCAGAAGGAGTTACGGCGGGAACCGCAAAACTGATAGGCACGGAGTTGGAGGATATTCTGCGGGAGGCTCGCCTTCTGCTGACCGACTCCGCCGCGTATAGCGAGATGGCACAGACGGTTAATCCCTATGGAGATGGAGGGGCGGCTCCCCTAATAGCAGACGTACTGAGCCATGCACGGAAAACATGAAACGACCCTTTATCTCAAAACGTTGGCGCATTTTACCCACCGACCCCTCTGCCGAGACCACTCTTCGCCGCGAACTAGGGGTGTCTTCGGTACTGGCTCGCCTTCTTGTGCAGAGAGGGCTAACCACCCCCGAACAAGTAGACAACTTCCTGAATCCCACCCTCGATAAACTCCACGACCCCTTTCTGCTTCCCGACGCAGAAAAAGCCTGTGAGCGTCTAAAGCAGGCACTCCACCAAAAAGAGCCTATCCTCATTCATGGCGACTACGATGGAGATGGAGTCACCTCTACCGCACTCTGGACACGAACCCTACAGAGTTTGGGCGGGCAGGTAGAGGCGTTTGTGCCACACCGAAAACGCGACGGCTACGATATTCGGGTTCCTATTATCGAAGAGGCGAAGGCAAAAAACACCAAACTTATCGTCACCACCGACTGCGGGATTCAGCGTGTAGACGAGGTAGAACACGCACGGCAAGCCGGTATTGATGTAATTGTCACCGACCACCACACCCCAAAAACGAACGGCGAACTGCCCAACGCGGTTGCGGTAGTGAACCCACACCGTCACGATTCGGTGTACCCTTTTCCGAACATTGCGGGGGTGGGAGTCGCGTTTAAGATGGGAGAGGCACTCACAAAATATCTGGGCTACTCCCCCGATAGATTTCGTAACGCTTACCTCGACCTCGCCTGTATCGGAACTGTAACGGATGTGATGCCCCTCCTAGACGAGAACCGTATCATCGTAAAACATGGGCTAGAGGTGCTGAAAAATACCAAAAAGCCCGGACTGAAAGCACTGGTTGAGGAGTGCATCGACCCAACAAAGCCCCTTACCCCCTACACCATTGGGTTTCAGTTGGGACCTCGGCTTAACGCCGCAAGCCGTGTTGACGAGACCATCCACGCGCTAAACATCCTGCTCACCAAAAACGAAGCAGAGGGCAAACAACTCGCCGAACACCTTACCCGCATGAACATGGAGCGGCGCGAAATACTGGCGCGAATGATGGACGAGGCGACGGAAGAGGTACTGAAAGCCGACCTCACCGATACCCGATGCTTGGTAGTGAGTAGATCGGGGTGGGCGGCGGGAATGGTGGGCTTGGTAGCAGGAAGGCTACGCGAACGGTTTTGGAGACCTACCGTTGTGGTGGGTATCGACCCGACTACCGGCGAAGGGCGCGGCTCTGCACGTAGTATTGAGGAATTTAACATCTTCCAAGCCATTGATACTTGTGGAGAGTTTTTGATAGAGTATGGGGGACACCACCAGGCGGCGGGACTCTCGATTGCGGCGGGGCAAGTAGATGCTTTC
>OMJJ01000210.1 GCA_900299305.1 bacterium | reverse complement strand
GCCAGTGGGAGTACTGCTATAGCGTATTCCTCCATTGATTTTTGCGAACTTATAGGGGGCGATGTCTAGCATCACGTTTTGAGTGAGGCTCGTACCTGTGGGTCGCGACTGGTTCTCCAGATTGAAGTGTAGTCCAAACTCCTTGAAGTTTTTCAGGGGGCTTCCGTCTAGTTTTAGGGCGGTGATGTCGGCGATACCTGCGGAGGATATCTGATTGCGGTAGTCTCCGCCAATGGTGAAATCCGAGAGTACTTTAGACAAAAATCCAACGCTTGCGGTCTGTGCGTACTGCCTCTCGTCGCTCCCTTTTATCAGGGTGGTCTGCGACTCGAAACCCACATTCGCCTGAAAACGTTTGGAGAGGTTCCCCTTCACGTTCGCGGTGTCGTTAATGGTGGTGGTAGCAGTTCCGTTGGGGTTAGTGACAACGGTCTCGGTACGCCCTGTAGAGACGGAACCGCCGTTTTGCGGGAGGGTCTGCGTCAGTGAATTCTCCCGTTCTTGGGTAGTTGCCCCTTTGCCCCCGCCCTTTTCTGGCGAGAGCAGTTCGGTACTGGTACGATAGGTAGAGGCGAGTTTGAGTCCTTTAGAGAGGTGGAAGGTTCCGCCTATTTCCAGAGTCTCTTGCCCTGCGGTCAAGCCTGTTAGGTCTTGTTGGGTAAAGAGTGCACCAGCGCGGCTATAGGTAAAGCCGACCTCTGCATTTTTACTCTGGGTGGAGTTAGCTATCTTTACCCCGCCGCGGTTCAGCCAGTCTCCGCCGTGCATATCCAGAAAAACCCCCGTGCTGAGTTGCGAACTCTTGCTCCACTGGAAGCCCTGCGTGTACTGGAGATAGGAGGCAGGTTGGGCGTTATCGCTACTCTTTGAGGTTGGTCGCACGAGTAGAGTGAGGTTGGACTGATTACCCTGTAGCAGTTTCCATATAAATGGCGAACTGGTGATACCCGAATTCGGCTCTGCCCCTACGACATCTACCCCATACACCACCTCAATATAGTCCCTAGAAGACACGGGGTAGGTGAACTGTAGCACTCCCGAATCTTCGTCGATGGTGTAGTCGATGTCCCGAATTTGGAGTTGCCTACTAATACGCACCTGCTCACTGTAAAGGCGAATTTTGCGCCAACTAAGGCGGTAAGGACCGCGCACGTTCTGCCCAAACACCATATCGCTCTTTTGCCCCAAAACCGCCCCGCGTTGCCCACTAAAGAAACTGTCTTCGTTGGAACTAAGCGGAGATGCCAAACCAGAACGGTTTTGAGCGGTGACAGGCAGGATACCCCCCAAAAGCAGGCATAGCGAAGCCGCCACGCACTGCACAGGAGGCGTGAGAAGAGGGGGAAACAGAGGTTTTCGAGGGGTTCGTATCTGCATAGCGTCGTAATCCTCAAGGGATAGCGATGTGTTTCCTACTAGGTTTAGACGTAAAACTGCGTAAAACGTGACAACAAAGAGTGTATACCTCATTATGGTAGCAACGTATAGAGGATTTTGCGCCCTGTGTGTAGGAATAGAGAGCAACTCTTGTTTACAAGGAGTTTGTAGAACGTTGAAATTCCGCTCTCTATCTCTTTTCTTTACCCTCTTTTTGTGGGCTTGCCTCGCCTCTGCACACGCCCAAGACCGCCTAGACACCATTCGGAAGCGTGGTGAACTTATCATCGCGACGGATGCCACCTACCCCCCTTTCGAGTTTCGAGACAAAAAACTGCTACAGGGCTTCGATGTCGAACTCGGCAACGAAATCGGGCGCGAACTGGGCGTAAAAGTGCGCTGGATTGATATTGAGTGGGCAGGAGTACTCGGCTCTTTAGAGAGTGGGAAGTGTGACCTCGTTATGGCAGGGGTGACGATTACCGAAGAGCGCAAGAAGAAGGGCTACCTGTTCTCTCGCCCCTACTTCCTCTCTGGACAGACAATAGCGCGGCGCAAAGGCGACACCCGTATCCAGAAAGGAACCGACCTCAAAGGACTTAGGGTCTCGGTGCAGATGCAGACTACCGGGCAGTTCGCCGCCGAAAAGATGGGGGTTCCCAAAGACCGCCTTGCCAAGTTTGATACCCTCCCCGATGGCTTGATGGATGTACGCAACTCGAAATCCGATGCGTTGGTTGCCGACCTTCCCGCCCTTAAAGAGGCACTTAGCAAAAGCTACCCCGAACTAGAGATTACGGGCGGTCTTCTTACCGAAGAGAACGTGGGGATTGTCGCTTGGCGTACCTCTACTACGCTCGTCTCTGGGGTCAACCATGCGCTAGGCAAAATCATGGTGGATGGTCGCTACTCTACTCTGTTCAACAAGTGGATTAAGGAGCCGCTTACCACTCGTATTGTCGGGGGACTGGATAAGGTACGTACCGCCGGTTCCGATGTCCCCGAATGGAAAGAAGCCGCCTCCGTAGAGAGTAAATCCTCTCAAAATGCCGCCAACCGCCCCGATTCTGCCCTCAGTATTCGTTGGGATGTGGTACGGGAGGCACTACCCATTCTGGGGCATGGCTCGATAGTCACCCTCAAAATTACGCTGTTTACTCTGCTGTTTGGGATTCCTGCGGGGTTGTTGGTGGCGTTGGGGCGTATCTCGCGCTTCCCGTTTTTGCGCTGGCTGATGGTGGCGTATATCGAAGTGGTGCGCGGTACTCCCTTGCTGATGCAGATATACGTTATCTACTTTGTGCTTCCCGCCCTCAAACTCGACTTTCAGCCGGAGGCGGCGGGTATTACCGCGCTCTCGCTCAATGCGGCGGCATATATCGCCGAAATCTTTCGGGCAGGTATCGAAAGCATTGATACCGGGCAGATGGAGGCGGCGCGTTCATTGGGCATGGACTACTTGGGCGCGATGCGCTGGGTAGTGCTTCCCCAAACTCTACGGCGCGTTTTGCCTCCCCTTACCAATGAGGCGATTGCCCTGCTCAAAGACTCGTCGCTGGTGTCGGTGGTCGCCGTTGCGGAACTGATGCGGGAAGGCAAGGAGATAGCAACAAACTCTGGCTCTGCTACTACCATCTACTTGGCGATTGCGCTTATCTATCTCGCCCTCACTTTGCCGCTTACCTACCTCGCACGGCAGTTGGAGTTACGCTGGCAACCGATTAGTACCCCGCGCCGTAAATCCCTCTGGACACGAAAAGGAGCCTAACTCATGCCGATTTTAGAAGTGAAACAACTGCACAAAAGTTTTGGGGCGTTGGAGGTGCTAAAAGGCATGAGCCTGAACGTGGCAGAGGGGGAGGTAGTGGCACTAATTGGGGCTTCGGGTAGCGGAAAATCTACCCTACTGCGCTGTGTCAATCGCCTCGAAACTCCGACGGGGGGCAGTGTGGTGTTTGAGGGGCAGGAGGTTACTCCGCAAAACCTAAATCGGGTTCGCCGTGAGATTGGGATGGTGTTTCAACGCTTCAATCTGTTTCCACACCTGACCGCTCTGCAAAACGTAACGCTCGCCCCCTGCAAAGTCTTGAAAATACCCGAAGAGCAGGCAAAACGGGAGGGAATGGAGTTTTTGGCGCAGGTACAACTCGCGGCAAAAGCGCACAACTATCCGGGAGAACTCTCTGGGGGGCAACAGCAGAGGGTTGCGATTGCGCGGGCGTTGGCGTTGCGCCCCAAACTTCTCCTCTTCGACGAACCCACCTCTGCCCTAGACCCTGAACTGGTAGGCGAGGTGCTTGCGGTACTCCGCCAACTTGCCCATGAGGGGCGCACAATGGTGATTGCGACGCACGAAATGGGCTTTGCACGTGAGGTCGCACACCGTGTTATCTTTCTGGATGAGGGCGTTATCTGTGAAGAGGGGCATCCCGAACAGGTGTTTACGAACCCCAAAGAGGAGCGCACGAAAGCATTCTTGGCGCGGGTACTACAACGATAAGACCGCTTCCCTAGTCTTTTGCCCCCGCGGTCTCTAAGAGGCGTACAATTTCGGTGCGTTTGGTGCGCTTGGCGTAGTAGAGGGCGGTAGTTCCCCCTCTACTCTTGCGGTTTACGTCGGGGCGGTGTGCCAAAATCGTTTTTACCATCTCGGTATTCTCTGTTAGTACCGCCCCGATAAGCGGAGTACGCCCTCCCCAATCCTGAAACTCCACCGGAACCCCCTTCTCCAGTATCGCATTTACTATTTTCAAGCGATTAGTGGTTATCGCTTGGCTCAGGAGTTTTTGCCAATCTTCACTTGAAAGCGGAAGAGGGGTAGTACGAATCATCTGCTCTATCCTACCCTCTTTCACACTGCTATTGAGGATACCCGGACTCAAATATAAACTGTAACGCTTGGCATTAAGGTAAGGCAGGAGTAGGTTTAGGAAGGTTTGGTCGTCTTTTTGCTGTGCGAGGCGTAGTGCGGCAAGGTAGGCGTTATCTTCTAACTTGGGAATCGCAGTACGGCATCGCATCGCAATCTCCAAATTACCACTAGAGACTGCGTTTTGAAAGAGAACCCCCTCTTCTTTGGTGCCGTGTGCAGGAAAAGGTATTCCCATTTTGCCTAGTACCTCTAGCATATTCGGGCTATACCCTGCCATAGTCGCTACTGTCTGTCCCTGTTTGTCGGGAGTACGCGGGTCTGCTCCTTTAGAAAGCAGGTACTGCGCCGTTTGAAGGGCGTTCTTCTGCCTATCTTTATCAGAGGAGTTTCCTGCCGCCACTGCGGTAAAGAGCGGGGTCTGCCCACTCTGGTCAGGGATGTGGATATTCGCGCCATGCTCTACCAATAGTTGAGCAGTTAGCGGCTTAGAACCTTGTGCCGCAATCGTCAAAGGGGTATACCCAAACTGATTGACAGCATTGACATCGCAACCGCCTACTAGTAGCCACTGCACTACCTCCCGTTTACTATAGGTACAGGCGAGGTGGAGAGCGGTGTTTTTAAGGTTGTCTTTTGCCTTTAGGTTTGCATGGCGGTCTAGTAGTTCGCGGACTACTTTCCGCGCATCTACCTGAATAGCGTATAGGAGGGGAGTGAGGTTATCGGGACGCTTTACCTCTATGTTTGCGCCGTGCTTGATAAGCGAAAGTGCTATCTCCTCACAAGCAGGGACGCGCTCAAAAACGGGCATCATGGGGTTACGCTGTTTTTGGTAGCGGGAGAGCGTAATAAACAGAGGGTAGTCTTGCAGTATCTGCTCGTTAGGCGAGACTCCCCAACCCAAAAGCCTCTGTACTGCGCCCACATCGTCACTCATAAGGGCTTTTGTGAAGGCAGAGCGCAGGTAACGGTGATAGATATTGCTACCCGCAATCGCCAACAGAGGCAGAGCAAGCAACAACCACCCGATTTTAAGATTGATTCGCTTCACGCTTCCCCTCCTTGCTCTCTACTTGTGAACACTGTTCTTTATCAAAGACTGAATTTTTTCACTTTTGCTTGCGACTACGTTAATGGGGATGTTCCCTCTCTTGTCGGAGAGTTGGGTACTGGCTCCATGCTTAATAAGCAGTTCCACCATCTCGTCATCGCTTAGGCTTATAGCGCGAGTGAGGGGGGTAAAGTCGAGACTATCTAGGTAGTTCGGAGAGGTTCCCATCTCTAGGAGTGCTTGTGCATCGGGGAGAACTCCGTCACGAACCGCCGCTTCTAGTGCCAAGCGAAGATTGGTTTCTGGAATGACCACTCCTGCCTTTTTCAGGAGGCTCAACCCCTCTCCGTAGTGCAACTGAGTAAGGGCAGTAACGGTGTCGTACATATCTCCCTGCACACACCCCTTCGCAATCAGTATCTGAGACAGTCCTTTTCTGCGGGTCGTTAGTGCGCCGCTCAAAAACGCGGTTCGCTCTGCCGCCGATAGTTGGGGGAGTTGCGGCAATAACTTATCTACTACCGCACGTCTGCCCCCTTTTCCCGCACGGGCAAAAAAGTAAGCGTCTCCATTGGGAGGTGAGGAGTGCCACCGTGCCCCCTTATTCCAAAGAAAGAGAAACATATCGGGGTCGTAACAGGCGTAGTAGAGAGGGGTACGCCCTCCGTTATTCACCGTATTGACATCGGCTCCATTGCGAATGAGAAGGCTAAGGCACTCAAAAAACGCCTTCTGCCCACGCCTTCTAATCAGGGAGGAGGTCGAGACATCTACCCCTATCCCCCGAGCACCGGGAGAAGAGCCAGAACCGCGCCGAAAGAGTACTGGTTCGGCAGGGTAGGCATCGGCTTCTTGATAGTGTCCCCAGTTGGGCTGTTCGGTCTCTAGCAGGGCTTGTAGCAAGGGAGTAAAGCCCTCTTTGTTCTTCTTGCTTACATCCCCGCCGTGCTCCAGCACCCACTTTAGAAGATCTACCTCTCCAAACCCTGCCGTCATGCTTACCAGATTACGCCCAAAAATGTCGAATTCGTTGGGGTCTTCTCCCGATGTTATCAGTTTTTTCGCCTCTTCCAGTTCCCCCCTCCGTAGCCGCTCCATAGGGGGCGAAACGGTATAGGCACTGGGATCCATGTTCCCCGTTCGCATGGCGTTCGCCATAAAATCTGCATCCATCGACTTTAGAGGGGGGATAATACGCTCTACCTTGCGCTTTTTCGCCAAGACATTAAAAACCACCACCCCCATTAAGACGGGGACGGCGAGATAGAAAAGAAGTTTTATCTGTTTTGGGCTTACCATTACGCCGCTTGTCACCTCATACTAGATAAGACGATGCTCTGTATTCGTTTGCTCTTTTTGGTTACGATATTAAGGGGAATCCTGCCTCTGGTATCTGCAAAGCGAGCATCTGCCCCATGTTTCATAAGAAGTTCTATCATCTCGGCATCGCTTAGGCTTATGGCGCGGGTTAGAGGAGTACCTTCAAAGCCGTTTGCAAAGTTTGGCGATATTCCCATCTCTAGTAGCACCTGAGCATCCCACAACTCTCCATCGCGCACCGCATAGTCCAACGCTTTTTGCAGGTTCTCTTTGGGAATGGAGACACCTTCTCGTTTCAAAATCTGCAAGCCTTCCCCGTAGTGCTGATGTGTCAAAATGGTCACGGCACGGCTCATATCCCCTTTAACGCATCCCTTCTGTATCAGCAGTTCTGCTAGCTCCTTGCGACGCGCAATCAACGCTCCCGTGAGGAAGGCGGCTCGCTCTTCCGAAGTCGCTTGTGGTAGGCAGGTTAGCAGTTTCTCCACAATAGCGCGTTTTCCTCCTGTTCCTGCCGCCTCAAACAGAGAGACTTCGCTATTGAGGAACAGAGTACGCCATTTCGCTCCTCTATCCCAGAAAAAAAGAAACAGTTCGGCATCATAAGAGGCGTAGTAGAGCGGGGTACGCCCTATTGTATCCACCGAATCAACTCGTGCGCCCTTTGCAATCAGAAGACTCAAACAGTCGAAAAAGGGCTTACGGGAGGGAGTTTTTGCGGGGTTGGGAACATTGGGCGTAGAGGGTGGAGTACCTGCCCCCCGAATACCCCCATTTGCCAAAATTCCATGACGATACTGCGGGGCTTTCGTGGGATATGCGCTTTGTAACGGAAAGTAACTTCCTGCAATCCCTTGCGCGGACTGTATCGCCCCAATCAGAGGATTTGCCCCCTCACTGTTTTCGTGTGTCGCGTCGCCGCCATGTTCCAGTAACCACTGTAACAGTGCTAAGTTGCCCTTTCCCGCCGCCATTGTTAGGAGACTTTGCCCAAACCCATCATATTCGTTAGGGTCTCCTCCCCTCGTTACTAACTGCTTCGCCTCTTCCCAATTTCCTATCTGTGCCGCAAGCACCATTGCTCCCGGCGTAGGAGTGGCAGACTTGGAAACCGATAATCGCTTCTCTTCTACCTTATGCCTCTTTGCAGTTATGTTGAAAGTCACCACCCCCAAGAGAATGGGAATGGTGAGATACAGAGCGTAACCTATCTGTTTAGGGCTTACCACCTCTCACTACCTGCTTTCCCCTTGTAGCATCTGTAGGACGTGTTGGCTTTTGCGTTTTTTCGCCAGTTCTACGGGAGTTCTGCCTTTTCCGTCTGCAAAGTTTATATCGGGGTGGTACTTCATCAGAATCGCTATCATCTTTTCATCACCTGCGGTAACTGCCCAAGTAAGTGGGGTCATGCCACGCAAATCGATAAAGTTGGGAGACACTCCCTGTTTTAGTGCCTCTTCGCAGTCCGACAACGCGCCGAAGTGAGATGCCGCGCTGAGGCTCTCTTGTAGCGATTTCACCTTGATAGGCACTTTGGCAGATTGGAGGAGAGCCAAGCCTTCAGTATAGTGTGCGTCTACTCCCGCGGCTACAGCCAACTCAGCCTTTTCGACGACACAGCCTTTTTCGATAAGGAGTTTTACCAGCTCTGGGCGACGGGCGCGTATGGCAGTTGCCAGCATTAGGCTTTTGTCTGTAGGAGTCGCTTGGGCGATATGATTCAGAACTGCCGCAACGGGCTCTTTGAAGCCTGTCTGCACGGCATTCGCAAAGATAGAGGTCTCTCTGCTTACCTCTGTAGCGGGGAATTTGGCTCCCTGCTCTAGCAGAAACGCAAAGAGTTCTGGATCACCCGCCGCATAGTAGAGCGCGTTGCGCCCTTTGACATCGACAGCATTTATGTCTGCGCCCTTCGAGAGTGCTATCTTTAGTGCCTTGAAAAACGCCTCTTTACCCGCTTTGCGTGATGCGGCAGAGGGCGCAGTGGTGACTTCTGGGGTGCCGTTTGCGCCGGGAAAGTTGCTTTTCTGAATAGAGCTCGTCGATTCGTGTACAGTGTATGCCTCAAATTTGGGGTTTTTGTCCGCTTGTAGCCCATCTCCTTTGCGAATAGCTGCCAAGAACGGAGTGGCTTTCATACTGTCTTGTACGTCTAGTTTTGCGCCTTTGTCGAGAGCGGCTTGCACTGCCTCTACCTCTCCCATGCCAAGCGCACAACTCAGGAAGGTTGCGCCGTTTGCATCTTGTGCATTGATGTTGGGTTCTGTTTTAAGGGCTTCTAGTGCTGGCTTGGAACTTCCCTTCCTGAGTAGTTCCAGTGCTTGCGGAGTACGTACCGTAGCAACGGGGGCGGGCTTGGAGGCAGAGGGCTCTGCGTCGCTGGAGGGTGTACCCTCTCCGGATTTCGAGGAGTTACAGGCGATGCCAGTAATAGTGAGTAGGGCGAACACTCCCAAAGTGAGTATCGACCTTCTATGAGTTGTCATGCAAAGATGCTCCTAAGCAGGTAGGCTCTCTCTCTTGGTTGAGAGCGGAGGGTTAAATGTTCACACTTTTCACTACCACAGAGACAGGATTCTGTCCATCTGCCACGATTTCAGCAGGAACAGGCGGCGGGGTCTCTAGGTCGAGTGGAGGAAGTTGGGATATATCCGCAATTCCAAAGTAGTGCAGAAAATCGGGGGTCGTGGTGTAGAGCATAGGTCGCCCTAGTGCCATTTTGCGCCCCGCCTCTTGTATCAGTCGACGGTCTAGTAGGGTTTTCAGGACACCGCCTACCGACACCCCGCGTATCGCCTCTATCTCTGGAGCGGTAATCGGTTGACGGTAGGCGATAATCGCAAGGGTTTCCATAGAGGCTCGGGAGAGTTTGGTACTGGTTCGCGTAAGAAGTCGTGCAACGGCGGTGCTGTACTCCGAACGGGTCGCGAGTTGCCAGCCCCCCGCAATCCGTAGCAGTTGGAGACCACTATCCCGCTCTTTCAGGGAGATTTGTAGGCTACGTAGCACAGCTTCTACCGTTATGGTATCTGTCTCTAATGCCCGCGCAAGGTCGCTTATAAGCACCGGCTCTCCCGACACAAAGAGGAGGCACTCCAACGCCGCTTCTAGGTTCCCTACTCCGAATTCGCTGCTCACCCGCTCACCCCTTCCTCTATAGCGAGATAGAGTTTAATCGCCTCTCTACTTTCCATCTTAAAGCGCACACGCCCCTGTTTTATCAGTTCGAGTAGCCCCAAAAACGCCAACACAATGTCGTAGCAGGGGCAGGGAAGGTCGAAAAGGCTCTCGAATAGCAAGCCCTCCTCCCCAGACCGCTGTATAAGGCGTAGCATCTCTGCCATTTTTAGGCGTAAACTCAGGCGGCGGCGCGGCGTTACCGAAGTGACGGGCTTTTCGTCTACCCCTGCCTCTGCCAGTAGTCGGCTAAGTGCCTGAAACAGTTGAGAGACGTGCGCCTCCCCTTGCGGTATGGGCAAAATGTAGTCGTCGGTCTGTTCGGTAGCAGAGCGAAAATAGAGGGTACGCCGAAACTCCTCCCACTCCCGCAGAGTAGTTACCACCCCATGAAAAGACTGATACTCCAAAAGCCGCGCTACCAGTTCGGTACGGGGATCTTCCTCTTCTATTCCGGGTTCGGAGGGGGCGGGGGGCAGTAGCATCCTCGACTTTATCTCAATAAGCGTTGCCGCCATGACCACGTACTCCCCTACCGAAGCGAGGTCTATCTGCTCGATAACCGCGAGATAGGAGAGGTACTGCTCCGTGATTTCGGCGATAGGAATATCGTAAATATCTACCTGATTAACACGGATAAGGTGGAGAAGAAGGTCGAGAGGTCCCTCAAAGGCTTGTATCTTGAAGTGAGGGATGGGTGTGTTTAGGAAGGAGGTTTGGGAACGCGCCACCAGTACCTCTTTGAGTTCTGTAGGGGTGGGTAGGGTGTCTGTTTGCAATCGCTACTCCTCTACAACTTCCACACGAATTCCGATAGTACGAATGGTTCCCGCCACGCGCTCACACTCTTCGCGCCCCGAATGGTGTACCACCGACTTACCCAGGTGATGCACCTCCCACGTCTCTAGTTCCGCTTCGTCCTGAGTACAGGCGGTAGCCACCATTAGAATATGTATCACTTGGTCGATCGTGTTGTGGTCGTTATCGTACACCACCACAATATAGCCGCTACTATCATTGGTACTCTCGTCACGTTCGGTCTGTTCTGGGCGTACTACCCGTTCTGGCGTTATTACCGACATCATTATAACCTGCGCTCACTCCCATAGCAAAAAGTGTTTGATAGGTTCATTGTACCCTATCAAACACTCTCACTTACTCCCAAGCTCTACTTTCGCGGTGTCCGCTTTTGGGGAGGGTCGGGTAAGGGAGGCAGTAGTAACTCCACAGGGGGCGGTAACACGATAGGCGGTGGGCTAATTTGTTTGCGCTCTAGGTTTAGGGGAGGAGTGGGAAGTACATCTCGCGACGGAAGACTAGAGAGCAGAGGCTCCAAATCGTCTAGTCAAGGGAACTTGCCACCGCCTTGCTGAAAGTACTCGCGTACCCGTCTTTCGATTTCGGCACTGCGTAGTAGTAGCGTGTCCCGCTCTGCCTGTGTCTGTTCTAATCGTTCTAGTAGGTTCAGGATAATCTCTACCCCTGCAAGGTTCACGCCCATATCTTGCGTAAGGCGGCGAATTTGGCGTAGCCGCTCTACATCGTGTTCGGAGTAGAGGCGTTTGTTGTTGCGGCGTTGCGGTTTTACCAAGCCGAGCCGTTCGTAGAGGCGAATCGTTTGGGCGTGCATCTGCGTAAGCGTCACCACTACGCCAATCATATAGACGGGTTCATTTTTATCGTGCGTCGCCATACTCTCACCTCAAGCAGTTCTATTTTCGTATCGAGTCTTTCCGTATCTGTGCCAGTTCGTCCAAAAGGGTACGCTCACGGGGCGAGAGGTCACGGGGGACGGTTATCTGCACTTGCGCGTAGGCATCTCCTACTTTTTGGTCACGCAGGGCAGGCATACCCTGCCCTGCCAGGCGTAGTTTCTGCCCTGACTGAATTCCTGGCGGAATCACCAACTGCTTCCGAATGTTATCTATCGTCTCTACCGTGATTTCGCCGCCCAGTGCCGCGATGGTATACGGGATTTTCACATCGAAATAGAGGTCTTGCCCCTCTCGCTCATAAACTTTGTGGGGCAGAATATGGATAACGATATAGAGGTCGCCGCGTCGCCCCCGCGCGTCCGCCGCCCCCTCTCCCGACAGTTTGAGACGTAGCCCTTCCCATGCCCCCGCGGGAATGTTTATCTGCCCAGAGCGTGGAGAGCGTATACGCCCCGTACCGTTACACCGTGGACAGCCCCTCCCAGAAAGATCGAAACGCCCCCTATTGTCGCGCTTCTGCCCTACCCCCATACACTCCAAACAGACATCCTCCACGGTGACATTGATACGCTGGCTCGACCCACGAAATGCCTCTTCGAGTGTCACATTTACGGAGAACTCTATATCCTCCGAAGGCGCGGCAGAGCGTCCCCCTTTCGTATTTTGAGGGCGACCTGCCCCCGTCATACGGTTAATGAGGTCATCTATATCAAAACCAGCTCCTGGAGTATCACCAAAGAAGGAGGCATCTCCAAAATTCATGGACTGGTAGGGAGGGGGTTGACCGCCGGGTCTTGCTCCACTACCTCCGCCATAACTCATCTGGTTCCATGCTTCACCAAGCACGTCGTATTTTTTCCGCGATTCGGGGTCGGAAAGAACGTCGTAAGCCTCTTGTATCTCCTTAAACTTCGTTTCGGCTTGTGCGTCTCCGAGGTTGAAGTCGGGGTGATACTTACGGGCAAGCCCACGATACGCCTTCTTCAGCTCCTCTGCCGAGACGTTCTTGTCTACCCCTAGCAACTTGTAGTAGTCCTTACTCACCCTACCACCCCCTTGAGATTTGCATACAAAACAGTTAGGATAAAGCCTCCGCGCTGTGGTATCAGAGCGGAGGGCTATCCTCATTTCCACACAAGCGGCATACAAAACCTATTCGGCAGTCACCAAAACGCGCTTAGGCTTGGTCGCTTCCGCTTTGGGTACGGTCAGTTCCAGCACCCCATTTTTGTAGGTCGCAGTTAGCCCCTCACTGTTCACGGGAACCCCTAGCGTAAAGGCGCGTTGGAACTTTCCGTAAGTGCGCTCGATACGCACATATCCCGCCTTTTTCTCTTCGTCCTCAAATTTGCGTTCTCCTTTGATGGTAAGGATGTCGCCTTTGAGTTCAATGTCTATCTCTTCCGGCTTGAGACCGGGCAGTTCGACATGAAACCGAAGGCTCTCTGCATCTTCATATACATCAATCGCGGGGTTCCAAGTCTGGCTTGCCGCCCCCTCACGGTAGGGTACACATCGCTTGTTTAGGTCGAAGAGTTGGTCGAAAAGGTCTTTGGTTGTCGTTGCATACATGGTCGTTTCTCCTCTAAAGGTAAGGTTTTTGTCTCTCTCAATCGTGGGCTTTAGATAGCCCAACATCTTGTAAATGGCTTATTTTGAAATAAGCGAAAATAAAATCGCGCTTCTTTTATAATCAATAAAAGTCAATAAATATCTATTTTGAGTATTTACATCTGAAAAACTATCCGTTTTTGAAATAAGCGAAAATAAGATTTTACATAACTGCTCAGTTTAGCCCTCATCCTGTCCTTGCAGGACATCCTTCCCCCAATTCTGAGGGAAGGAGCCGAAACCATAAGGTCTCCAGAGAGACTATACTACTTTTCAGAGCCTAAATCATTGTATATACCATAAGTAATTAACATTTTATAAAATTGTGAACTGTGTGCTCCACTGAAATTCTAGAAGCTGGTATTCTACATCACATATTGATATGCCACTTGCTTTTGCTTCAATGAATAAATTTTGAATTGCCTTATAGAAATCTTCTGCCCTATTATTATTTTTTATACGTTTGGATAAAATATATGTCTGCCTTTTTCCATCACGGAAGAATTTTAGATTAACTTCAATAATGTTCAATTTCATGTGTACTTGTATTAATTCACATTCCCACCACTCATCGTGCCCACAATGCTCATACCAATCCATGTTGTTGAAATGATACTTGTTTTTGTAATTTCGCAACGCCTTTTTTCCCTTTCTCCTTTTATGTGTTTTATTATTTGAAATCCCCTGATCGAAACAGCAAAGTATCTCAATATAGTATTACTGTTGTAATATATTTTCATTATTTTAATCTCCTTGTCATATTTATCATACGACTACACCAGCGATGGTGTTCTAAATTTAGATTAATGCTACAGTCAATCAAAAATGTCTAGCACTACTTTGTTTTAGCCCCTTCTAAACCTCTCCTTTCATTAGAATCAACAGGGTATGTATTATGTGTTTTGAGTAAAAGCCACCTCTGCAATGTGTTACATTAGGGTAATAAGGTAGCCTCAAAACATTCTGGGTTCCCTCTCTCCATTTGACAATCGGAGAGAGGGAAGGAATAGGGGAGGCAAAGCACAGGGCTTCCTACCCCTAAACTTACTTAAACTCGGTCTCAATCACGGTTTCGTCGTCGCCTTTGTGTTCGGCTTCGTGGTGTTCCCCTGCCCCTGCGTCTGCCCCACTTGCAGTGGCTTGCTGATAGAGGATTTCGGAGAGTTTGTAGGTCGCTTGCTCCAGTTCCTCGGTCAGAGTTTTCAGGTTGTCGGCAGTTGCGTCGTTGCCATTAAGAACGGTTCGCAGGTTCGCGATTTTGTTCTCTACGTCTGTTTTCAGGTCGGCGGGTGCTTTGTCGCCCAGCTCTTTCAGGCTCTTTTCGGTCTGATACATCAGCGATTCGGCGCGGTTCCGTGCTTCCGCCATTTCACGCTGTTTTTTGTCTTCTTCCGCGTGTTGCGCCGCCTCTTTCATCATCCGCTCGACCTCCTCTTTATTGAGGTTGCCGCTACCGGTGATGGTGATTTTCTGTTCGCGGTTCGTGCCGAGGTCTTTTGCCGAGACGCTTACAATTCCGTTGGCATCTATATCGAATGTTACCTCTATCTGAGGGATACCGCGGGGTGCGGGAGGAATACCGTCTAGCTCGAAGTTGCCTAGCAGTTTGTTAGCCGAAGCGATTTCGCGCTCACCCTGAAATACCTTAATATGTACGCTACGTTGTCCGTCTTCGGCAGTGCTGAAGGTCTGGTTTTTGCGGGTGGGAACGGTGGTATTGCGCTCAATGATTTTGGTAAAGACACCACCCAGTGTTTCGATACCCAGCGAGAGCGGGGTCACGTCCAGAAGCAGGATATTCCCTGCTTTTGCGCCGCCGCCTTCCGTAGCCAGAACGCCGGCTTGCATCGCCGCACCCACTGCTACCACCTCATCGGGGTTCACGCTCTTGTTGGGTTCTTTGCCGCCTATGCGCCGTACCAGTTCCTGAATCATCGGCATACGGGTAGAGCCGCCTACGAGAACAATCTCTTGCACCTCGCTCACTTTTAGTTTTGCGTCGCTAAGAGCCTTCTCGAAGGGGATACGGCAACGCTCTACGAGGTCTTTGGTTAGCTCTTCAAACTTCGCACGGGTCAGGTTGACATCAAGGTGGAGAGGACCATCGGGCGTACTCGTAATAAAGGGTAGGTTGATGTTCGCGGTGGTAACGCTAGAGAGTTCGATTTTCGCTTTCTCTGCGCCTTCGCGTACTCGCTGTAGTGCTTGCCTATCTTTAGAGAGGTCGATTCCGTTGGTCTTTTTGAAGTCTGCGACCACGTAGTCCATAATACGCTGATCCCAGTCGTCGCCGCCAAGGTGAGTGTCTCCGTTGGTTGCAAGGACTTCCAGAACGGCACCGCTGTCTTCGGTAAGCCCAATCTCCATCACCGAGACATCGAATGTACCGCCTCCAAGGTCAAACACCAGAACGCGCTCTTCGCGTTTTTTGTCTAGCCCATAAGCAAGCGCGGCGGCGGTAGGCTCATTGATAATACGAAGCACCTTCAAACCGGCGATTTCGCCCGCGTTTTTGGTTGCGGTGC
>OMJJ01000209.1 GCA_900299305.1 bacterium | reverse complement strand
TTGGCGTTATCGGAGTGGGTATCCCAAGGTTGCCCCGACATCATCACCTGCACAAAGCGCACTCCGCGCTCGATAAGCCGACGCGCCATAAGGCACTGCCGCCCGTAGGTAGCGGTTTCGGGGGTATCTAGCCCGTACATTTTGCGGGTGAGTGCGCTCTCTTTTTGGACATCAAGCGCGTCGGTAGCGGCGAGTTGCATACGGGCGGCGAGTTCAAAGTTCGCGATACGTGCGTCTAGTTCGAGGTTATCGGTGCGCGTTTTGAAGTGTTCTTTGTTGAGGGTTTGGAGATAGCGGAGACGTGCTTCGTTCACGTTTTGCGGCAGGGGCGATTCGAGGTTGAGAATAGGAGAGGTCTCTGTAGAGCGTACCGACATCCCTTGATAGATAGGCGGCATCCAGCCGCTAGACCAGTTACGAACTCCATCGACAGGTAGCCCCGAAGGACTGAGTAGAGCGACATACGCGGGGAGGTTCTGGTTCTCAGTTCCCAAGCCGTAGGTTATCCACGCGCCCATGGTAGGACGACCTGCAACGGGCGAACCCGTGTGCATATGGCAACAGGCTTGCTCGTGGTTCTCATGCTCCGACACCATTGAGCGGATGAGGGCGATTTCGTCGGCGTGTTTGCCCAGTTCGGGAAGCAGTTCCGAGAGTTCCATCCCCGACTTACCGTAGTGGCGAAACTGAAAAGGTGTGCCTAGCCATGTACCCGTCTTCTTCTCGTCTACATCGTTTACGAAGCCTTTACCCGGTCTCTGCCCCGCCTGTTTGTTGAGGTCGGGTTTGGGGTCGAAGAGGTCAACCTGACTCGCGCCCCCGTTCTGAAACAGGTAGATAACGCGCTTTACTTTGGGTGAAAAGTGAGGGGCTTTGGGTAAGAGGTTATAGGCACGCGGCGGTGCGGCTTGCGCCAGTGACTCCGAACTTAGCAGAGAGGTGAGGGCAAGGGCAGTCGCCCCCAACCCCAGTTGGGAGAACACATCCCGCCGTGAAAGGTGAGCGAGCAGGTTCGCACGGTGTGCGGGGTCAAAAAAGGGGGTGTTATCGTGCTTGTGGCTCATGCAAATACCTCTTTTACGACGTTGCCGCCGTTTACCGTAGCGCGTTCCTCGCGTCCGTCGTGGTGGAAGGTCAGTTGTCGGTGGTTAAGCCCCATCAGGTGGAATCCCTGTTCTATGGATACTGCCTCTTACTAACCACCCCTATATGTCTTTGGCACACAAATCTTAAAGAAGCACTTTACGAAGACGTGACTTCTCCTGTCTCTAGCCAATACTTACCTAGTTTACTCTCACCTGGGACAGGGAGTATATTTGAGACAGATGTATTATGAACTATATCCTTGTTGCGTTCATAATCCAACATACCTTTATAATATAGGCATCCTTCTTTCGCATTCCAGTAGACTTTTTGAACACAAAATACTGAATTATCATACAAGCTATGCAAGCCATAACTCTCTGGCAAAATGATATCCAAAGTGTCTTCATCGGAGGTTTGCTCTGTTGTTTTTGTCCATGCACCAACAGTAGCAATTTGAGTAGAAAGGGATGCGATTTCCTGTAATGCTAGTAGAGTTTGGTCGGTAGTCTCTCCCGGTAAAGTAAAATCAAGCACTCGTGATAATACAGACTGAATGACTTCCGCTTTCAATAATTGTCCAGACAGCCTCAAACTGCCATAAGTCGAATCGTATATTGATATAAACCGAGTACCTTCACTGAACCCATTCCAGTTGGTACGCAATTTATCATAGGCACTACTAATATCCGCTCTCTCAAATGGCACGACAAACAAAAATGCCTCATAAAGAGCAGATTGAATCACTCCTATGTCAACCCCTTCTCTACTTAAAGAGGGGTGAAATAAAATAAGACCGCTAGTGAAATAGTTCCTAAAAAAGTTTGGTTGCGCGTAATTTAACGATTCTCCTATACTGTTAAGGGGGTATGAACGTTGTATCGCTTGGGAACCGCGTCGTTCTACGAAACCAGATATCCACTCCCTGATTTGGACACTACACTCAGCAATGAAAATATTTCCACAAGATGCCACATTATAGACATTGCCTTCAGAGAAGTTTGGAAACACCAGAGTAGGTAAGAATGTAGGTGTTGTAACATAAGACCGTTCACGACGTACTTTGATTTCTCTGCTGACTCGATTGACATAGTAAACTCGATAAGGAATAGTCGCATACCTATAGACAGCACCTGGATATGTTTCGCGCATACACTGCGAGTGGGAAAGTCTACCCAAATCTTTTTGCTCTGGACCTTGTTTAAATATTATTCGGAATTGAGCCTCAACATCACGTAATGGAAAAGCGTAATGGGGATTATCACCTGCTTCTCCCTTCATAGCTTGCAGTTCACTAATAATTTGCCCTGAACGTTCTTGAGTACAGAGTTCCAAAAACCCATTTGCCCATGAGATATTAGTCGTAAACGGGGCATCTTCACCCAAGTCAGGACGAGACTGATCATGTTCACCTCCGAGACGTGCTAAACACAGAGTATGAATATATTGTATTCGCAGGTTTTCGAGGTAGAGCGCACTCTGTGCAGGTGGGCGATTGAGAACATCTTCAGGATGCGCGAAGATTGCTGTGTCATATGGGGTGCCGCTATTGATAATCAAAACCTCGCCTGACTTTTGCCGTCCAACACGCCCAATTCGCTGGTAAAGGCTCGTAGATGAGGAAGGAACACCAACCAAAATTGCAATATCAAGGTGAGGTATATCAATACCTAATTCTAAAGCACTTGTACTCACAACTCCATTCAAAGAGCCGTTTGACAGTCTGTCTTGTATTGCTTCTCTATCGGGTGCTTCATAACCTGCACGATAAGGAAGTATTGAAAGGTGAGAGAGGTGCTGTAGGCTGTCAGAGTAGTCATAAAAATTGTCTTCCTCCGGCTCCGTGTCAAGTTCAGTTCTATCATCCTCAGAATCACGTGCCACAATACTCGTTATAAGTTCTACTTGCTTGCGGCTATCTACAAATGTTATAGATTTTAGTGATGTACTTCCGATAGCAGTGAGCAGTTTAGGCAACCCCGTCATAATATCTTCGTGTGCAGGAGGAGTTACTAGACGTACTGTAGTAGGGTACCGTTGAGCCCCATTAACATTCTCTCCAATAACCGCAAAGCCAAGCCCTGTGAGTTTATTTAGGTGTTCATCAGGATTTGCGATTGTGGCGGAAGCAGCGATAAAACGCAAAGTACTCTTCAAACAATCGCAAATGTGACGTAATCTACGAAATAGAAACGCTGCATTAGACCCAAAAACACCCGTATAGGTGTGTGCTTCGTCGATAATGACTAGTCTGAGTTTACTTAGAAATCTACGTACATCGTTATCCCCGCATTGAGGTAAAAGCCATGCATGCACTATATCTGGAGTAACTACCACTAGATGGGATTGTCGCAAAATAGTATTGCGTTTTTTTACAGGCACATCTCCAGAAATGATTCCTACTTTTGCGTTTTTATTGATTTTATGTAAAATTACTTGCCAACGTTGAGCTTGCTCAGAAGCAAGGGCTTTTGTAGGATACATACATAAAACTCTCGCAGATGAATCGGCGGAGAATGTTTCCACTGTTGCGAGATGAAATACTGTCGTTTTACCGGACGCAGTACTCGTTGTAATGCATACATTGTTCCCTTGTGCATAAGACTCTACGGCAAGTTTTTGATGTAAATAAAGACCGTTTGGATGAATTTTTTGCGCGAATTGCTTGGTAACAGAAGTAACATCAGAGGAATCTATTATTGCAAACTGGGGTTCGCGAGCTGGAATGTCTATAACGGTCTCTACATTCCATCCTAAGCGTATTAAAAGCATTTCGATTGAATTATTGATTTCATGTATCATAAAAACACCTTCCTACTCTACACAAATTACTTCTTGTACTCTCAATATCTCCACCAACTGAATTGATGCAGGCTAAAATTACACAAATACCTCTTTTACGACGTTGCCGCCGTTTACCGTAGCGCGTTCTTCGCGTCCGTCGTGGTGATAGGTCAGTTGTCGGTGGTTGAGACCCATCAGGTGCAGAATGGTCGCGTGGAGGTCGTGGATATGGATAGGACGCTCTTCGGCGCGTAGCCCTACCTCATCCGTAGAGCCGATAACCTGCCCGCCTTTCACGCCTCCCCCCGCCATAAAGACCGTAAAGCCCCAAGGGTTGTGGTCGCGCCCATTGGTTCCCTCGGTCATGGGGGTTCGCCCAAACTCACCACCCCAGATAACCAGAGTCTCTTCCAGCATCCCGCGTTGTTTGAGGTCGGATATCAGCCCCGCAACGGGCTTGTCGGAGATACGGCACATCTTGGCGTGGTTGCCCTCGATGTCGGAGTGTGCGTCCCACTGGCTTCCCGTACCGCAGTAGAGTTGTACAAAGCGTACCCCGCGCTCTACCAGCCGCCGCGCCATAAGGCAGTTTTTGCCAAACCGCTCGGTGGCGGGGCTATCTAGCCCATACAGTTTTTTCACGCTGTCCGGCTCTTTCGATATATCCATCGCGGTAGGGGCGGCACTCTGCATCTGAAACGCGAGTTCGTAGGCGCGTATTCTCGCTTCGAGTTCGGTGTCGTCGGAGCGGGTCTTGCTGTATTTGCGGTTTATCTCGGTGAGGAAGTCGAGTTTGCTACGCTGTTGTGCTTCGCCTATCGTACTCGGCGGCTTGAGGGCGAGAATGGGGTTTCCATCGGGGCGAAACTGCGTTCCCTGATAGGCGGCAGGGAGAAATCCGCTCGACCAGTTTTTGGGGCCGCCTATCGGTTCGCGTTCGTCTAGTAGCACCACAAAGGTTGGGAGATTGTTGTTTGCCGCGCCAAGCCCGTACTGCACCCATGAACCTAATGAGGGTCTGCCAGAGAGTATCGCACCTGTATTCATCTGCCCTACCGCCCCGACGTGGTTCAAGCCGTCTGCCCAACAGGAGCGGAGGACGGTGTAGTTATCGACGTGTTCTGCGATATGGGGATACCAGTCGGAGACCCATATTCCACTCTGCCCGTGTTGCTTAAAGGTTCGCTTGGAGGGTAGTAGCGCGTTTTCTGCTGTCCCCATCGCGGTTATCGGGCGACCATAGGAGGGAGGGAGGGGCTGTCCTGCAAGCCGTTGTAGAGCGGGTTTGGGGTCGAACAAATCAATATGGCTAGGTCCGCCCTCCATAAAGCACCAGATAACTGACTTGGCTTTGGGGGCGAAATGAGGACGCTGGAGCGTATCTGCTACCGCCTCCTGCGCCTGTAGGTAGGCGAGTGCCAACGCCCCGAAACCGCCTCCTGCCCGAAAAAGCACCTCGCGGCGGGTTAGGTTTTGTGGAATATGCGGTTGTCTTGGTTCGTGGTTCATAGGGGGCTACTCCACATATACAAACTCGTTGGTGTTCATAAGGACATGGCAGAAGTCTATCAACGCGGCTCCTTGTGCTTTGTTGACACCCTGCGGAAGCGTTTGTGGCACAAAAATCTTTTCGTTTGCCTGTAGCCTCTGCTCTGCTATCTCTGCCTGTTTGGTTAGGAAACGGAGGGCGCGGTAGTGTTCGTCCACATCGGGGCTACGCTGAAAAGCGAGTTGATAGGCGCGTTCTATCTGTGCTTTGGGGTCGTTTTCGGTCTCCCGCAGTACCCGTTCCGCAAAGGTGCGTGCCGTTTGAAGCATGGTGGCTTCATTCATTAGCAGTAGCGACTGTAGGGGGGTGATAGTTACCTGACGACGCGCACAAGCCTCATGCGTATCGGGCATATCGAACGCCTCGAAAAGGGGGAAGCGCAAATTCCGCTTTACAAAGATGTAGATGCTACGGCGATTGCTCTCTTTGGGGTTAGTAGAGTCTTTCCAGTAGCCGCGGGTAGTTACGTCGGCGGGAAGGGGCGGCATAACGCTCTCGCCTCCCCTCTGCAAAGAGAGTTCTCCGCTTACCGAGAGTAGGGTATCTCTCAGCACTTCACCGGTCATGCGTTGCCTGCGGAATCGCCATAGGAGGCGGTTTTCACTATCTGCTTTTGCCGCTTTTGGGTTATAGTCGGCGGACTGTTGATAGGCTTTCGAGGTGAGAATCAGACGGTGAAGTTTTTTCAGGCTCCAACCGTTGCGTATAAACTCGCTTGTGAGCCAGTCGAGCAGTTCGGGGTGGGTGGGACGCTCGCCCGTCTGCCCAAAGTCGCTTGGAGTGCCTACTATCCCTCTCCCAAAATGTCCCTGCCAAACACGGTTCACTATAACACGGGCAGTAAGCGGGTTTTGGGGAGAGGCAAGCCAGTTTGCAAGGGCGGTACGCCGCCCACTCGACTCGTTATTAGGTGCGCTTATCTGGGGGGACTCTGTGGTGATGGTGGAGAGGAAGCCGGGCTGTACCTCCTCTAAGGGCTTGTTCATTAGCCCCCCCGCCAATAGGAAGGTTTTCGGAACCTCTGCGCCCACATCGGTAATACCTTGCCCTAGCGGAAGCGGGTCGGGCTTGAGATTGCGGAACGAGTCGAGTTGCTTGCGGAGTTCTTTCCAACGGCTCTTGACTTCTGCTTTCTCGCTGTTTACACCGCTTGCTACGTCCCCTTCGGTCATCTCTAGTTGGGGCAGTGCCTTGTGGTAGAGTAGCCACTGTAGAGAGGTACGCTTGGCAGGAACTGTCTCTATCGCCTCTTGAACCTCTTTAGGGAACCGTCCCTTTCTGCTCTCGAAGAAGCGTTTCCGAACTGGCTCTTCGAGGGTCGCGAGTTGGGTACGAATGGAACTGGTTTTGCCCTCCCAATCGGCTTGTTGGCGTTGCCAGTCGGTATGCTGATTAGAGGAGAGAAGCACGAGGTCTTCACGGGGGCGTACCCCTGCAAAGAAGGCTTGTAGGCGGAAGTAGTCTTTTTGCGGGATGGGGTCGTACTTGTGGTCGTGGCACTTAGCACAGCCCACCGTAAGCCCTAGCACCGTCGCGCCGAGGGTGTCGGTGAGGTCGTTTAGGATGTCTTGACGACGTTGGCGAAGGTCTTGGGCGTTACTTTCGTCGGGCCAATGTGAGCAGAACCCCGTCGCGATTCGTGCGGAGAGGTCTTGGGGATAGAGTTCGTCTCCAGCAATCTGCTCCTTGATAAAGCGGTCATAAGGCTTATCCGAGTTGAGAGCCTCTATCACGTAGTCGCGATACCGCCACGCATTGGGGCGTTTTTCATCCGTTTTGAAGCCGTTGCTTTCGGCATACCGCGCCACATCCAGCCAGTGCCTTGCCCATCGCTCGCCGTAGTGGGGGGAGGCGAGTAGGCGGTCTACCACATTTTCAAAGGCTTTTGGGGGGGTATCTGCGAGGAAGGACTGTACCTCTTCGGGGGTTGGGGGTAGCCCTAGTATATCGAAATAGGCACGGCGCAACAGGGTACGCTTATCGGCTGGTGGGGAGAGGGATAACCCTTTCTGCTCTAGTTTTGCGGTCAGGAACGAGTCGATAGGGTTTGCGAAGGGCTTACGGGGAACTGCGGGGCGCACCACAGGGCGAAACGACCAGAAGGTACCCTCTATCTTGCCTTTGTCGTCCCACTTTGCCCCGCTCTGTATCCACGTTTTAAGGGTTGCTATCTGTGCTGACGAAAGGGGCTTCGCGGGGGGCATCTGCGTCTTTTCCAAACCCGCTACAAAACGGAAGAGGCGACTCTTCTCGGGACTACCTAATACTAAGGCTACCCCCCGTTTTCCCCCTGCCACTGCCCCGCTTCGGGAGCGTAAATCTAGCCCCGACATCTTTTGCGCCCCATGACACGAGACGCAGTTCTCACGGAGTATCGCAAGAGCGCGTGTCGAGAGGTCTCCTTTCACTGTCTGCGCGTTTCCACGTACAGCGAGTAAGAGTAGTGATAATAGAGCCGTATAGGGGAAAATTCGCCTCATAAAGCACCTCGTTACACAGGAACACCTTCCGCTTTTAGCAGAGCGACCTGCGCCTCTACCCCGCCGGGCATATGCCGACTAGGCTTGCCGTCTTTCAGCACGCGCCACCAAGGGACATCTGCATAGTCCAAGCCAGCACCCTCCACCTGAGCGTGAGCCATCCATTTCCAGTATTTAATGGTGACTGCGGGGCAGGCGGTATCGGCATTTGCACTTGCGGCGAGTTCACGGCGCAACTCTAAAATCGTTCGTGTCTCTCCCACAGGTATCTCGGAGATAGCCTTTGCTACCTCTACGGGGCTAGGAATGAACAGTGTTGCCGCGTTCATACGTTTTGCTTTGGCGGCATCTAGCACATGAAACGAGGCTTGGGGTGCCGCCTGTAGTTTTTCTAGGAAGGATAGTTCGGGCATCATTTTTCCTTGTTGGGTTCGTCCCTATCCCGCTTTGCTATAAGCATTGTAACTTGCCTTTGTTAAGGGAAGACCTTTAGCAGTTCGACAACGAAAATCAACACAGCATTAGGTGGAATCATACCCGGTATGCCTTGTTCACCATAGCCAAGATGGGGGCTAATACACATTTTACGACACCCTCCCTCCCGCATCCCCTCAATGCCATAGCGTAGCCCCGCAATGACATCTCGGCGTGAGAGGGTGATAGTATCTTCAAAGTCCTTTTGAAACAGAACACCATTCTTCAAATAGCCGTTATAGCGGATACGAATGGCGGTATTCCGGAGTGCTACAGAACCCGTACCAACTGTTATCTCCTCTATCTTAACTCCTTTTGGCACAGGACACTCCTTAGATGCAGTATAGACAACAGAGTGAAGGGGGGTTATCTATCTCGCATAAGGAGAGCAGACACCAGTCCAAGAATCCACCCTGTTGGGATGGCAAGTGCCACTAGCAAGTAACCAAACGGCATATCACCTCGAAATAGCGAACGGTCTAGTATCAGGTAAACCAGTACCGGAAAGCCGAAACTAATACCCAACCCCACTAAGACCTTCTTGTTCATGTTACCCTCCCCTCAAAAAACAGGTGGTATGAGTATGATAAGAAATGATTGCAATGTAAAAGGATTTGAGATTAAACACTCCGCTTCTACACACCTACAAAAAGAGGTGCGAAACTGGAAGGTCTTAACCCCCTCTAAATCTCCCCCTTAAAAACAAGGGGAGACTTGCAATTCACTTCTTCCTGCTCAGTTTTGAGAGGTAGAAAGCCTTTTGTCAGTGGTGCATTGGTCTTTCCCCTTGCAAAGGGGAAAGGTTGGAAAGGGGTGGGTTTTAACCTCATTACAAGTGACTACCGTGCTTTGTATTGCATATACTCACCTATTTACAGTACCCCTATCCTCCCCAAAAACACTAGGACTGCGGCACTTCTCCCACCGCATCCAGCCTTCGTTTTGCTTCTGCATATACCTCCGCAGAGAGAGTACCTTTGGCGGCATGAGCCACGTTTTCAGTAAGGTGTTCCGGTATCAGTGTTCCCACAATGGTAGTACTAATATGCGGATGCGAAAGTAGGAAACGCAACAGAAAAGCCGTGCGCGATTCACCCTCTTCACGTAGTTCATCTAAGTTCGCCGCCTCGAAACTCTTCCATCTATCGGTATTTCCTAGCCCAACGCCGGGTTCTCCCCGTGCCACCCCTCCGCGATTGATAACTCCTGCCCCAGAGAGTGCCGCTTGGCTACAGGCGTTTTCGTGGGCGCGTTCCAGCGCGGAGTAGGGAATCTGGTAGACATCGAACAGCCCCCATTCGATGTAGGTGGTGATGTGGGGTAACGTAGAGGAACAGCCAATCCAGCGCACTTTGCCCTGCTGTTTCATCTCTTGTAGCACCGAGATAAGGTCGCCTTGCTCTACCTGCTCCACGCTTGGATTGTGCAGTTGCATTACGTCCACGTAGTCGGTTTTCATGCGCTCTAGGCTCTCGTGTAGCCCCCGAAACAGGTTTTCGCGAGTCCATACGTGCGGGGTGTCGTCGGTGTTTTCGTCCCGATGCACGACGGTACAACCGCATTTGGTAGCAAGCGTGTACTCGCTACGGCGATGTGAGAGGTATTTTCCAATGAACTCTTCACTACGCCCATAGTCGTTTGCGGTGTCGATAAAGTTGATGCCGTTATCCAGTACCGCGTTTAGAATGGTATCGGCTTGCGCTTCCGTAACGGGGCGACCACCCCAGATACGCGACCCGCGTACCTCCATCGCTCCATAGCCCAACGCCGTTACCTCAATGCCAGTACGCCCTAACACACGTGTCTCTAGTGCCAAAATAGAAGCCTCCTTAATGATTGCAAAGGACTATTCGCGCCTTTATAACAAAACTCCTGCTTGATGACGGGATTAAGGTGGAGTGGGCAATCACATTGTAAAAGAGGTAGGTGATGAGAATTACCACCTACAATCACACAACCTCTAAGAGTAATACGGTTGCCCTATGCGGTAGTAAAGAATATGGTTTTACTTGCTATGCGATGTGACCGAGAGAATTCCGAGTAGTATAAGAAAACCAACAAAAGCAAGGATAAAGTAACAACCACAGTTCAGCGATTGCATGAAAATGCCTTCTGTTTTGGCAGTACCTTGAATCGTTTGAGGGGTGAATGGATGTCCACAATGCGGGCAGGTGGGAGCTTTATCTGATATTTCTTTGTGGCAATCGGGACATATAATGAGAGGCATATCGGTCTCCTTTTGGAAAGCGACTATCTTGGCAAATAGATGTTAGGAACGACAGTTTGCCATAGGGTTTTACCCTTACTATTTATTCGCCATACGCCCATGTGACCTTTCTCATCAGCGGAAGGATCGATCGATTTAGCGCGTAGTTTGGAATCTATTAGTGCCTTCGTGCGTGTTGGGAATATCTCCGAGACTGCCCGCATATCTTTTAACTCAGCTAGTGCTGGCTCAACATGAAATTGAACTATAACCCAGTCAGGAAATCCCCTCTCTCCTGCGTTCCGAAAAGTGGACGCACATTTTGGCAGGCTTTCGGTCAACCAGCCTGTTTGTTGCCATGCTTTTGTCATAAATGTTTCTCCGTATTTGTATTGATTGGTTTAGTATATTATAGCATAGAACTTTCTGTCAAGTTGCTTAACGTTACTCTTTGGCACAATGGTATGTATGGGGGTAGAATGCCAAGCCTCCTTTATAAGGCATGACCTATCTGCCTTGATTATATAATAGAGTATATAGAGGGATTAAAAACTGACCAGAGCCAATATACCCGCCAACACAACGGAAAATACCAACAAAAACAGGTAACAGAAGCCCAAAATAGACATCTTTACCCCTGTTTTCAGCCAGCCCTGAGCGTATACGCGCCGCATCGCCAAGAACAGGTAGAGAACTATCCAGAGGACAAAATAGGGCATGAGGGGGTGCAGTGCCGGTATCAGCATGAGGGTAAGCATACCAAACGCGAAGGCGTGAACGTGTAACGAAAAGACGAGATGCTCCACGTAGTAGCGTTTCGAGCGGGTGTAGATGAGTTTTAGCAGAAGAGCAAACAGAGGAAGCAGGAAGAACATCGCTTTGGGGACGCTGTTGACAAACTCACCGGAGTAGCCTTGTGGGTTCTCCTTTACTCGTAGCACTTTGCGTATTACAAACTGCTCCCAGCGCGAATCTTTGTGCGTGTTTTTGGGGTCTTTTTGCCAAGCACCGTACTTCTCTAGGCTAGGGGGGAGGTCGTCCGGCTCTATATTAACTCCCCTTGCATTCATGGTAACGCCCTTACCCGATTTCCATGCCTCGCTCTTTTCACTGGGTAGGTTGATGTTGATGGGAGGGGACTTTGTACCGCTCATTGTCCAAGCTAGTAGCAAGAAGAACACAATGCTCATAAAGAGGTAGATTTTGAGAGGGGAGAGGTAGCGCACCCGCTTTCCCAAGTTATAGTCTATCGTAAGCAGACCGGGACGAAAGAAGAGCGGGACAACGGTGTGTGCCAACTTAGAATCGAAACTTAGCACCTCTGCCATCACTTCCGACAGCAGAGGGCGCAGGGAGGTCGTACAGTTGATAGCCTCCTGCCCACACTTAGGGCAGTACCTCTCCTGAACAATCTCCCCGCAGTTCAAACAGTTTTCAACTTTCGGAAGCACTTTTCGCACGGCAGACTACTTCATACTTCCTGCGCCCATAAGGTTGCCGACTCCACCGCCTACTTTCCACACTCCGCCCTCTTTCACAAGGGGAATGTCTACCTTTTTATCGAAGGTCTGCCCCGCAATACTCCCCTGAATATCGACGTTCACGGTGGCTTTGTCGCCGTCGATTTTAGGTTCGCCATAGCCGCCAATTTTGATGTTCGCCATCTCGTTTATATCTTCTTGGCTTTTTTGTCCTAGTCCGGGAATATCGTATTTGGTCTGCATCGTTTTCTTTAAGTCGTCGGCACTCGCCATTTTGGACTTATCTGCGTCAGAGATGTGAAGAAGGCTATACGCAGTAGCATAGTCTTTCGAGAGTACCGCTTTGAAAAACTTCTCAGTGTTCTCTTTGGGGTTGGAACTGTTTTGCGATTTCCACCAGAAGCCCCCCGCCAAAGCCGCGACCAGTACCACCACCAACGCAATCATGCCCCCGCTAGAGGACTTTTTCGCAGGTACGTCAATACGGATATGGTCTACTTTGGGAGTAGAAGGCATAGGGGGACGCGGTTGGGCAGGCGGCATACCACCGCCCACATAAGAGGGCGGAGCGGAGGGGGCAGGTTCCTCTACAATATCGCCCGCTAAGTTGCGCCGTACCCCAACACTGGGG
>OMJJ01000208.1 GCA_900299305.1 bacterium | reverse complement strand
TTTTTGTCACCAATGCGAAGGGGACACAGGTACGTAATCCCAATAGCAAGGATGTAAAGGGGTGGGGACAGTACATTCAAGATATAATCGAAGGGGATATTCAGAGGGTAGACGTGGCTTCGCTGTTAGCCGACACCACCCGCAAGCCCCATCTTATTTCGGCGCAGTCGGTACGTGAGATGATGGCACAAAAGCGTAAAGGCTTCCTCAACCCCGGTATAAAGCACGTTATCTATATCATCAAAGAGAACCGTACCTACGATCAAGTGCTTGGCGACCTCGCAATAGGCAACGGCGACAAGTCGCTCTGCCTCTTCCCAAAAGAGGTAACTCCTAACCTTCACGCTCTTGCGGAACGCTTTGTACTCCTCGATAACTTCTACTGCTGTGCAGAGGTCTCGGCGGACGGCTGGAACTGGACAGTTGCGGGAATGGTCTCTCCCTACACCTCTCGTAATACCGTGTACAACTATAGCGGACGCGGTAGAGACTACGACTTTGAGGGGGCAAACAACGGCTCTCCCGTCGAACTGCTAGGCTTGCCGGATGTAGCACGAGCCGCAGGGGGTTATATCTGGGACTTGTGTAAGCGCAAGGGAGTCTCCTATCGGAACTACGGGTTCTATGCGAGTTTCTCTGCTCCGCTTGCTAAAGGGGTTCCTGATGAAGACGATGAAAAGCGCAGACCCGGTAGCGACAACACTCCCAACCTGAAAGCACTACAAGGACATACCGATTTGAACTACCGCCGTTACGACCTTACCTATCCCGATAGTGAACTTGGGCAGAAGTACGGTTTTACGGAGGCAGAACAGCGCAAATCCTACGGTAAGTTTGGCTCCACAAACCGCTTTGCGGAGTGGAAAAGGGAGTTCGATGCCTACGTACAAAACGGAAACCTACCTCAGTTTACTATGCTACGCCTCCCCCGTGACCACACTCGCGGAACCACCAACGGCGCACTCACTCCCCGCGGCATGGTTGCTGATAACGATTTTGCAGTAGGGCAGGTTGTAGAGGCGGTAAGCCACAGCCCCTACTGGAAAGAGACCGCTATCTGTGTGGTAGAGGACGATGCACAAGATGGCTACGACCACGTAGACGCGCACCGCTCTATCGCGTTTGTTATTAGCCCCTACATCAAGCGGGGTACGGTAGATAGCCGTTTCTACAACACCGATAGTATGCTAACCACAATGGAGATGCTTCTCAACTTGCCCCCGCTCTGCCTCTATGATGCGTTGGCAAGCCCCATTAGTGTCTTTGGGAAGTCTGCGGATAACCTAGAACCGTATACTGCCATTATGCCCAGCCGTGCTATCGCCACCGAAACCAACCGCGCCACCGCTTACCGTGCAAAAGACAGCAAGCGGCTGATAGATGTGCTACAAGAGGAGTCGCTACCAGACAAAGAGTTGAACGATATTCTCTGGCACAGCATAAAAGGCGTAAGTGTTCACGCCCCTGCGATAAAGCACCGCGTTAATCCAACCCGTTTCCAAGTATCCAAAGCCAAGAAGAGGTAGAAGGCTCCCGTCGTGTTCAAACCCTTCCAATGGAACCAAAAGCACTCTCTAGGGACGCTCGTAGCGGGAACCCTGTTGCTGGTGCTTGTCTTCTTTCTCGCCTCCTGCAACACCCCAACGGTTCCCGCGCCCCCCAAAGTGGAAGAGAGCGACATTGCCGACTTTGTTGGGAACGAGGCGTGTAAGGCGTGTCATGCAAAGGAGTTTGAGGCGCAACACGACACCTACCATGTTCGCAGTTTGCGCCCCATGACAAAAGGGGCACTCGGTACTCAAGTACCCCCAGTGGGTAAAATCAACAACACGCAGTACGCCCTTGTAGAGAAAGACAAGCAGTACTTCTTTGAGGTGACTCCACCCGGTCAACCCGACAAATACCAACTCTGGCCCCTCGAACTTATCTTCGGTTCGGGAAAGTATGGTATGTCGTTTGCGAGTATGCTTGAGGGGAAAAACGTGGTAGAGATGAAGATGAGTTACTTTCCAGAGTGGCATAAGTGGGACATTACTCCTGGTCAGAAGATGGAAGACCCTGCCGCGGCAGGAAATATCGGGAATCTTGTTCAGTCGCGGAAGTGTATCGGTTGCCACTCGATAGCCATGTCCAAAAACACCTATACCCCGCGTCAAGAGTTTTTTGGGGTGGGGTGCGAGTCGTGTCATGGGGCGGGTAAACCTCATATTAAGGCGGTACAGGCAGGGGAGACAGATAAGAAGATGGTGCACTTCCAGACAAAGAGTGCTCGTGACCTAAATACGATGTGTGGAAAGTGCCACCTGTTAGAACAGGATGTAAAAGGCTCTCCTGCCATGTCTAAAATGACGAATCGCTTTCAACCTTACGGGCTAATGAAGAGCCGTTGCTTTTTGGAAGGCGGCGAAAAAATCTCCTGTTCAACCTGCCATGACCCCCACACCAACGCTTCGAAAGACCTTGCTCTCTACGCCAAAGCCTGTCTCTCTTGCCACTCCCCGACCTCTAAGCCCTCCGCAACCACTGCACCCGGCAAAGTCTGCCGTGTGAACACTACAGCAAACTGTACTACGTGCCATATGCCCAAGCGTGACCTGCTAGGTGATATGAGTATGACCTCTGGGGTTATGTTCTCTGACCACCGTATTGCGATATACCCCACAAAAAAACAGTAGGCTCTCCTAAAGAGAGAGACCTACTGTCTTTCAAAGGCTCTTAGTTTTTTAGGCTACTCTGCGTAACTTCAAAGGAGTATCGTTCTCTTCTGGAAGTTTGAACCTCTGTATCTGCTCTAGGAGAAGTTTGGAGAGGCTGTTTAGTTCGTTGGCGGAGCGAGCGACCTCTGCCGACTGAGCAGACAGTTCTTCTGTGGTTGCACTTACCTCTTCGGAAGCCGCCCCGTTCTCCTCACTTACTGCCGCTATCTGTTCTACAGCACACAGTACTTCGTCTGATTTCTGTGCCATAGTACGCACATTTTCCAAGTTGGCTTCCGAAAGTTCGCTCATTCGGTGCATAGATTGCGCCAGTTCGGTATTGGTTGCGTTCATCTCTTGGGCAGAGGCGGCAATGCTCTCTACCTGTTGCCCAACCCCCTCAACGGCTCGCAAAATCTCCTGAAACACCTTACCAGAGTTGGTAACACCCTCCATACCAACCTGAACCTCTTTTGCCCCTATGTTCATGGCAGAGACCGCATCCTCTACCGTGCTTAGGATACTCTGCACTAACTGACCGATTTCGCGAGTGGCAACCGTGGATTTCTCGGCAAGTTTACGAACTTCGTCGGCAACCACCGCAAACCCTTTTCCATGTGTACCCGCACGGGCGGCTTCAATAGCGGCGTTGAGTGCCAGCAGGTTGGTCTGATTGGCTATCTCGTCGATAGTCTCTACAATAGAGCCTATCTGCTTCGATTGCCTACCCATCTCCTCTACTTTCTGTGCAGAGATACCGACCTTTTCTCGGATAGATGCCATTGTTTGGATGTTCTCCTCAACAGCACTTGCCCCTTGCCCGGCTTTCTGCGACGAGTCGAGTGCACGCTCTGCACCACTTTGCGCGCCTAGTGCCACCGATTCCACCGCTTTAGAGATTTGGAAGAAAGAGGCGAGTACATGGCTACTTGCATCGTACTGCTCTTTAGAACTTTTCCCTACATCTTGAATGAGTTCATTCATACTGTGCATGGCAACGGCGGTGGAGGTACTGTTCTCTGCTTGTTGGTTCAGACCCATGGTCATCTCTTGAATGACGTGGGCAATCTGCCCTGTTGCCTCTCCACTCTCTTCTGCCCCCCGCGATAGTATCTCTGCGGTGGCTTTGAGGTGTTCTCCATTTTCACGTAGTTGGCGTATCATAGTGCGCTGACTAGAGACAATATCTTTGAGGGCAACACGAATAATATCCTTGTCAGAACGTGGCTCTATGGAGATGGTAAGGTCGCCTTGCTCCAAAGCCCCCGCAATGGTAGCGATTTCATCTGCAAAAGCATTCTTGATATATCCGATGTACTCCGTGAGGTCTTTCCCGTCGGCTACGGGCACGTTTACCAAATCCATTCCCGCCGATTCCATCATATCCAACGTAAAACTATCGCTTATGGCTTGGATGTCTAGGTTAAACACCATCAGCAGAGCCTGCTCTGCTCGAAATGCGGTACGAGGGCGATAGAAATACGAACGCCAGATATAGCGTCGAAATAGGGAGAAGAAGAGGGGATAGCTACCGATGTACCACTTAGGAGGTAAGTCTATTTTATTGTGTACCTGACCCACGAAGAGGCGGTTCTCAAAATAGGCAGTACCAAAGTCGTTGTTTGCCGCCGCCTCGAAGATGCTCGTGAGGTAGCGGGTCTGCGCTTTTTCTAGCGTATTGCGTAGTTCGTCTAGCGAGACTCCGCGCTTTTTTGCATACTCCTCGAAGAAGCGGCGAGATTCGGGGAAGGAGAACTGAAAGTCGTAGAACTCTTTGGCTATGCGCGGCACATACCTTTTCCCCCAGTTTGCAAGCGAAGCAAGCGAGCGTACATAGCTCGGAGTTAGCCCCGCAAAGTCGACACGGCGGCGGATGTTATCGGAGTTCATCCGATAGAGTTGGCAGAGGGACTGTTTTTGGTGTTGCATTTTGAAACGGCTCCTGTAGTATTCGTGAAATACATCAGGGTATTTCTGTCTGCTTCGTGGGCAAGTGTGTTTTGTGTGAGGGGCTTTGTACTCTTAGTAGTATACAAGCCCAAATGCGAGATACTCGCAAATGTGCCTGTATTATTGGCTGACTGGTAGGCGTACATAAGGGAAGAGAAGGCTATTTTAGAGAAAAGAGAGGCAAAAAAATTATGAGATTTCTTCTTACGAATTCCAACAATATCTATATAAGTTAACACTCCACTCTGAGGAATTCGCCGATGTTCGATAAAATTTTTGGTGGTGATACCTACTTCGCACAGACCCGCGCCCTAGACGCTTCCGCACTTCGCCAGCAGGTTATCTCGCATAACCTTGCCAACGCCAACACCCCCAACTATAAGCGGCAAGAGGTTCTCTTTGAATCCCAACTGTTCGGTGCTATCCAAAAACGTAACGAAGGGGGCGTAAACGGCGATACCGCAATCTCCAATGTACGCCCTCAAATTGTTACGGTTGGGGGAACCAGTACCCGCACCGACGGCAACAACGTCAACCTCGAATCGGAATCGGTGGCTCTCGCCGAAAACACCCTGCGTTACGAAGTTCTCTCTCAATCGGTAGGCGGCTACTACGGCGCACTCAAATCGGTTATCAGCGGCGGACGCTAAACGCTTAGGAGGTCTTGCATATCATGCCTATTTCCAACTCTCTCCACATCAGCGCATCGGGCTTGACGGCAGAACGGCTTCGCCTCGATGTTATCAGCAACAATATCGCTAACGCAAACACCACCCGAACTGCCAACGGTCAGCCGTACCGAAGGCAGGAGGTGGTTTTTGCCGCTCGTGAGGATACCCCGTTCTCTACTATGCTGGCAAACGCCCGTTGCGGTAGCAAAACGAACTCGGCGGGGAAGGGCGTAAACGTGATTTCGGTACAGCCCGATATGCAACGCGACTTCAAAATGGTTTACGAACCCGGTCATCCCGATGCAGACGCACGGGGCTATGTAAGAATGCCCAACGTAGAACCCATTACCGAGATGGTAGACATGATTTCTGCCACTCGCTCCTACGAAGCGGGTATCACCGCCATAAACTCTGCAAAACAGATGGAGCAGAAAGCACTGGAGATTGGTCGCGCCTAAGCGTGATTAAGGAGTGTGTGTTATGCGAATCGACCCTACCGCCCTTACTCTACAGTCGCTTGGAGACATCAACCGCAGTACGCTTCCCTCTATCGGCGCGAAGACGACGGGGCAGGAGAGCAAAAGTTTTGGGCAGGTACTCTCCGATTCGTTGGCAGAGGTGAATAAGTCTCAGATGCACGCCGCTGACCTCAATACACGTTTTGCCGCAGGAGACAAACTGGATGTGCATGAGGTGATGATAGCCTCTCAAGAGGCAGGGGTTATGCTTAGTATGGCGGTGCAGGTGCGAAACAAGGTTGTAGATGGGTTCCAAGAGATTATGCGAACCAGTATGTAGTCTACCCCTCATTACAAAGAGGGGAGTGGTGGAAGCAACTTAGGGATAGGGAAGGTAACTACAAGGAATGTGGAATCAGATACGCGAAAAATGGACGAACTTAGGGCGAAACAACCAGATAATTCTGGTGGCGACATCCGCGACTGCCCTGCTGGCTCTGATAGGGTTTCTGTTTTGGGC
The DNA here is from genome assembly GCA_900299305.1 of bacterium. Taxonomy (GTDB): domain Bacteria; phylum Armatimonadota; class Chthonomonadetes; order Chthonomonadales; family Chthonomonadaceae; genus CAIJLM01. The sequence goes on along the minus strand of OMJJ01000208.1, from coordinate 7,215 downwards.
AAGTGCGCCCGAATACACGGTACTCTTTGATAACCTCTCGCCCAAAGATGCCAACGCTATCTCGGAAAAACTCAAAGAGCAGAGCGTTGCCTACCGTTTGGGTACTGGCGGAACCACTATCTCCGTACCCGTTCAGAAGCGGGACGAACTCCGCCTAAAACTGATTAGCGATGGGCTGCCCGCCGAAACCGCAAACGCCCCCGCCGCCGAAGATAAGTCTGGTTTTCTAAACACTCCCGAAAAAGAGCGTAGTATTTCTATCAAGTCTACCGAGCGGGAAATCTCCAAGAGTATCAACACCCTAAAACCCGTTGCTTCTAGCATTGTACACATCGCCGCCGCCGACGACTCTCCTTTTACCAGCCAAAAGAAAGAGGCTTCCGCCTCCGTAGTGGTTAGCCTCAAGCCCGGTTTCAGCCTTACCCCCGAAAACATTCATGCGATAATGCGCCTTACCCAGATGTCTTACACGGGGCTACGAGAAGACAAAATTAGTGTGGTAGACTCGCTAGGCAACCAACTCTATGACCCCTCTAAAACGGGTGTAGATGTAAGCAACGAGCGCGTAAAACAGGAGAAAGCACTAGCAGAGGCGAAGCGTGCCGAACTCCAAGCAACCGTAGATAAAGTGCTTGGTGTAGGCAAAGCGGTGGTGATGGTAAACCTCGAACTGAACGGCGACCAAGTGAAGACCGTTACTCACGAAGTCGCGCCTGGTGCTACTACCGAAAAGACCTCCTCTGAAGAGACGCTTACCGGTAACCCTCCCGCCGCAGTACCCCCCGGAACCAACGCAAACACACCCGGAAACAACACAGGAACCCCCGTCTATAATTCGGGAAACCAGAGCGGAAACGGAAACTATAGTAACAAGCAGACCACGACCAAATCTATTCCCACCACCACCGAAACCGAGACCGTAAAAGCCCCCGGACGTATTGAGAAACTGACCGTTAGTGCGTTAATCGATGACAAAATCGCGACAACACAGGTAGATGCTCTGCGCCAAACCCTGCTTACCGCTATCGGGGGTAGCCCAAACGATACCAACCGAGTGGTAACGGTATCTCAGGTCTCCTTCGACCACAGCGAAGAGCAGAACGCCGCAAAAGCCAGTGCAGAGGCTCTTCAATCAGAGCGGATGCGAAACATTCTCTCACTAGCAGTACCCCTTGTACTTATGGTGCTCTGTCTCTTCTTGTTATGGCGTGCCTTAAAGAAAGCGTCCACCGTGCGCTACTTACCCAACAATATGGCTCTTGCGGGGGCAGGGGCAGGCGGAGCCACTCTCGCCCTCGAAGCCAATAGCCCGCTTCTAACTTCTGCCGAGACCCAAGAGGGTGTTGTTGCGGAAGACTACAATGGGGACGAGGCGGTAGTCATGGAGATTAGCGGTAGGGGAGGCTACAACGGTGACAACGGTGCAACGACCTCTAGCGAACTTACGCTAGACGAGGGCGGTATCACTGTGCCGATGGATTCCCTACTCGATACACCCAATGGCAACGAAGAGGAGTATGAAATCTACCTCGAAAGCATTATGCAACTTGTAAAATCGAAGCCCGAAAACGTAGCGGCTCTGATTCGTACTTGGACATCCGAAGGAATATAGGAAGGAGACACGCATGAGCCGAATCGCTACACCACCCCCCATGACCACTCGTGCCAAAGCCGCCGTGCTTATGGTCGCCCTCGGTCCCGAAGCCATCTCGCGTATCTACAAGCATATGTCCGACGAGGATGTAGAGGCACTTACGCTAGAGATTGCACGTTTGGGGCGTATCCCCTCCGAAATGCGCCGCCAAGTGATTGGTGAGTTTTATGAGATGTGTATGGCGCGGGAAGTGATTGCGGAAGGAGGGGTAGACCAAGCCAAACTCGCCCTCGAAGCCGCTTTTGGGAAGGAACGCGCCGCCGAAATACTGAGCAAAGTGCTACAGGCACTACAGATAATGCCCTTTGACTTTCTAAAGAAGGCAGACATGACGCAACTAATTACCTTCCTACGTGACGAGCATCCTCAAACCATTGCCCTTATTCTCGCACATATCGCGCCCAATCAGGCGGCAACCGTTCTCTCTGGGCTTCCTCAAGAGTTACGTGCAGAGGTCGCACACCGTATTGCGATTATGGATAGAACTCCCCCAGAGGTTATTCGTGAAGTGGAGCGAGTGCTAGAGCGCAAAATGGCGAGTGCTATGACCTCTCAAGCGTTTACTGATGTGGGAGGCGTGAAGAGCCTGGTCGATGTGTTGAACTGGGTAGACCGCACCACCGAGCGAACCATTTTGGAATCGCTCTCCGAATCCAGTCCCGACCTCGCCGACGAAGTGAAGAACCTAATGTTTGTCTTTGAAGACATCAACACTCTCGACGACCCCTCCATCCAGAAGGTCATGCGCGAAGTCGACTCTAAAGAGCTGGCACTTGCCCTCAAGGGGGTTGGCGAAGAGGTTCAGAACCGCATCTTCAAGAACATGAGCGAACGCGCCGCCAACAACCTGCGCGAAGAGATGGAGTTTATGGGACCGGTTCGCCTGAAGAACGTAGAGGAGGCGCAACAGCGCATCGTGGGTATTATCCGCCGACTAGAAGAGGCAGGAGAACTGGTTATCAGCCGTGGAAGCGGTGGCGGAGGAGACGAATTTGTCGCCTAACCCATCCTTCACCCCTCTGGCGCAGATGTGCAAACCTGCCGTATCTACTGCGCCTCAACCTAAGCCATGGTTTACCGTAGTCGAAGCAAAGTGTGAAGAGCCGCGCCGTATGTGGGAGCCGCCCAAAGGGGGAACCTCTATCTCCCCGATGGACTTCCCCAATGTAAAAGACATTGTGACTCAAGAGAGCAAGATGGTAGAGAGTGCGGAACAGAGAGCCGCGTCTCTAGTTGCAGAAGCACAGAACGAGGCTGACCGTATTCTGAACGAGGCACGGGAAGAGGTAAAACAGATACGAGAGCAGAGCATCGCACAAGCGATAGAAGAGGCACTGGCGACGGGGTATCAGAGCGGGTATCAGGAGGGGCAAGAGGCAGGGTTCCAAAACGGCTACGAAGACGGATATTCGCAAGCCAGCGCACAAGCAAACGAGTATCTCAGTGCCGAATTCGAGAGGGAACGGGGCTTCTACCGCGCCGACATAGAGGCGTTTTTGGAGTACATTGAGGCAGAACGCCTAAAAGTGTGGGAGACGATGGAACCCCAGATGATACAACTCACCTCCGACGCAGTACGCCATATCATCAAGGTAGAGACCGAAGAGAACAAGAATCTCGTTGTCGCTACGGTGCAAAACGCCATGCGCCGCGTAGCCGAGGGAACCACTCTCCGTATTCGGGTAAACCCCGCCGACCTAGAGACCGTTCGCAACTACCGTACCGAGATACTAGAACTCCTCGACGGAATAAAGCACCTCGAAATCAATGAAGATAGGCGGGTAGGGCGCGGCGGCTGTGTTCTGGAGACTGAAGCCGGTAACATCGACGCACGAATAGAGACGCAGATGCACATTATCCCCGAAATTCTGGGGCAAGGCACCGAAGGAGACGAATAGCCATGCAAGGAACCCTACTCTCCTTTCCCGACATAGCCCCCTTTGATCTAGACACAGAGCCGTATCGCCGTAAACTGCTCTACTCGAATCCGGTACGACAAAACGGAAAGGTGACGCAAGTTATCGGGCTGGTTATCGAGTCGATAGGTCCTCCTGCGATGCTTGGCGAAATCTGTGAAATCTACTATGACCGCGCCAACCACTACGACCCCTCTAAGCCCCCCATTAAAGCGGAGGTCGTAGGGTTTCGGGATAAGCGTGTTCTGCTCATGCCGTTGGGTGTGATGGAGGGCATAAAGCCCGGAAGCGAAGTCGTTGCAACACGCCGAACCCTAGAGGTTGGGGTAGGGGATGCTCTGCTAGGGCGGATGCTCAACGGTTTGGGAGAGCCTATGGACAACCTCCCCTCACCGGATTTAAGACACACCTACCCCGTCAATAATCAGCCCCCCAATTCGCTAACCCGCCCACGCATTACGCGCCCTCTGCATACAGGGGTGCGGGTTTTGGACGGCTGTTTGACGTTTGGAGAGGGGCAACGTATGGGTATCTTCGCGGGGTCGGGCGTAGGAAAAAGTACCCTTATGGGAATGATAGCCCGAAGTTCCAGTGCCGACGTAAACGTGATAGCACTGGTCGGAGAGCGCGGTAGAGAGGTACGCGATTTTATAGAAGAGAGTTTGGGAGAGGAGGGGCTACGCCGCTCTGTAGTCGTTATCGCAACCTCCGACCAACCTGCCCTAGTACGAATCAAAGCCCCCCTGGTGGCTACGGCTATTGCCGAATACTTTAGAGACCAAGGCAAAAGCGTAATGCTGATGATGGACTCGGTAACGCGCCTTGCCCTCGCCCAACGCGAAGTGGGGCTTGCGATAGGAGAGCCACCTGCCACACGCGGTTATACCCCCAGCGTGTTCGCTATGCTTCCCCGCCTGCTAGAACGCGCCGGCACTTCGGATAACGGCACAGGCAGTATCACCGGACTCTATACCGTACTGGTAGAGGGCGACGATATGAATGAACCCGTAGCAGACGCGGTGCGTGGTATTCTGGACGGGCATATCGTGCTTACGCGCTCTCTTGCCCATAAGGGACACTATCCCGCTATCGACCTGCTACAGAGCGTGAGCCGCGTCATGCCCCAGATAACTGCCCCCGAACAACGCGCCTCTGCCGACACCTTGCGCGAACTGCTTGCTACCTACCACAGTGCCGAAGACCTAATCAATATTGGGGCGTATGTAGACGGAAGTAACCCGCTAATTGACCGTGCGAAGAGTAAAATCGGTGCGATAAACGGCTTTCTTCGCCAGAAATCTCACGCTCCAAGCCCCTATAGCGAGACCATGCGCCTCTTAATGAATCAGTTCCCACCCACGTAGTAGGGTAGGGACTACGTTTCCCAAGCGGTATTCTTTGCATTTTTTGTACTTGTAGGGTATCTTGAAGATGTATCACACTCTTAGGGGGTTAGTATGTATCTATCTGCTCTTACTGAAACGGTCACTCCCATAGATGCGGAACTGACCACCTTACAAGCCGCTAAACTCATGCGAATCTCGCGCACGTCACTCATTAAACTACTGGATACGGGAAAATTACCCTATCGTAAAATAGGAACGCGCCGCCGAGTGCGCTATGAAGACGCGATGCAGTTTCTGGAGAACGAGCGTGTACGGCGCATAAAAGTCATGGAAGAGTTGATTGCGGAGACGGAGAGGCTTGGTCTCTATAAATGACTCATGTTACGCAGAGGTTCGTGGGTTTGCCAAAAGTAGTTGTTGTATAGCAAACGCCACCTATCCCAACCCTTTCCCCCGCTGAACACAGGAGAAAGGGCAAATGCACTAGTCTCTAAGGGCTTTCGCCTTCTTATTGCCTGTACCAAAACAGAACACATTTCGCCTTAGCACTCCTTTCTCCCGTCTCAAACGGGGGAAAGGAGACGGAGAATAGGGGGGGTATCAGTACAATGGACATTTTTAGTCATCAAAACACCCTACCAGTACGTAACATCAGTAAATGAGTATCTTGAAACGCTCAAAATACACCGTCTCCACAAACTCATTTTGAAGTTAGCGCGTTTTCGAGGTAGCCTCTAAACTTGTTGGTGTCCTACCTTCTCTTTCCCTGCATCGCCTCTATCTCGTCACAAGCCCGTTTTGTACCCTGCTCTGTAGCCAACTGCTCTGCGACCTCTTTTGCACGATTGGGGTAGAGGTTTTCGCCTATCAACCGCAAAATCTCTGCCGCGCCGTGCAGGGGAGTATAGCTCTTCATGCTCATCACGCGCCCCACTCCCAAACGGCAAACCCTATCCTCGTTGTCGTACTGGTCGTGAGCAAATGGGAAGATAACACAAGGCTTTCCTGATGCTAGTATCTGTGATACAGTCCCCACACCCCCCGAAGAGATAATCGCACAGGCGCGTGGAAACAGTTTGGAGTAGGGGGCATAAGGAACCGCAATAATGTTGTTTCCCAAAGGCTTTTTGGGGTAGACTGCGGGGTTTTTTCCTACCAAGAACACCGCTCTCCGCTGAACGCGCTTTACTACGTCGATACTTCTATCGTAAAAGTCTTCTGCGCCATTTACAGCGGCAGAGCCTAACGTAAAGACGAGCGGCGCACCACCCTTCTTCAAAAAGGCTTCCAATTCGGTAGGGAGTTCGTTGCCCTCAAAACCGTCGTAAGGGCAGAAGCCAGTTACCACGCTATTAGGGGGATAGTCCGGCTGAACCTGTGCTAGTAGCGGAGAGAACATCCCCAGTACCTTTTGAGGGGAGTGATGCCCACTAATGAGCGGGTTTTTGCCCGCAGGTAGCCCCAACTCCTTCCGAAAATCGTAGTAGGGCTGAAGTTGGCTATCTAGCATTTTCTGCGCCTGTTTTAGCAGTACTTTCATAAACCCCGGACCGAGGTGGCGCAGGTACTTAATAGCGGGCATATCGCCCATAACTGGGAAATCGTGAGCAGAGACAAAGCCCGCAGGGGCAAGCACCGTCGAGACCCAAGGGGTGTTGTTCTGCTCTAAGAGCAGGTGCGCCCCAAAGGTAAGCTGGCTCGTTACAACAACATCTGCGCCCTCAATCGCCTGTTTGGTATCCTCATACGATTCACGTAATGAGGGAAACACCAGTTGATTAAGAAGGAAAGAGAGACCCTCTTTTGCATCCATTACTTTCCGAAAGAACTCCGTGTCGTTCAACAGGTGGGTAGTGTCGGGGCGGATGCAGTGAAAGGGAATCCCCTCCATCTCAATATGCTTTTGAAACGCGCCATTGCTGGCAATAGAGGGAGAGTGTCCGCGAGCCTGTAGTTCTTTGGCAAGCGCAATATAGGGGTTCACATCTCCCAGTGAACCGAAGGTAGTAAAGACAATCTTCATAGGCTTTTGATGTTAGGGGGCGGCATTTACAATCGCGGCGAAATCGGTTGCTTTCAGGCTTGCACCTCCCACCAACGCACCATCGATATTCGGCTTTGCAAGCAGTTCTACCGCGTTGTCGGGTTTCACGCTACCGCCATACTGAATATGAACCGCTTCCGCTACCTCTGCGCCGTATAGGTCAGATACGGCACTGCGTACCACGCCGCAAACACGGTCTGCTTCATCGGAGGCGCACACCTCCCCCGTCCCAATCGCCCATACCGGCTCGTACGC
>OMJJ01000207.1 GCA_900299305.1 bacterium | reverse complement strand
GGGCGGTGTCGGCGGGTATCGGTGTACCTTGAGAGTAGGGTACTACGACATGAGAGACCGCCGCCAATCCCGCATAACGTAACATAATGGCAGTAGCCCCCGCCCGTTTCGCGGTAATCTGACCTTCGGGGGTCGCCTCTGCAAGTGCGTCGTTGAGGGAGTTGATACGAGTGTGAACCGTAACGTCTTGGGTGGTGTGGTCGCTGTATTCGGCGCGTACCCGTACTTGGTAGGCTTCGTTGGGGCGAAGTACGCGGCGTTCAGGGGTAACAGTAAGGCGCACTACAGTGGGGTCTTTGGGGTTGGGCTTTGGTGCGCCCTGTGCAATCCAAGCCGCAAGGGTACGGTAGTCCGACGAGCTTTGAGAGAAGAGTTTTCCACCTAGATGGGGTACGGCAAGGGTCGGCTTTTTGAGGAAGAGACTGGCGGCGGGCTGAACGCCCTGCAAGCGTCTGCCGCGCCCGTAGCGCACAATACTCTCGTAGTCTAACTCTGGGTCGTAACCCGCTAACGAGAGTTTGAAGCCCCCCTTACCAAACTGCGAGCCGTGACACGCGCCCTGATTACAGCCGCTGCGTGTGAGAATAGGCTCTACTTGGTTTAGAAAACTGACAGGCTTCTCTTGTGCCGACGCAGAGCCACTGAGCAGAGAGAGTAGCACGGCTCCCACCGCTCTCAACCCAATAGATTGTGACTGTCTGCGTATCATCGGCTAAATCCATTTGGCGAGCGGGGTAGGCTCCTCCTCCGCTTTTGCGAGTAGTGCCTCTACCAGCGGGGCGACCTCTGTGTGTACCGCCGTAAGGTTACGGTGTTCGGGGCGCAGAAACCGCTCTCGAACGGCTCCCTCTAAGAATGTGAGAAACGGGTCGAAGAATCCTTCTACATTGCAGAGACCTACCGGTTTGTGGTGAATTCCTAACTGCGCCCACGTTAAAATCTCGCACAGTTCGTCGAGGGTTCCATAGCCTCCGGGTAGCGCGATAAAGGCTTGCGACCTCTCTGCCATGAGTGCTTTACGCTCGTGCATGGTGCTAACGATTTGGAGTTCTGTAATGCCCGTATGTCCAAGTTCGCGCTCCATGAGGGCTTTGGGGATGTAGCCGTAGACGTTGCCCCCGTGTTCCATAACACTATCGGCTATCACTCCCATTAACCCGATATTTCCCCCACCGTACACTAGCCCTATCTCACGAATTGCGAGTTCGCGCCCTAACGCTTGTGCTACCTGTGTATAGGCGGCACTCGCCCCCATGCTAGAACCGCAGAACACACCGATATTTTGAACTTTTCTCACTCTGCCCTCGTTGTTTTGTTGGATGATGTGAGTAGATTGTACCTGATAGCGTGTAGGAGTTTTGGTCTTTAATAGAGAAAAGGCGGCGGCTTGTGGTACTATCTTAGTTATGGGTGTTAAAAAAGTACCTCACCCTTTAGAACTTACTAGGAACCTGTGAACCATGTCGCTCTCTGTACTGCTTACTGCCCTTGTGTTTGCCCTCACCCCCCTACATCATCTCAAGGAGAACAAAGTGTCTTTTCGTCCCCCTGCCGTCCCCTTAGTGACACACGACCCCTATTTCAGTATCTGGTCTTTTAATGACCGCCTTACCGACGACTGGGCGCGGCACTGGACGGGTGCTATTCATGCCATGTGTGGTATGGCGAACATCGACGGGAAGAGTTACCGCTTTCTTGCGCCTCAGCCTAACGAAGCCCCCGCTCTGCCCCAAGTTGGCTTGGAAGTCACCCCTACCCGTACCATCTATCAGTTTGAGGGCGCGGGTATTCACCTCACCCTTACCTACCTTAGCCCGATACTGCCCAACGACCTCGAACTGGTTAGCCGTCCCGTTACCTACGTACTCTCTGAGGTCAAAGCAACAGACGGCAAAGCGCATCAAGTGACGCTCTACTTCGATATATCTGGGGAGTTGGTGGTCAATCAGGCGGAACAGCAGATAACTTGGGGGCGTTACCGCATTGGCGACATGGAGGCGTTACGGATGGGGACGCTTCAACAGCCTGTTTTGGAGAAAGCGGGAGATAATCTGCGTATCGACTGGGGATACTGCTACCTCACCGCCAAAAGCAACTCCAATGTGAAAAACGTTATCTGCGACGACCAGAGTACCCGTAGAGGGTTTGCGGCAAACGGCAAAATCCCCGATAGCGACGATATGCGTCACCCACGCCCCGCCAGCGACATCTGGCCCATTATGGCGCACACCTGCAATCTGGGGTCGGTGTCGGCAGAGCCGGTCTCGCACCATTTCCTGCTTGCTTACGACGATATGTTCTCGATAGAGTACTTCTATCGTAAGGTACGCCCCTATTGGCGGCGCAACGGCGCGGAGATTGACGAACCCCTCCGTAAAGCCGAAGCCGAACTTCCTGCGATTTTGGAAAAGTGTAAAGCGTTCGATGCAGAACTCACCGCCGACCTAAAGCGTATTGGTGGGGAGGAGTACGCACAAATTGCCAGCCTTGCGTTTCGTCAAGCCATATCCGCGCACAAACTGGTCGTCGATGCGGATGGAACCCTGCTCTATTTCTCCAAAGAGAACTTTAGTAACGGCTGTATCGGTACAGTAGACGTAACCTACCCCTCGTCGCCCTTCTTCCTACTGTTCAACACCAAACTTTTGAAGGCGCAACTCACTCCCCTCTTAAACTACGCGGGGTCGGAGCGGTGGCGGTTCCCCTTTGCCCCTCACGATTTGGGAACCTACCCCAAAGCGAACGGGCAGGTATATGGGGGTGGTGAGCGTACCGAGCAAGACCAGATGCCCGTAGAGGAGTGCGGCAACCTGCTTATTATGGTAGCGGCACTCGCAAGAAGCGAAGGCAATGCCGACTATGCCGCGCACTACTGGAAAATCCTTACCAAGTGGGCGAACTACCTCAAAGAGAAGGGGCTAGACCCTGATAACCAACTCTGTACCGACGACTTTGCAGGGCATTTAGCACACAACACCAACCTATCGCTAAAAGCGATTATGGCACTAGGAGGCTATGCCCAACTGTGCGAAAAACTAGGGAAGGCAACAGAAGCGAAGGAGTATCGGAGTACGGCGGAGGAGATGGCAAAACGCTGGGTAACAATGGCGCACGACGGCGACCACTACCGGCTTGCGTTTGACCGCGCAAACACTTGGAGCCAAAAGTATAACCTCGTGTGGGATAAACTACTCGGCTTGAACCTCTTTCCCGCAGAGGTAGTTCACAAAGAGATTTCCTACTACAAAACCAAACAGAACAAGTACGGGCTTCCCCTCGACAATAGGCAAGACTATACGAAACTCGACTGGATTGTCTGGACGGCTACCCTTACCAACAACCCTGCCGACTTTCAGGCTCTGGTTGCACCCGTCGCTCACTTCCTACAAGAGTCGCCGAGCCGTGTTCCTATGACCGACTGGT
>OMJJ01000206.1 GCA_900299305.1 bacterium | reverse complement strand
TGATGCGCGTCTCCTATAGCAACCCCTCGCTATGGGCAGATATTCTCCACTCCAACCGTGAGGCTCTTCTTCGGTTGGTAGAGGAGTACGAATCGCGCCTACACGCCCTCCGCGCCGCGCTAGACCAACCCGAAAAGGCACTCTTGGAAGAGTGCCTCAAGCGGTTTGGTGCAGGTTAAACCAAAGAGATGTCTACCAGTGAATCTCTCTATCTTCGTAGAGCGTCTGAATGTAGTTCAGTTGTCCATCGTGATAGAACTGGTGAATAGAGGGTAACTCTGCCACCCCGAAAAAGGTCATAGGGCGACCAAACGGGAAGTTCGTCACATCCCCCCACTCGTTATCGTCAAAACCGTCTATCGCCTCTACCAGTTCCGCGCAACTCGAATCTAGGTAGGCGAGTACTTTCTCCGCAGTATCGAAACTGTTCAGGTACGCCTCTCGCTCTTCGGGCGCACGTCGCTCCGGCTCTACCCGTGTTTTCAGGTAGATAGCCGAACGCTGATTCACCATCGCGCACTCCGCTACGATATTTAAGGGAGTGCGCCCCGCCCCACCGGGAGAGAGGCTCTGTTTCTCTATAGGAATCGCGTTTAGGTCGTTGGTAAGGAGTCCCTGCATACGTGCAAGGAGACCTTTAAGGTGTGCTTTCGGTTCAAAAGTTGCCAATGTAAATCTCTTTCTAAGGCTCCATTGGAAGCCGCAGGCGTGCTTCCGGTACAGGAGGTAGTTGGGGCGCAGGCAGGGTCTGATACCAGTACGCTACCGAACTCCAGTCGTCGCTACGTGCGTTTGCGTGTCCGTGTTCTATCGTCACCTTGATAGACTGTTGGAACACAATGGGGTCGGGGATATGCCAACGGTAGCAGGTTGTTTTGCCGCGCCACATATCCTTGTCACGGTTATCGGGTTCAAACACACTCACCCCGTGATAGAGTCCGTCGGGGATATGCTGCATCCCGTAGGCGTGGTTGAAATAGTCCTCCGTTCCCGTTCCGTTGATGGTGGGCATCTCGTCGCCGTCAATGTATATCATATCATCGCCTTCCCCCCACCAACTCCCCGTCTGGTTATGAATAGAGACGTTGCACCCGATGTAGTGACCGCGCCCCGTCGTCTCCAAAAGCACGTAGTTGCCTTTGCCGTCTAGGTTGGGAGTGCTGTCTACAGGGTCGCCATGATTGGGGGTAAACTTGTCCTTCCAGCCATCGGTAGGACACTCTCTTCGGAAATGGGCATGAAAATAGAGCAGTTCTTTGTCGAACTTATCCGCATCGTACTCCTCGTAGTCCACATAGAAATAGATAAGCCCAATCCCATCTCCATCGTTATAGACCTCTACCCGCGCTCGCTTCTGGAACGGCATAGGAAGCCAGCAGTTAAAAGCGGTGGTGTTATGCTCTACACTAAAGGGGTCTTCTTGCCCTGTCATGTCCATCGCGATACTCTGCCAACGGCGATTGAGTCCGTGTCCGCACCCAAAAAAGTCGCCAATGGGGGCATCTACGCTAGGAACCTCTTCGTCGTCCCAAAAGATACGGATACGCACCCGGCGCGTCCACCACTGTACCCCGTTTTTCGCGCCGCTCGTCATCCATATATGCGTAATAACTCCGGGACCCGAAATATCGGCAATCGTTTTTGCCTCTCCCGCCTCAATGTGCCAAAAATCGCGGTTGCCGCCCGTCGTATCAAAAGAACTAACCCGCCGTGTACGGCAGTGGCGTGCAGACATTAGGTCGCGCAAAATACCTTGCATCGTTGTTACTCCTCAAAAGTGGGAATGGTGAAAAGAGTACCGCCCCTTCCAAGTTGTAGAAGGGGCGGCGTGTAGTCGAGAGATGTTAGAGTTGATTGACGGGCTGTATCGCGCCTTTGGCGGCGGCTTCCCATGCGGCTTGGGTCAGTTCAATAACCCGCAAGCCCCAGATGGGAGGAGAACCCACAGGCTCACGCCCTAGTATCGCATTGATGAAGTTCGCGTCGGGGGTAGAGCCAGCGGGCATCTCGGCTTCGGTGGGTTGAGTACGCTTTCCGTTCTCGTCGCACACCTCTAGTTTGCCGTTTCGCATAAAGAAGATACCCTTTTCGCACCAGATGGTCATATCCTCATGCCACGTTGGGGCATTACCCACAATAGAGAGGTTGCCCTGTGCACCGTTGGTAAAGCGAATAGAGAGCGCGGAGTTGATGTCTACGGGTACATCGAAGTTGTCGATAAACGCGCTCACCGATTCGGGGGCAAGCCCTGTAATAAAGAGCATGACCGCTAGTAGGTGTGAACCAGAGTCGTTCAGTTGTCCACCGCCGCTCAACTCTTGGGTGTGCCGCCAAGAACCCGCGCACCCCTTGAGCCACCCCTGACACTGCAAGCCCTGTACAAACTGCACCGCGCCCATAGAGCCATCGGCAATTTTGTTGCGGATATAGAGAAACTCCGACTGATAGTGCCGTTGGTAGCCCAACACAAATATCTTGCCCGTCTCGTCCAGTTTTTTCAGAACCTCGTGGGCGTGAGAGACGGTACAGACCATCGGCTTCTCCGAGAAGACGTGTAGCCCCGCATCAAGGCTGTTCATTATCATCTCGAAGTGAAGCGTATGTGGGGTGTCGATATGAACGGCATCCACAAGACCGCTTGCAATAAGGTCGAGGTAGTTATCGAATTGGGGAACACCCACAAGAGCGGGATGGTTGTTGACAGAACGCTCCAGCGCATCGGGGTTGATGTCACAGATAGCGGTGATTTCAGAATCGGGGTTGTTGATAAGGTTGCGGATATGCCCCTGTGCCATTCCGCCTGTGCCAATCACACCCACACGTACTTTGCTCATTACCAGAAAACTCCTTATAGAGTAGAGATTTTGTTTTTACGCTACCCGATATTCACCCAAATAGCATTGAGATTCCTGCACAAGCACGAAAATTTGTTTTTCTCTTTTCGATTGGGTAGCAAATGCGGTACACTAAACCTCAATAGGGGTTTTCCGAAATGAGGAAAGGGTTTTTGTGATGCTAACGATTAAGGGAATGGGAAGCGGTGCGTTTTGCGATAACGTAACGCGGAGGCAGTTTTTGCAAATTGGTGGCTTGTCCTGTGCGGGGCTAACCCTCACCGATTTGCTGGCGGCAGAGGCACAGCAAGGCATTAAGAAGTCGCACAAAGCGGTGATTATGGTCTACCTACCCGGTGGACCGGCGCACCAAGACACCTTCGACCTGAAACCCGAAGCCCCCGCAGAACTGCGTGGCGAGTTCAAACCCATAAAGACCAACGTTCCCGGCATCCAGATATGCGAGTACCTGCCTCGTATGGCGAAGATGATGGACAAGTTCATTGTGCTACGCTCACTGGTGGGCGCACGAGACGAACACGCCTTCAATATCTGTAGCGCGGGGTACACGGAGGGCGAGACACGCCAAAATCACGCGCCAGTAATGGGTTCGGTGGTATCGCGCTTGCAAGGTCCCACCGAGAAGACCGTTCCTCCCTTTGTCAACCTCTCCCCGCGCACCCAACATATGCCCTACAACGACCCCGGTCCCGGCTTCTTGGGGCTAGGGTACGGCGCACTACGCCCCGACGGGCAGATGATGCAGGACATGACCCTCAAAGGTGTTACCCTCGATAGGCTGACCGATAGGCGCAAGATGCTGGCGGGGATAGATAGGTTTCGGCACAGCGTAGATTCGTTAAAAGGCTTGGACGAACTCTCCCAACGCGCCTACGATATGCTCACCTCGAACAAAGTAGTCAATGCGCTAGACATCGCAAAAGAAGACCCCAAAATCAAGGAGATGTACGGCAAGGGTATCTCTACTCCGGTAGGAGATGCCGCCCCCATGCTAAACGAGCAGTTCCTTATGGCGCGGCGTTTGGTAGAGGCGGGGGTGCGTTTTGTAACGGTCTCTTACGGCTTTTGGGACTGGCACGGCTCCAACTTCACCATGCTGAAACAGCACCTTCCCATGCTCGACCAAGCCCTTAGCGCACTCGTCACCGACCTCCACGAACGCGGGTTAGACAAAGATGTGAGTGTGGTGGTTTGGGGGGAGATGGGGCGTACTCCGACGATAAACAAGGACGCAGGGCGCGACCACTGGCCCCGTGTCTGTTGCGGACTTTTGGCAGGGGGTGGTATGAAGACAGGGCAGGTTATCGGGGCAACTACCCGCGCCGCAGAGGAACCCGCAGACCGTCCGGTACACTTCCGAGAGGTGTTCTCTACCCTCTACCACAACTTGGGGATAGATATTGCCAATACTCCCGTACCCGATGCGCTCAACCGCCCGAACTACCTGATGGAAGGCTTTGAACCCCTTCCAGAAGTGAGTTGACGCGGGAGCATCCTAAAACAAAATAGAGGGTGGCTTCTTTTAAGGGAAGCCACCCTATTTCATTAGTGAGGGTGTAATGAGGTTTTCCGTCGCAACGTGCGCCTTCTCTAAGGAGTTGGAGGCTCAACATCCTATCGCTACCAGCGCATCTCTTCGCTCGAGGAAAAATAAGAACACTTGTATCTTAACACACCCTTAATTTCTTGTCAATCCTTTTTCTGTTTTCCAAACAAAATTTTGCGGCTTTTTTTGTAACACCTACTTACGCAAAAAGTGCCGTACCTGTGCGTCATCCAACTCTACCCCTAGTCCTGCCAACTCGTGACACTGTGCCGAGCCGCCTTGTAGCGGTAGGGGGTGCAGAAGTAAATCCGTTTCGTAGTAGAAGGTTCCTATAATATCGCAGGGGTAGGTCTCTGCGTCGATACCAGAAGTCGCTTTTGCGAGGTGTATCATGGCGGCACTGGCAACCCCCAACTCCAAGTTACTGCCCACCGTGCAGGTTAAACCCGCCGCCTGTGCCACCGCCGCAATTTTCCGCGCAGAGCCGATACCCCCTCCCTTGCCCACATAGACCGAGAAGATGTCTGCCGACTGGGTACGCACCAGTGCGAGTGCCTGTGAAAGGTTGAAAACGCTCTCGTCTGCCATGACGGGAATACCGATATGCCGCCGCACCTCTGCCATCCACGCGGGGTCGAGAGGGGAGACGGGCTGTTCTGCAAAGTAGATACCATACTCCGCCATGCGGTTTAGGCTACGAATCGCGTCGCGCACCGACCAGCCTCCATTCGCGTCTACCCCCAAGCGCACCCCGTCTCCTACCGCCTCCCGAACGGCACGTACCCGTGCTATATCCTCTTCGGGGTTCTTGCCCACCTTTACCTTCATGGCACGAAAGCCTAAGCCGTAAACCCAAAGCGCAATCTCTGCCGCTTTGTCTGGCTCCAAACCCGATAGTGAGAACTTCGTAGGAACCGATTCGCGTACCGCGCCCCCCAACAGGCGATAGAGCGGCAGATTCGCGACCTTACCTAGTATGTCCCACAGAGCCATCTCAATACCCGCTTTGGTAAAGAGGTTCTCTGCTATCAGAGAGTCGAGGAGAGAAACACAGGTTTCGATATTGCGGGGGTCTTGCCCGATAAGAGCGGGGGCGAGTAGGTTACGGATGTAGTGTTCGGCGGTAACGTGGTCTTCACCGCTCCAAACGGGGGTACAAGAGACCTCACCAAGCCCCGTTATCTCCTTATCGGTATGGATTTTGATAAAGAGGAAAGGGGAGGCTGTGTGGTAGCCTCGCGCCGACTTGATAGCAAGGCGCGGCTGAATAGGGACAAGGACGGGCAGAGTTTCGATGTGGGTAATTTTCATGGGGTAGGTTTCGCCGTAAAGCAGAAAACTCCTCTATATCTCTTTGCGGTACAGGGTAAATTGCCGTGTGATACGGCAGCCTGCCCGCTCGTAAAAGGAGAGGTTTCTTCCCCCTGCCCACCCAAACCAGAGGTACTTATGCCCCTTCTCTTTGGCGTACTCCACGATATGGTAAAAGAGAACCGCCCCAATGCCTTTACTGCGGAGGTCGGCGCGTACCCCAAACGGACCAAATCGTCCCGATGCTCCGCGGGGCGGGTCGGTAAGCGTGTTCTCCCACTGAGCACACCCCACTATCTCCCCATCTTTTCGCGCTACGATAATCTGGTAGTTTCCATGCCGTAAGCCGTCCAGTATCGAGTCGTGCCAGTAGGGGAAATGCTCTTGTGTAAAGCGCAGTAGGGCTTGTGCGTCGGAAAGGCGAAACATTCCTATATCGTACTCCTCTTGGTCGAGGTCTATGTCTCTTGCCCTTACCGCTTCGGGGATGGTAACGTACTCCAAGTTCAGCCCCATCGCAACCGGTCTCCCCGCCTCCTGAAAGCCGTGTTTGAGGAGAAAAGCGTTTGCCTCCTCGTAACGTTCATCCACGCCGGGGAAGGCGTAGTAGGGCGCGTAGCCGTTACAACTCACCTGCTCCATACCCTGCTCTCGTAGGTAGTTCAGCCCCGCTTCCAGCAGAGCCGTCCCGATTCCCCGTCTGCGGTATGCGGGAAGCACACCAAACGCGGTTAGGTAGCCTGTTTTCTCCTCTGTACCCGTCCGGTGTATCGCTTGCAAAAAGCCGACAAAGCGGTCATCCTCCATCGCTACCAAAAACCCTTCGGTGCGGAAGTAGGTATCGAGTAGAAACATCTGCAAAAAACGCTCGTGGCTCAACCTATCGTAGGGAAGACAGTCGTTCCAGAGCCTAACAAGGGCGGGGTAATCGGTCTCTTGGTAAGGGCGAATAAGCATGAGGTACTCTCTGATACAGAATAGATGCAACAGAATTATTCTACCATAAGGCTCCTTCGTGAGAGGAATCTGCCTTCCACTTAGGGAATCACTACACGCTAACAACATTCTGATTGGGAGAGATTCTTTATGGGAAACCTATTCCGAAACACGCTACTAAGCAGTGTAACCCTGTTTAGTTTGGCAAGTATGCCTTCTTGGGGGCAGAGCCTTCGCACCGATACCCTCAAGTGCGAGTACCGCTCGAACCCGCTTGGCATCGACGAAACACACCCTCGATTTAGCTGGACACTCCTCTCCAAAGAGCGCGGTGCAGTTCAGGGTGGCTATCAGGTGCTGGTGTCTAGCGATGCAGACCACCTCAGCCGCCAAAAGGGAGACCTATGGGACACGGGCAAAGTGGGTTCCGACCAGTCTATTCAGGTGGAGTATCGGGGCAAGAGCCTCGTTTCACGCCAACGCGCCTACTGGAAAGTGCGCGTATGGGATAAAAGCGGTAAAGCCTCTGGGTGGAGTAAGCCGCAGTGGTTTGAGATGGGTCTACTACACAAGCAGGACTGGAAAGGGCAGTGGATTAGCACCCCAGAAGAGGGCGCACCGCAAGCCACCCTAAAAGGCGCGAAGTGGATATGGTATCCCGAAGGCAACCCCCTGCAAAGCGCACCTGCGGGAAGCCGCTACTTCCATCTCTCTTTTGCAGTTCCACAAAGCAAGAAGGTGGCAAGCGCGACGCTACTCGCTACTGCCGACGATGCCTACACCGCAACTCTAAACGGGCAGAATGTAGGAAGCGGCTCTAGTTGGAAGGTGGCAGGAAATCACGATATTGCCTCCGCCCTCAAAGCAGGAGAGAACAGCCTTACCATAAAAGCCGACAACAGCGGTGAGAATCCTGCGGGATTTATTGGAGCCGTAGAGATACGTTACACCGATAACTCGAAAGACCGCTTTGTTACCAACTCCCACTGGAAAGCCGCCCAAACCGCAAGCGGAGGCGTGAAACCCGCTATGGAGATAGCAGAACTGGGGGCGCAACCTTGGGGCATTCCCGCTGCCGGCTCAGAAACCCCAAAATCTCCCTACCTACGCCGCGAGTTCGAGGTCGCAAGAGCCGTTGCGAAGGCGCGGGTCTATGTGACTGCTAAGGGAGTATACCGCCTCTATATCAACGGGAAGCGCGTAGGAGACGACTACTTTACCCCCGGCTGGACGAACTACCACGAACGGATTCAGTACCAAACCTACGATGTCACTTCGCAACTACAAGAGGGGGCAAACGCCGTTGCGATGGTGCTAGGAGACGGCTGGTATACCGGTCATATCGCTTGGGCAGGGCGAAAGCAGTACGGTGCTTCCACACGCGGACTCGCGCAACTAGAGATAACCTATACCGATGGTAGTACCGAGACGGTTGCTACCGATAGCAGTTGGCAGGGGCGGCACGGTGCGATTCTCGCCTCTGATAACCTCATGGGAGAGACCTACGATGCCCGCCAAGAGATTCCCAACTGGAACAAGTTTGGGGCAGAGGCAAAGGGCTGGAACCCCGTAGAGACAGAAGCACTCGGCAACGTCCCGATAGTCGCCAGTGTTGGGTCGGTGGTACGCAAGTATACCGAGATAAAGCCCCTCACCATTAAAGAGGCTCCCAAAGGCGCGTATATCTACGACTTGGGGCAGAACATGGTGGGTTGGGTGCGCCTTAAAGTGAAGGGAAAAGCGGGTACATCGGTGCGGCTACGCTTTGCCGAGATGCTAAATCCCGATGGCTCTATCTACGTTACCAATCTGCGCGGCGCAAGAGCCACCGATACCTACACCCTCAAAGGCGAAGGCACAGAGGAGTACGAACCCTACTTCACTTTTCATGGGTTCCGCTATGTAGAGGTAACGGGCTACCCCAGTGTGCCCACAAAAGACGCAATCACAGGAGTAGTTGTGACCTCGGCGTTTACCCATAACGGAGAGTTCGCTTGCTCCAATCCGATGGTCATGAAGTTACAGCACAACATCCTTTGGGGGCAGATGGGCAACTACCTCGAAGTGCCTACCGACTGCCCACAGCGCGACGAACGCTTGGGTTGGATGGGCGACGCTCAGGTCTTTATTCGTACCGCCTGTTTCAATACCGATGTCTCTACGTTTATGACCAAGTGGGTGCAGGATGTTCGCGAAGCACAGGCGAAAAACGGAGGCTATTCGGATGTATCGCCCTATCTGGGAACGGCAGGGAATGCGGCTCCGGCTTGGGGAGATGCAGGGGTTATTGTCCCTTGGACGGTATACACCTTCTATAACGATACCCGGATTATCGCAAAACACTACGCCTCAATGGTACGCTGGATAGAGTATATCCGTGAAGGCAACCCCGATTTGATTTGGGCGCAACGTAGCGGCAATAACTACGGCGACTGGCTGAGTATCAACGCGAATACCCCGTCAACGGTACTCTCTACCGCCTACTTTGCCTATAGCACCCGCCTCCTTGCGAAGATGGCGCGGGTACTTGGCAAAACCGACGACGCAGAGAAGTACGACAAACTGTTTCAGGATATTCGGAGTGCCTTCCAAGCCAAGTTCCTCGCTTCCGATGGTATGATTCAAGGCAACACGCAGACCTGCTACCTTGTTGCTCTGCACTTCGATTTGCTACCCGAAAACCTACGCAAAATCGCCGCTGAGCGTTTGGCGAAAGATGTACTTTCTAAAGGCACACACCTCTCTACGGGGTTTGTAGGGGTAGGCTACTTAAACCCCGTGCTAACCCACGAAGGCTACTCCGACCTTGCCTACAAACTTCTGCTAAACGACACCTTCCCCTCGTGGGGCTACTCTATTAAGCAGGGCGCGACCACAATATGGGAGCGATGGGACGGCTGGACGACAGACAAAGGCTTCCAAGACCCTGGCATGAACTCGTTTAACCACTACTCGCTCGGCTCGGTAGGGGAGTGGCTATACGCTTCGGTAGCGGGTATCGACATCGACCCAACGCGACCCGCCTTCAAGCATATCGTAATGAAGCCGCACTTGGGAGGGGGATTCACTTTCGCAAAAGCCTCTCACGATTCGCTCTATGGGAAGATAGCAAGCCACTGGAAACTAGAGAACGGACGCTTCTTGTGGAAAATAACCGTTCCTGTGAACACCACCGCAACCGTTCATATCCCCACCAAAAACGCAAATGACGTTCTGGAAAGCAAGGCATCCGCCAGTGCCTCACAGGGGGTTCGCATGGTTTCGAGCGGAGCAGAAGGCGTAGTTTATGAGGTGGGCGCAGGGAGTTACGAGTTCTCCGCCCCCGCCCCCTAAACACAGATAACC
>OMJJ01000205.1 GCA_900299305.1 bacterium | reverse complement strand
GAGATGAGCGACGTTCCCGCCGATAAGATGAAACTGTACGAACAACACTGGTGGCATACCGTACACAGTGAGGTGCGCGTTCCCAAAACACGCTGGGTAGTCCTGCGCTGGCCCACCCCTAGCATGGCACAGGCGGCAGGTATGAGTACCGAAGCCTTTGAAGACTTCTATTTTCGAGTGTGCGCGGGGGTAGACTATCAAAAGATGGCGGAGGCGATGAAGCCGCTTCATGCGCTGATGGATAGAACCGACAAAGTACACATCACGGGCGCAGGAACCGACCTCACCTTTAGCAAGAAAGGGATTGCTACCATTCCCTGTAGCGGAGAGGCGAACATCCCCGATGGCGAGATATTTACCTGCCCTATTCGAGATAGCGTAAACGGGGTACTCCAGTACAACTGCGAAACCCTCTATCGGGGAACGGTTTTCAACAACATCCGCCTTGTTTTTAAGGACGGAAAGATTGTAGAGGCGACGGCAGGAGGAGACACCGCCAAACTCAACGAGATACTAGATGCAGACGAGGGGGCGCGGTACATTGGAGAGTGGTCGCTGGCATTTAACCCCTACATTATGAAACCTATGAAGGACATTCTCTTCGACGAAAAGATAGCGGGTAGTTTTCACTTCACCCCCGGACAGGCGTATGAGGAAGCAGACAACGGCAACCGCTCCCAAATCCACTGGGATATGGTCTGCATCCAACGCCCTGAATTCGGAGGCGGTGAAATCTATTTCGATGGAGTGCTAGTACGCAAAGATGGGCTGTTTGTACTACCAGAACTTGCTGGGCTAAACCCCGACCAACTCGGAACCCTTTAGTGCGCCCCCTTCCGCTCATTCGCAACGCTATATGCCCACCACATCGCAATAAACGCAGAGTAGAGTGAAGCGGTAGGATTGGGGTAGCCCATTAGATACAAGGTAAGGATATAGGAGGCGGAGGTAAGCGCGGAAAATATCGCGGCGATGACTCCAGTCGCAACGGTTGCGCCCCCTGCGAAGAACTTCGCTGCCTTACCCGTAGTCCACCCCGTCAGGATTCCTAACGGAAGGCGCGATGCTATGGCGAGAGTAATAAATCCTAGCCCTACCCCCGTACCTATCGCGATACCCGTCAGTGCCAAAATCCCAACAGCGATGCTCGTCGTCTTAACGGAAGGGGCAGGGGTAGGTGCGTATATGGGTTGGGGCGCAGGATTTGGCATCTGCTGAGAGCCGTAGCCCGTTAGTGGCTGTTGGGGAGGTGGGAAACTCTGCGGTGCTCCTAGTCCCTGAAAGGTCTGTCCTTGCGGCGTGGGAGTTTGTTGCGCGTTTGTGGGCGGCGCGTAACTGGGGATATTGGCTTGTGTAGGGGGCGCATAGCCAGGAATGTTCGCTTGTGTGGGCGGCGCGTAACCGGGAACGTTATTCGGTGTGGCAACTGGCATGGTCGGCAAAACGGGGACTTGTGAGGGTTGAAGGCGTTGAAGTGCCTGCTGTGCCTGTGCGTAGTTCGGTTGGAGTTGGAGTACCTGTTGCATCACCTCTACCGCCTGTTCCGTCCACCCCGCACGTTCAAACGCGACCCCTAGATTATAGCGTACCTGCGCGTTTTCGGGTTGTAGGTAGACCGCTTTGGTGAGGGTCTCTACCGCCTCCGTGTGCTTATCCGTTTGGCTGTACGCCGCGCCCAAGTAGATGTGTGCATCGAAGTCATTGGGGTCAGCAGTAATCGCGTTTACCAGTGCGGGTATCGCACCTGCAAAATCGCCCTTCTGAAGCGCGGCAAACTCTATCTCTTTATCCGTTGGCATGGGTCTTCTCCTCGTACAAGGCGCATTTGAATGGGGCGGTAGTTACACTGCCCGAATTTTGTTCACTTCGTTCTGTATCTTCACCAGTTTGGCGTAGTAGCCGTCTTGGTCCATCAGCTCGTCGTGCGAACCGCACTCCACCATCTTGCCATCTTTCATCACCACAAGACGGTTTGCGTTACGTAAAGTGCTAAGGCGGTGAGCAATCGCAAAAGTGGTACGCCCTTCAATGAGTCGGGCAATCGCCTCCTGAATCTGCTTCTCCGTCTCGGTATCTACGCTCGCCGTCGCTTCGTCCAAAATCAGGATACGCGGGTTATGTAGAATGGCACGGGCAATCGAAATTCTTTGGCGTTCGCCTCCCGAAAGCCTCTGCCCCCTGTCGCCTACCTGCGTATCGTAACCATCTGGGAACTTGAGGATAAACTCATGGCAGTTTGCCGCTTTCGCGGACTGCATCACCTCTTCGATGGTCGCATCGGGCTTGCCATAGGCGATATTATCTCGAATCGTACCCGGAAACAGGTATGGCTCTTGAAGCACAATACCGAACTGCCTACGGAAATCCGACTGCTTTATCTGCCGAATATCCACCCCATCCACTCGAATCGCGCCTTCACTCACATCATAAAAGCGCGAAAGCAGGTTCATAATGGTCGATTTTCCTGCCCCGCTATGCCCTACCAGCCCTATCATTTCTCCCGGCTTAATATCTATGGTAAACTCTTCTAAGACGCGCTTCCCCTTATCGTAGGCAAAGGAGACGTTATCAAACTCCACTCGCCCTACTATCTCCGGTACGCCCGTGGGCTTGTTCGCCTCCTTAATATCGGGTTCTGTATCCAGTACCTCGAAAACGCGCTCGGCGGCGGTCATAGAGCGGGTCATCCAGTCCAGAACACGGCTAAAGTTCTGGAAGGGACCGTAAAACTGCCACAGGTAGCCGTTAAAAGCCACCAGCGTTCCCAACTCCATCTCACCCGTAAGTACCTTATGCCCTCCTGCAACCCAGATAATATAGGAGCCTATGGACATAAGAATACTAATCGCGGGCCAGTAGGTCGCCCACAACGAGTTCGCGGCGTAACTCGCCTCAAAGACCTGCATATTCCGCTCGGTAAACCGCCGATGCTCCTTATCCTCCTGTGCAAACGCCTTTACCACCCGCATACCGTTTAGGGTACTGCCCAATGCGGAGTACATCTTACTAATTCTGTGCCAAACATGATGCCAACGGCGGTGCGCTTTCGGCATAAACTGAGCAGTTAGCAGATAGATAAACGGAGCCGGAAACAGAAGTAGTAGAGCCAGTTGCCAGTTCATCCGAAACAGGATATACCCAATACCCACCAGTGTCAGCAGGTTCGAGGCAAACCATGGAATGCCGTCGGTAAGGAAGTCCCAGAGGTTATCCGAGTCGTTGGTTATACGTGACATCACGCTTCCCACACTGCGCTTATCGTAGTACCCTAGCGAGAGTTGCTGAAACTTGTAGTAGATAGCGAGGCGAATATCTACCAGTATCCGCGCCCCTAAAAACGCATAGAGCCGCCGTTGGGCATACTGCAAAACCGAAGCCAGTAGCCGCGCCCCTGCCATTATCCCAACCAGCATAAGAATAGGAGAGAGACTATGCCCTGCCTTCTGCTGTTGTAGTAGGGAGTTGATTATTTCCCCGCCCACATAAGGGGGTATCAGTTCTAAGCCAGTCTGAGCCAGCAAAACCGCCACGCTCCCCAACGATGCCCACTTGTAGGGAGTAAGGAACTGAAACAGGCGGTAGATAACTTTGCGGCGGTTGACACAAGCAGGGCAGACTTCGCTGTCTTCAGGAAGAACGCGCTTACATTTGGGACAGAACTTCTTTTTGGTTTCGTTCTCTTGCGGCTCTGCGTCCCCTTTGATACGAGCGTTTATCTGCCGTGCTACTACGTTCGCCTCCGCTATATTGACTTGGGAGAACCGAATTGCTGGTACAACCTCCGTAGTGGTGCGTATCTCTAGCACACCGCTACCAAAAAACACCTCCGCCTTCGCCTTCTGAATATCCGTGTAGGCGATTTCGTGGCGAAGATGGATAGCCTCTTTGTCTAGTTTCTGGAAGACCACGAGGTACTCTTGCTCTAGCACAAGCCACTCAGGAGCAAAGACTCCCTCCTCATTCACATCCGACTCGAAGATGAGGGTTCGGTATTCGGGAGGAGTGGGTTTGTCAGCGGTTTCCGAGTCGTTTTTAGCGACTAAGACCCCTTTAGCGGAAGACTTGGGAGACTCTTTGGGAGTAAGTTTGTAAGCCTCTTTAAGTTCACGGAGGCGCGTTTCCATCCAATCGGGAGCGGTGTCCAGTATCGGCATGAGACAGGCAAACCTTTCTGGAGATTAAGGTTTAGAGGGGGCATAAGAGGCTACTAATCGGTAGCGAAAGGGCCCCGGATAAGTTAAGATAAAATCGCGTTCTAGCGAGAGAATATGTGTTTTGGCATCCCAATGCGTGTTCACGGTGTAGGTAGAGGTTCCTACGTGGCAGGTCATCCGCCAACCGGATAGCGCACTATATGCCCCTTGCCACCGAAAGGTAGTCACCTCTCCATCAAGGCTATCTCGATACCCGCTAATAGTCTTATCGGGAAAGGGAATAGCGGTGGTTCCTGCGGGGGAGTTGGTCTTTATGCGGGTCTCTCCTGCCATTTTGCCGCCAGAAAACGTGATTTTTTGGGAAAGCAGGTCGGAGTTCTCTCCTACTTTTTGGTCGGCAACCTGCTCTAGCTCAAAGGTTCCGTTTAGGAGGCGTTCCAGTTCTACCTGCTGATTACTGCGCTGATAGCGGTTCCAGCGTAGCCCCACCAGTGTACACGCGACCAAAACCATCAGAAAGGTGGTTTGACGACGTGCCAGTTTCTGCCGTCGTTCTGTCCAAGCGTTCTCGCTTTCGGGTGGGAGTTGGGAAGAGGTCATCGCGCTTGTCGCCTAATTTGGTGGCAAATTGAAACTCGCCTTCCTAAATTATGACACGTTCCTAAGCAAACTCATTCGCCGTACCCAGTAATTCCCAAAAAGAAGAGGAGAGCAGGAAACTTCTGCTCTCCTCTTTTGTGTGTAACTCCCTTTGAATAGGAGGGGTTTAGCCTTCGCCAGTATAGATGTTATAGGTAGGAGTAGAGAGATACCGCTCACCGGTGGAGGGTGCTACTGTTACAATCAGTTTCCCCTCGTTCTCAGGGCGTTTTGCGAGTTGTACCGCCGCCCACACGTTGCCTCCAGAAGAGATACCTGCAAAGATACCCTCCTCTTTTGCCAGCCTACGCGCCATCTCCATTGCGTCAGGAGCCTCGATGGTCACAATCTCGTCGTATGCTTCGGTGTTCAGAATAGAGGGTACAAAGCCTGCTCCGATTCCCTGAATGGGGTGAGGGCCGCGAGGCTTACCACTGAGTACCGCAGAAGTCGCCGGCTCTACTGCCACGACTTTGAGTTCGGGGCGGCGCGGCTTTATCACTTCACTTACGCCAGTAATTGTTCCGCCCGTTCCTATACCTGCGAGAAAAATATCTATCTTTCCATCGGTGTCTCGCCAAATCTCTTCGGCGGTAGTTTTACGGTGAATAGCGGGATTGGCAGGGTTGTTGAACTGCTGGGGCATAAAGTACTTCTCGGTATCGGAGGCGGCAATCTCTTCGGCGCGGCGAATGGCTCCGGGCATCCCCTCGGAGCCAGGTGTAAGCACCAGTTCTGCTCCCAAGGCGCGTAACAGAGCACGACGCTCTTGCGACATGGTTTCGGGCATTACCAGTTGGCAGTGGTAGCCTTTTACAGCAGCAGCGAAAGCCAGAGCAATACCCGTGTTACCACTGGTCGGTTCGATGATTACCATACCGGGCTTGAGTGTCCCGTCTAATTCCCCTGCTTCTAGCATAGCGTTTCCAATACGGTCTTTTACGCTAGACAGCGGGTTGAAGTACTCTAGTTTTACGGCAACCGTCGCCTTTGCGCCGTCCGTTACCTTATTCAAACGAACGAGAGGGGTGTTCCCAATCAGTTCAATCACGTTATTATAGATAGGCATAGATGTTTCTCCCTGGTGAAGTAGTGAACCAAAACCTAGATACTCGGCATAAAACTTAACGAGTCGTTTACGCTCTGTTTACGCGAGACAATATCGGCTAAGGTGGTTGCGTTTAGTTCAGAGTTTAGCAGTGCCTCTGCCTTCTCTTCCAATTCACGTACCACCCATATCATCGAAACGGTGTCGTAGTCATTGGGACGTACCTCTTGCTGACTGGTAACGAGTTTATCTTCACGTAAAACAGCCCTTGCAATATCGCCCATAGTAATCTTTTCGGCGGGACGCGCAAGCGCATAGCCGCCCCCTGCCCCCCGCACACTGCGAACAATACCCGCACTCTTAAGGGAAGCGAGAATCTGGTCTAGGTACGGACCCGGTATCTCCTGCCGTGCCGCAATCTCTCGGCTTTGGCAAGCCTCATCGGAGGGCTGTGTCGCAAGGTCGGCGGCGGCACAGAGCGCATATCGCAGTTTGGAGTTAAAGAAAGACATCGAACTTTCCGCCTAGCCCCTGTTTGGGGCAAAAGTGACTAATCCTATAAACTAAGTATACTATTTCACCTACACCTGTGTCA
The DNA here is from genome assembly GCA_900299305.1 of bacterium. Lineage (GTDB taxonomy): Bacteria > Armatimonadota > Chthonomonadetes > Chthonomonadales > Chthonomonadaceae > CAIJLM01. Next base: position 9,054 of record OMJJ01000205.1, on the reverse strand, counting down.
AGTCGGTAGGCTTATGTATCTACTTCGCTCACAACCCTTTTGGAGTAGGGTTGTCCTCGGTGAGTTCATAAGCGTTATCACTCTTCAAATTGGTGAACACGTTCTGTTTTCCATTTCCCCAATCCACTCGCACCTGTTGTATGGTTGCGCCTTCTCCTAGCCCGAAAGTAAGGCGTGAATCGTTTGCAGAGAGATAGCTTGCCCCACTCCGGCAGAAGCGAGTGGTCTCTCCCCTCTCCGTTTTCACAGTGACTTTCGCGCCGTAAGCGTTACGGTTCACGCTCTTACCTACCAGATGAAACCGTACCCAGTGATTACTATTTTGGCTCTCGTTATGTAAAAGATGCGGTGCGCCCTTATTGGGTATGAGCAGTATATCCATTTTGCCATCGTTATCGAAATCACCATAACAGACCCCGCGCCCAACGATAGGCTGTGTGATTGCCGTTCCCACAAGGCTACTCACATCCCCAAACTTTCCATTTCCTAAATTTTGTAACAGTACGGAGGGCTGTTCGTACTTGGTGTTGGAACTGCTACTCTGAACGGTGTCTTCGATATGCCCATTGGTAAAGAGCATATCTTGCCAACCGTCGTTATCGAAGTCGGCGAATACTAGCCCAAAGGTGATATAAGGGAAACTAGGGGCGTAAGTACCCACCTGCTTAGAGCGTTCGGGGTAGGGTAACTGCTTCCCTATCGCATAGAATCCGATACCCTCATAACTAAAGTTTCCTATCGCCAACCCTGCCGAGTTATCGTTTTTGTAGTCGGCAATATCTAGCCCCATTCCTGCCCGTGATGCCGCATTGTCGCTAAGAGCGATACCGCTCTCGAAGCCTATCTCTTTGAATGTTCCGTCTCCGTTGTTGTGAAAGACAAAGTTGGGCTGCATATCGTTTGCGACAACAATATCGACTTTACCATCCCCATCTAAGTCGTGCACTATCACCCCCAAAGCCTTCGCGTTCTCGTTCCAGATACCTGCCTTTTTGGTAACATCCGTAAAACGCCCACCGCCCTCGTTGTGATATAGGCGACACGAGTCTCCCCTGTACTCCTGTGGGCGGCAGTACGACTTGAACCCCTTGGAGGTGCAGGGAATATCGGTTTCGGGTGTCCATTTTACGTAGTGGCAGACAAAGAGGTCGAGTTTGCCATCGTTATCGTAATCTAGCCATGTCGCACTGGTACACCAGCCTTCTCCTTGTGTACCAGAGGCTGCCGTCACCTCTCGAAAGCCTTTACCGCCCTCGTTATGGAAGAGGCGACTTTCCCCTACCCCCGTAATGTACACATCGTCGTAGCCGTCGTTATCGTAGTCCCCAATCGCAACCCCCATACCCTGCAATGAAACAGCAAGCCCCATCTGTTGGGTTACATCGGTAAAGGTTCCGTTTCGGTTGTTATGATAGAGGGCAAGGGTCGGCTTCTCTCCACTATGTCCTCCCCACCAAGAGCCGTTCACCAGCAGAATATCGAGATAGCCGTCGTTGTCATAGTCGAAAAACGCGCCTCCGCCCCCCATCGTCTCCGGCATATAGTATTTTCCCTTCGCTCCATTTATCCGCGAAAAATGGAGACCTGCCTTTTCGGTCACATCTTGAAATCGAATGGTGGTATTTTGCGAAGGTGGACTAGCAGAGGGAGGGGCGGGGCGACACCCAGTTACCAACAGAAGGCTTATGAGCAACATTGAAGAGAGGATTCGGAGCATCATGGCAGATTCACCTGATAGGTTTTTGGGAGGGGCAAGCCCATTTTATCCAGTAGGCTTTTAAGTTCCCTAACTACGTTTCCTTTATCTCGGCAGTGCGCCAAAGCGATTTGCAGTTGTTGATAGGCGCGGGTGTACTGCCCGTTTTGAAGGTAGTGGTGAACTAAGTTGAGTTGCGCCTCCTCATTTGCGAGTTGACGTGAGACCATAGTTTTCAAGCGTTCTTCCTGCTGGTCACGCTCCGCCAAAGGCTTGGCTATCTCCTGTTGACGGCGAGCGTTCTCCGTGTCTCCGCTACGGGCGTATGCGTTTGCGAGGGCAAGCCGCGCCCCCGCCGAATCGGGAACCCCTGTTAGCAGATTAGAGTAGACGTAGATAGCATGGCGGTAACGTTCCTGCTCCATCATCAAACTGCCTAGCCTCTCCATAATCCCTACGTCTCCCGATTCCCGTTGCAGAGCCTTTAGAAAGTAGTGTTCTGCTTTTGCCAAGTCGCGCTTGATGTAGAGAGGGTTCGCCAGCAGAATCGCGTAGTCGCGATACATCTTTGCATCTTCTTTTTGAGTAGCAAGCAGGGCGGTATAGAGAGCCTCTGCCTTATCAAACTGCTGTTGATTATAGTAGGCAAACGCGAGTTTAAGCGTAACATCGTGGTCATCGGGGGTGTTGTGATGCAGGGTTTCGAGGAGTTGCAGGGCTTGCTCATTTTGTAGGTACTGCTGTAGTTCGGAGGCAAGAAGTAGCCCCGGCTTGGGTTCTTGGGAAACGAGCGCAGAAGCGGCAGATTGAAGTACTTTTATGGCTTCGGCATTACGATTTAATCCTCGGTAAGCACGATTTAGTCCTATCATAGCCGAAATGTTGTTGGGTTGCCTATTAAGAAGAGTTTGGTACACTTGCAGAGCAGAGGCGTATCTCCCTAGTTCCAAATTAGCCTGTCCCAGCCTCTGTTCCATCTGTACGGCTTGTTGGGGTGAGAGCATTGAAGATAGTTTGCGCGAACGCAAGTTCTCCAGAATCACCCTCGCCGAGTAGATGTCTCCTGCTCGGTACGTCACCTCTCCCTCCCTCCAAAGCGACTCTGCCTCCCCTTCCCCAACCTCGTTAGTCCAAATCTCTCTTAAAGTAGCAAGGTGTTCTTGCAGATGGGGCAGGTCGTTCTTTGGAGAGTCGGGAGGCGTGGGCGCAGACAGGGTATCAGAGAGGCGCAAAAGCGAGTCGGTGGGTACTGACCGCGGTGAGGAGCGCAAGCGCACCCACACAGCCACCAGTATCACACCTAAGACAAGTAGCAGAGGCAGGAGTCGTTTTGAGGAGTGCGGCATAGCAGATAGGGTATTCGCTCTTCCTACTGCAAACTCCTGCCTTATTCTAACGCGAGTTCGATATAAAGAGCGGGGCGAAAAGGTCGAACACAAAAGGAGTCCGAAACTGGAAAGGGGTTCACCCCCTCTAAATCTCCCCATTCGCAAGGCAGAGACTTGCAATACACCCATTCCTGCCCACTTTTCAGAGATAAAAAGCCTTTTGTTGCTAGTGCATTTGCCTTGCCCAATTTGCGAAGGGTAGCGGGTGTTGGAAAGGGGTTAAAACTTGACTACAAGCAACCCCTTACATTGAGAGAAGGATGTCCCCTACTCCCTTTCGTCAAACAGTGAGCGGTAGCATTTGCGGCTAGGTGAGCAGTCGACGGGCTGTACCAGTTCACCGTCGGGTCCTATCGCTTGGGAGGTGTGCCTACACCAGCAGTGATTACTTCCGTCCAGCAAGTCCTTCTCTACAGTGGGAACCCCCGGTAGAAAGTAGTACTTTTTGCTACGTAGTTCCCGGCAGTAGGGACTATTTACAAAGTTGATTTCGGTTTTGGTTTCGGTCATGGCTTCTCTCCTACATTCGGTTTACGTCGCGGTAAGGCGGGGGGGTAGCGGTCTCGGTGAGGTAGCGGACGGCGCGGCGCACCAGTGCTTTGGTTAGTCCCACCTTATAGCCGTTCTGGTTGAGGGGTATTGCCCCCTCCAGTGCCTTTTCCGCAACCTGTTGGAGTACTTCAGCGGTAGGGGCTTTCCCTTTCAAAAGAGCCTCTGCGTCGGGAACGTGCCAAGGGGTAGGGGCAACTCCTCCAAGTACAATACGGCAATCTGTCACCTTTCCCCCGCTAAGTTCGAGGGCAACAGCTACCGCCGACATTGCCCAGTCCATTGAGACCTGCTCACGGAACTTGAAGTAGACGCTTCGGGCGTTACGGGGGGCGTTGGGAATCGAGATTTCTGTTACCACCTCGTTGGGAAGTAGGATGTTTTCGTTGCGCGGATTATCGCGGGGAAGCACGAAAAACTTACTAATAGGTACGGTGCGTGTTCCTTTTGCGCCGCTAATCGTAAGGGTTGCCCCCAGTGCGCTAAGAGCCGTTGCGGTATCGGAGGGGTGAACAATAAATGAAGGACCACCGCCTAATATGGCGTTGTACTTGTTCTCGCCGCTGGCGGCAAGGCAGTTTTTCCCACCTTTTTTCAGGCAGACAAGATGTTCATTGCGATAGTACCAACAGCGCGGACGCTGGCAAAGGTTCCCACCAATCGTTCCCATGTTGCGTATCTGCGCGGAGCCTACGCTTTCGGCGGCTATTGCAAGAGCAGGAAAGAACTGGCGCACGTTCTTATCGGCGGCAATATCTGCGAGATGGGTTAGCGCACCGATTTTCAGCCCTGTTTTGGGGTCGAACTTGATGTAGTTTAGTCCCGGAATACTTTTGAGATTGACGACGACCTCCGGCTCAATGATATGCTCTTTCATCTCGGTAAGGAGGTCTTGCCCTCCCGCGAGAATTTTGGTGCGCTCATGGAACTTATCGTTGGAATCGAGCAGACTAATCGCCTCTCCCAGTGATTTCGGGTTGCGAAGTTCAAAAGACTTCATACTCATTCTGGGTATCTCCTAACTGCGCTTGAGACGCTCTAAGCCGCGCAGAATCTTATCGGGTGTAATGGGTAGCGATTTGATACGCACCCCTGTCGCATTGAAGACGGCGTTTGCAATCGCGCCCGCACCGGGAATAATAGCGGGTTCTGCCATGCCGATAACCACGTTACGGGTGTCGCCGTCGTCGATAACGGGAATCATCTCTGGGATTTCAAAGGCTTGCGGCACTTTGTAGTCGTCCATATTCGCGTTGACCATGTTACCGGTTACGGGGTCGGGGATGTTGGTCTCTAGCAGGGCATAACCGATTGCCTGTATCATTGCACCGTTCATTTGGCTCTCTACGGCGGTGCGGTTGAGGGGTAGTCCACAGTCCTGCACTCCCACCATCTTGATAACCTGAACGGCTCCCGTCTCGGTATCGACCTCTACCTCTGCGAAGTGGACACCATGTAGCCCATCGCCTTGCAGTTCGGCGTTCCACTTGCCTTGTGCCGCAATGTTGTCGCGCCCCAAGACCTTACACGCCTGTTTCCAGGTAAGCGATTTATCGGGTTGCCCTTGTACAAAGATTTTGCCGCCCTTTGCCGTAAGGTTTTCCGGTTTTACTCCTAGCATAGGCGCGACCTTCTCGAAAAAGAGCCGTTTTGCCAGTGTGGTACTCTCTTTTACAGCGGGGGCAAGGGAGGCAGTTGTGGTACTTCCCCCAGAAGGAACCGACATCCCGTATTTGCTACTCCCGATACGCACCTCTACCGCGCTCATGGGTAGCCCAAACTCCTCCGCCAAAATCGCGGCGATATAGGTACGGGTTCCCGTCCCTAAGTCTTGGGTTCCCACTTGAGTAGCGATACTGCCGTCGGAGTGGATGAAGGTATCTACTACACAACTCGCGTAGCCGCCGCCTCCCCATGTGCCTACCGCACACCCCATACCGCGCTTACAGGACTTGAACGCGCCCACTAACGGGGTCTCTCCTGCCTTTTTAGGTCGGCGGTTCCAACCGATAACCTCTGCCCCTTTATCGAGTTGCCGATGATAGGCAGTGTCTTTCAGGTTCATTTTTCGGAACTCTAGCGGGTCGATGTTCAGTTTCGCCGCCATCTCATCCACTGCCGCCTCCATCACAAAGGAGGCTTGCACATGACCGGGCGCACGCATCGCCACCGAACCGTCTTGGTGCGTATGTAGGGCGGCAGCAGTGCTATAGACATTTTCGACATTGTAGACATAGGGTAGCCCTGCGAACGCCCCCTGCTCTAGCCCCCCCAACCTAACCACCTCAGACTGCATAGCGACGAGTTTGCCATCCTTATTCGCGCCGAGTTTCAACTTGACAGAACAGCCGCTACGATTACCTGCGGCTACAAATTCGTCGTGCCGCGTAAACATCATCTTGATAGGGGCTTTAGCGATAAGGCTCAGTTTACAGGCTATTTCGCCGGGTAGCATCAGCCCGAATTTGCTTCCAAAGCCGCCGCCCATATAGTCCACAAGCACCGTGACCGCGTTGCGGTTCTTCAAGCCGAGTGCTTTCTGTGCGTCTTCGGGAACCGAGTGCGTCCCCTGTGTCGAAGCCCATACGGTTGCGGTGTCGCCTCCGCGATAGTCTACTACCACCCCGTGCGTCTCTAGGCAGACGTGGTGCATGATAGGAGTGCTGTACTCACCCTCCACACGCACATCACACTTCGCCATGATACCTTTGATTTCATCAAGGTCACCCCGACTACCCGATTGGCGTAGGTTGCCCTTACCGCCCCCTTTGTATACCTCAGGTGCGTCCTTGCGAAGCGCGTCTTTAGGGGTAACAACGTGCGGTAACTTCTCATAAGTTACCTTTATAGCGCGGAGAGCATCGTCTGCAAGTTCGGGGGAGGTTGCCGCAACCGCCGCAACGGGGTCGCCCTCGTACTTTAATCCTTTTTCGTCGGAGTAGAGTTTTACAACGGCTTTCACACCGGGCATCGCCTCTGCCGCACTCGTGTCGAGGTTCGTCACCTTCGCACTGGCATGTGGCGACGTAAGAACACGCCCGTAGAGCATACCGGGCAAGTGGACATCGTGTGTATATTTGGCGCGTCCTGTCACCTTTTCGGGGGCATCTAGTCGGCGCAGGTGGTGATTGATAAGCGTGTGCTCTTCACGAGGACCCCAAGTCGTCTTTTTGGTCTCTGCTTGTGACATCTACGCGCCTCCTTTCATCTTCTTTACCGTCTCTACCATCGCCTCGAAGATATGGGGGTAGGTTCCGCATCGGCAGACGTTACCCGCACAGGCGTGTTTGAGTTCTTCGACGGTAGCATTGGGGTTCTTCTTGAGTTGAGCAGAGATAGCCATAAGGAAGCCCGGTGTACAGAAACCGCACATAAGAGCATCTTTGGCGATAAACGCCTCTTGTAGCGGGTGCAACTTCCCATCTGCCCCCGCAAGCCCCTCTACGGTGGTTATCTCTTTACCCACCATATCCATCGCGAGGAGGTTGCAACTATAGGCAGATTTACCGTCCACATGAACCGTACACGCCCCGCAAGCCCCTTGGTCACATACGAGTTTGGTTCCCGTAAGGGGCGGGTTGGCATGGTCACGAAGGGCGTAGAGTAGAGAGGTACGCGGCTCTACCTCAAGAGCAACGGCGTGACCGTTTACTTTTAGCGTAATGCTATGCTTTCCGGGCTTGAACGCGGCTCCGCCGGATGCGGCTTCCGAGCTTTCGGGTACAAGGGCAGTCCCTGCCCCCACAACCCCCACCCCCTTAAAAAACTGGCGGCGGCTTACCCCCCGTTTGGGGGCGGGGTCTCTGGTACTCTCTTTCGACATGGAGGCTCCTCCTCTAGTAGTTGACTTAAGGTTATCTCTGTTGTTGCCACAAACGCAGTGCCGCTTGGTACTCTTCGGGGGTATCTATATCCCTGAGCAGAGCGGGTTGCGAGAGCGGAACAGTCTGTATCGTATTGCTGTGGCGAGTGGTTAAGGTTTTCAAGGTTGCCGTAGTAGGCAGTGCGAGTATCTCTGGGATACAGGATGCGCGAAATAGAACCGGATGCCCACGCCTCCCCTCATAACTCGGCTGAAATATAGGCGCGTTGTGGGCTTGGCTTGCGGCTATCAGTGCGTTTAGCACCTCCGACGTAACAAAGGGCTGGTCGCCAAGCAGTAGCAGGAAGCCGCTACACCCCGCAGGTAACGCCCGTACCCCCGCCTGAATAGACGAGAGCATACCGCCCTCTGCATAGTCGGGATTAGGAACGGCGATAGCGTTATATTCACCAAGTAGGGGGGCTAACTCCTCTTTGAAATGCCCAGTTACCACGACGATAGGCGAAATTTCAGGTACGCTTGTCAGGGTGTCTAGGAGGTGAGCAAGCAGAGGTTTGCCCTGAAAAGGAAGCAACTGCTTACAGGTTCCCATCCGCTCCGACTTTCCTGCGGTGAGGAGGATAGCGGGGATTAGGTTCATTGCGTTCGCGCACCTCCCACCAAGTCCGCCACATACCTCGCGAAGGGAATAGAACACGTCCATCCCGGCGATACGGTGTTCAAGAGGTGTAGCGACTTCGTATCGGTCTCTATTAGGAAATCGTTGACGAGGGTGCGCTTCTCTCTATCAAGAAGTTGGGCGCGTATGCCGGGCTTACCCCAATGGGTATAGTGCGCCTCTCGTACCTCCGAAGCGAGTTCCCCCGCAAGTGCCACCAGATAGGAACGGGAGTACTTTTTGATTTCGGCTTGCGCCAGACCTCGAAAATCGAAACCCGCCCTCCTAAACAGACTCGCCTCCCACCCAACTATCTCCCGAAACTCCTCTGCGGAGAAGTTGTCTAGCCCCGCATAGTTTTCGCGCCAAAAGGCGGGTATGGCGGTGGGACCTATCTTGGTTTTTCCCTCTACCGTCACGGTAAAATGAACTCCCAAGAAGGGGTTGCGTAAATCAGGAACGGGGTAGATGTTGGTACGCAGGCTCCCCTTTGGCTCAGAGGAGTAGAGGTAAAGCCCCTTGAAAGGAAGAACGGCATACCTCTCCGAAAAGCCGTAGTCCCGCGCAACCACATCCGCATACAGCCCTGCACAGTTGACAACGTACCCCACCGAAAGTGAACCTCGATTGGTCTGTACGGTGTCGGCTTTGCGCCCCAAGTAACGGGTTCCGTTACGAATTAGTACTCCAAGCCGCTCTGCCTCTTGCCCAAACGCCGCCATGATTTCGGTAGGGTCTACGGTTGCGGTGGTAGGTGAGTAGAGGGCGCGTTGGAAGGTTTTGGCACGAGGTTCTAGGGTCTGTGCCTCCCGCTCTGTGATAGGTTCCAAAGGTACGCCGTTCACCTGCCCCCGCCGATAGAGTTCGTCCAACCCCGCTAGTTCCGATTCGTCTTTTGCAACTACCAACTTCCCACAGTCGTTGATTTTAAGACGATACT
>OMJJ01000204.1 GCA_900299305.1 bacterium | reverse complement strand
TCAACATCCCCGCCGCTTTGAGCGAAGCCGCCATGCGCCCCGGATTAGTAAGGGTGGCAAGCAGTTGGGAACGGGCAAAAGACTGGGACGCGGGGCGTTTGCCCTGCTTCTCTATCTCGCTTCGCGCCATCTCCAGTATTGAACCATACTCTACACTAGAGGGACACGCCGTCTCGCACGCCCGACACCCCAAGCAGGTATCTAGCGAGTGAACCACGTCTTCCGCAAGAGGTAGTACTCCCTGCCGCCACGATTTAACGAGGTAGATGCGCCCACGGGGGCTAAGTGTCTCCTGCCCCGTGAGGCGGAAGGTAGGGCAAGCGTCCAAGCAGAAGCCGCACCGAATACATTTAATGGTTTTGTCGTCGAGGTTATGGGACATAATCTATTTGGGTTTCTTCATCAACTTCGCTTTGTCCTCCTCACTTACAAGCGTATTATCGCAAGAGAAGGATTTCAGGTTTTTGAGGTGCATGATGGGTTCCAAACTACGAACCGCTGTATTGTCAATGTGTAAGTAAGTCAGGTTAGGAAAATTACCTAAAGGAGTAAGGTCTGTGATACCAGTATTCGAGAGAAATAGTCGCTCTAACTTATCTAAACCGCTTAAAAACTCTAGGCTACTGACCGCTGAGTTGCTGAGTGAGAGTATCTTTAAGTTGGGCATCTCTTGAAGTACGCTGAAATCCTTGATGGATGTGTCGTTTAGGAAGAGGGTTTCGAGATTTTTGAGATTCTCCAGGGGCTGAATATCTATGATAGGGGTATAGGAAATGTCCAAGTCTTTCAGGCGTAAGAGGTTTTTGAGTGGCTCTACATTGCAGATATTAGTACGAAAGGCAGTAAGAGCCTCTAGGTCTGTAAGATTCGCTAAAGGAGCCAAACTACTCACTTCTGTTTCATGGCAATCTAGTTCGACAAGGTGTATCATTTCCCGCAGGGGTTCAATATCACGAATTGATGTTTGTTCTACATAGAGTTTTTTCATCTTGTGCAGGTTGGTAAGTGGAGCCAAATCGCTAACTTGAGTCGATGTTAAGAAGAGTTCCTCAAGGTGAATGAGTTCCCTAAGTGGTTCCACAGTAGCCACGCGAGTTATATACAGATGGAGAAGTTTGAGTTGTGTCAATGCTTTCAGTGGAGATATGTCAGTGACTAAGGTTTCACTCAAGAGCAACTCTTTTAGGTTGTGCAGATTCGCGAGTGGCTCCAAGTCGCTAACTTGCGTCTCGTCAAGGTTCAGGAATTCGAGGTTATGTAGGTTTCTTAGTGGGCTTAAATCTGTGACTTCTGTGTTGTGTAAGGACAGCACCTTTATATCAGGCATGGTTTGAAGAGGAGATAGGTCACAGATTTCGCCGAAATGTTTTGGGTACGGGTCGCCATGGTCTGGGTCTTGGATGAATTTAAGCACGGAGGGGAAACTCAGGGCATTGATTCCGTGAGCAACCAACTCCTCTGCGGTAAGCCGCTGTGCCAGTTCTTCCCAATCCGAATCTGTTTCAGGGTACGAAAACGGGATGTCGTTTGCCACTTTACCTACTCCATTTCTCTGTTATACCGTGCAAAGCGCGTGTTCTATATCGTTCCAGAGGTCGTTCACGCCCTCCAGACCGATGTGCATTCGTACCGTCCAAATTGGGTTCGTTTGGGGTTCTCCCACCCACTTACCTGGTAGGCTGATGGGAAGCGCGAGGCTCTCGAAGCCGCCCCAACTGCACCCGATACCGAAGTACTTTAGGCTGTTTACGAAGCGGTATGAAGCCTCTTTTGTCTGGTTTTTTAGGCGAACCGTCATTAGCCCGCTGGTTCCGCGCAGTTGTCGGGCGGTCAGTTCGGGTTGGGGGTCGTGTGCTAATCCCGGATAGTAGATGGTCTCTACTTTGGGGTGGCTAAGAAGGCGTTTCGCGAGTTCGAGGGTCGTCTGTTGGTGGTGTTCCATACGGATGGGGAGGGTACGTAGACCCCGCATCAGTAGCCACGAGGCGAATGGGTCGAGGATAGCCCCTATCAGTTGCCCCTCATTCTGAAGCATGGTTGTCATCTTCTCTTTGCTACCAACTGCAACCCCCGCAACAATATCGCTATGCCCCCCTAAGTACTTCGTGGCAGAGTGAACTACAAAGTCGATACCAAACTCCAGAGGGTTTTGGAAGATAGGAGAAGCCCACGAGTTGTCGCAGATGGTGGTGATACCGTGCTCTTTGGCGATACCTGCGACGGCGGAGAGGTCTTGCTGGCGGAACACAAACGTAGACGGCGATTCGAGGTAAAAAAGCGTAGTGTTTGGGAGACGTGCGTCCTCCCACTCCTGTACATCACTACCGTTAATCATTGTCACCGTCACCCCAAAACGGGCAAGATAACTCTTCAAAAACTGGCGAGTAGGACCGTAACAGGTATCTACCGCAACCACATGGTCGCCCGCTTTTACTGCGGAGAGGATGGTACAGGAGATAGCCCCCATACCGCTCCCAAAACACCGCGCACGCTCTCCCCGTTCTAGGGCAGCGATTTTCGCCTCTGTGATTTCGGTGGTCGGGTTCTCTACACGGGTATAGTCGTGAAAACCGGGGTCACGGTGTTCGTAGCGGTCTTCTACGGTGGGATTCGTAAAGAGCGAGTTCTGAAAAATGGGGGGAATGACCGCGCCCATGTACTTGGTGCGGTCTTCTCCCCAGTGGGCGCAGATTGTTTCGGGGTCGGGCATCTGTTCGGGCGGAAGCGAGTCCATAACCTCTCCTTTTAGGGGCTATTTCTTTACCATTTTGTCGCTGATGTCGTCTACATAAAAGCCATACTCTTCGGTGTTGGTCGGGTTTACATAGTCCGAAACGAACCACTTACCGTTGAGTTTCAGCAGTTTGAAGCGGCGGGTACGCTCTACCTTGTAGTTGACCCCCTCCTCGCGACAACCCCCGTTCTCCTTCACCGTTACCGAATACTCTTGAGCAGAGACGGCACTGGAACTAACCACTTTGTAGGCGGTGGGTACATAAGAGCCAAGCGCAGTAGTGAACAGAATGGGGGGGCGTACCGCAGAGGGCAGTTCATCCACTCCGTAGCCGCGTAGCCATTGATACCGCTTATTAAGGGTTCCCGTATCTTTGGTAGGGGTCATCAGTTTCAGTAGCATGGTGTTTTTGTCTTTGCGCTGGTACGCCTTCTCGAAGGCATCTACCACCGCAAGCGCACTACCCGCACCCGCACTACTGCTTTTAGACGCAGAGGCTTTATGTCCTTTGTGTTTACCTTTCTGTAGGGCAAGGGTAGGGTTTACCACCACAATGAGGCTAACCCCTGCGAGTACCGAGGCGAGGAGAGTGTTGAGTTTCATAGTTGAGTTTCCTTTCTCATTAAGAGCGTATCTCACAAATACGATACGCCATACACACCGTGACGATTAGTCGTAGTTGATTAGCGACTGCACGTCGTACTGGCTAAGGACTTTGCGCCCCTCCAAGAAGTTGAGTTCGATAACGAAGCACAAGCCCACCACCGTACCACCCACACGCTCGACTAGCCTAGCCGCCGCCGCCGCTGTGCCGCCCGTCGCAAGAAGATCGTCTACAATTAGGACGCGCTGACCTTTGCGAATAGAGTCGGTGTGCATCTCTACGGTGTTGGTTCCGTACTCTAGGGCGTACTCTTCGGTAATGCGGTTGTAGGGGAGTTTGCCTAGTTTCCTAAGTGGTACAAACCCCACTCCCAACTCCAACGCTACAGGAACCCCAAAGATAAAGCCACGTGCCTCTATGCCCATCACCACGTCGATTTTCTTGTCCTTCGCCCAGCTCGCCATGCTCTGAACCACCTCTTTTAGTGCGCTACCATCCTGCACTATCGGGGTGATGTCCTTAAAGAGAATACCGGGCTTGGGGAAGTCGGGAACATCTCGTACTAAACTCTCTGCCAACAGTTTTGCCATCTGCGCCTCTCCCACTTACGATTATCACGTTTCAAGGGTAGTTTTCACCGTCTCTTAATGTTTCTCCTGCCCAAGCAGTAGGAAACCGTGTAGATTTGGAAAAACTGGTACGAGAAATAGAGGAATAGAGCAAAAACAGATTAGCCTCACATGGTCGCCAAAGCAACTAATGGAGGCTAATCATAGGGAGGCTATCCGTTGTCGATAACTCTATTTGAGTGTAAGAGTTGCCCCGCTGTAGGTGCTGGCGAGGTTGTAGTCGTCCTCGTCAAAACTCACACTGAGCGGGTACTTACCTAACGCCATCGTACTAGGAATGTTGTACAGATAACTCGCCACTCCACTATCGTTCGTCACTCCGGTACCCACCACCGTACCATTTACCGAGAAGGTTATCGTCTTACCACTCAGTAGGAGTTTATCCACACTCCGCTTCAATGTCGCCGTCAATGTCACCTTGCCCCCCGGATACCGAGAGACCGAACTCTGACTGAGAACCGTCTTGTTCTTACTAATAGTAATAGCCGCTCCAGCGGAGGCAGAGCCGTTGTGGTTACTATCTCCTGCGAACTCTGCGGTAAGGGTATGGTTCCCAACCGAGAAGGTGGTGTCTGCGATGTAGGAGAGGGTAGCCGTTCCCGTTCCATCGGTGACAGCACTACCAATCGCGGTTCCGTCTATCTTAAAGAGGAGTTCTTCTCCTGCGGGAGTGCCGTTATCGGTTTTGCGAACCAGTTTTGCGGTAAGGTTCGCGGCTATTCCTCTAAAGAGAGCGGCTTTGTTCGTGGTGGTGGTGGTGTCCGCTTTCGTAATGGTGAGGGTGAAGGTTCTGCTAAAGGGTTTGTAGAGGCTGTCTCCCAGAAAACTCGCGACAACCGTGTGGCTACCTGCCCCAAAAGCAGGGGTTAGGTAGGTAGTAGCGATACCAGTAGCGGCAGTTCTTGCGCTTCCAATGGCGGTTCCATCTACTGAGAAGCTGAGGGGCATGGCGAGAAGTCGGTTTCCGAAGGCTTTCCCCGTGAGTTTTGCCGATACCGTGCTGGCGTAGGGTTGGGTGAGAATGGTAGAGTTTACCGTAGTGTTCTGCATCACCGCTTGAGCCGAGAGGGAGCGGTAAGACATCTTGCCTATGTATGTCTGGTTTGCGAGATTTACTGCTTGCACGGGGGGCATGGCAGAGGCGGCAGAGCCTCCGCTACCATCTCCTAACTCATCTTCCGAATCGTACCCCCATCCCCATACGCTACCATCGGGGCGTAGAGCATAGACCGATCCGGCTCCCATTGCAATCCTTGTTGCACCCGTAAAAGAGGGATAGGGAGTGAGTTGTACGGCATTGCTACCTGGACCTGTTGGGCAGTTGGGGTTGTTGCTCTGCCCATTACCGTTTGAGCCCATGTACCATACCGTTCCCGCGGTATCAAGGGCACCAAAAGAGCCGTTTTGGACACTAATCTGTACAATACCAGATAGACCCGGTATCTGAATGGGTTTCGGAGTAGCGTTATTAAGGGTAACTCCTAGGGGGTGACCATACCCCCATACGGTTCCATCGGTTTTAAGGTAGTAGAGTGCTTGATATTCACACGCAATCATAGCGACATTGGGGACACTAGGCATCTGAACCGGTGTGGTATTTGTAGCGTAGTTAGGAAAATTAATCTCCCCCCATACCCAAACCGTTCCATCCGACCTGAGGGCACAGACGGTATGGTCTGTAGCATCTATCTGCACGACATTCGTCAAGTTTTTCACCTGAACGGGAAGATTTTGAGAGGTATTGGTTCCGTTGCCTAACTGCCCATAACCATTGGATCCCCACGACCAGAGGGTTCCATCCGACTTGAGGGCAAAACAGGCGGAGGCGGTACCTTCCATTCCTGTCGCAATCTGTACTACATTAGAGAGGTTTTGAACAGGAGCAGGAGGCAAGTCGCCATTATCATTGCCCCCAAAGAAGCCTCTTCCCAAGTCGCCTTGGATGTTATAGCCCCAAGCCCATACCGTTCCATCAGACATGAGAGCCGCTCGCACTTGCCCTGTTCCACCTGTTTGAATGACATTGGTAGGAAGGCTGATTTCTGGGAGTGGAGTGGTTATCCCATTCGGAGCATGAGGGTAGTAACCCCAAGTGTATACCCTACCCAGTTGGGCGTAGCTGTTTAGGGTGGGGAGTAGAGTGAGTGTGGCTATCACCACTATTTGCTGGCATAGCCTAGATAAAAATGAACCTGAACGCCTGTGAGACATGATGTTGCTTTTCTTTGATTTGAGTTGTTCAAAGTTAGGGTACAGCATCAAGCGTTCGCTAAGGCGTTCGTTAGGCGTTCGTTTTGGGGTTTTTTAGATAAAACAGGGAAAAAATTGGCAAGATTTTCAGTTTGGGCGAACCTATTAACCCACCACGTCCAAAACAGCGGGGCTACTCTTCTCGCCATTCGCGCTTGTTACCAGTGCCGTTATAGAGCCTCGTGATGTCCCCGCGTCCAGCGTCATCTCCACCTTAAAAGTCAGCCGCTCCATCTCCTTCAGCCTCTCGATAGGCAAAGCAGTACGCACCAAGCGAACTCCCCCCGCCTCCGAACTCAGCCGCAAAGTCAACTCCGAGCGGTTCCCCCCAAAGTTATACACCTCTATCTCCAGCACTACACCCCTGCCTGTTGGCACACGGTACGCCTCCTCCGACTTGCTCGGCTTACCCTCTATAGGGCGTACACGCACCACAATCTCGGAGGGTTCTGCCGCCTTCTTCGGGGATTCCGTCTTCTTGGTAGGCTCTTGGGAGGGGATAGTAACATCCGTCATAATCCCACGCGGCAGTGCCAACAGAATCGGCAACGTAGAGAGTGGGAGCGTGGGAGTCTTATCCTTATCACTAGAGAGGGGTAGGGGAGAGCCAAACGCATCTATCAACTCAGCAAAGCGGAGTTTGCCACGCGCCTCGTCGGTTAGCGGCAGGGGCAAGAGCAGTTCATCCCTCTCCGTCCAAGCGACCAGTATATCGTTGCTACCATCATCAAAAACGTGGATATGTAGCCCCGGTTGGCGGTAGCGTATCTCGCCCTTATAACTCGCGTTTCCCAAAAAGTTCGCAACCGTAGCAAGCGAAGCGTAGGCAGGAAGCGGCAATAACTCTCTATCCAGTACCCCGAACATGGGGTCAGCAAGCGAGTAGTAGAAGTGCCGTGCGACCCCCGCCCTCCGCGACTCCACGTAAGACTTAATCGCAGCTTTCGCCTGTTCCACTCCATCCGATGTCGCAAATCGCGCCTCCGTCAACCAAACCGGTTTGTCCTGCGCCTCCGCCTTCTCACGGGGCTTTTTGTAACCAGCAATACGTTTTCGGAAGGTGTTGGGGGCTTCTGCACTATGAAAACTAAAGACATCGTAGTAGGCGGCGGTTCCGTTTTCCGCAAGCCTCTCCGCAAACAACGGCGATTCGTGAGCAAGGGAGGTCTGCACCACCTGCGCGTTCCCGTTCCCGCTTTTAATGCCGAGCGAAAAGGCTTTTAGGTAGGCGGCGTACTCACTGGCAGGTTCGGTACACACGGCGCGGTTATCGGCTTCGCTACCCACCTCCCACGCCCGAACACCCCCAAAGTGCCTTGCAAACTCCCGCCCCGAACGAAACGCATCCCGCAAGTCGTCAGGAAAAGCAAGGGGGTTGCTGTCTGCCCGCGCCCACTTGGGTACATCCGAAATAACCTGTAAGAGCCGTAGCCCCTTACTATTCTGCGCCTGTACCGCCTTATCCGCTCTTTCCCACAAAAACTTGCCTTTAATCGGCTCCAATTCGCTCCAAGAGCGGCTACTACGCGCCCAAACAAAGCCCGCCCTACGCGCCAACTCGCTCACCGTCTCAATCTGCTCGGCTTGCAACGAAAAGAGACCGATAGTCACGCCAGCCCAACCCTCTTCCTTCTGGCGAGGACGCGGAACCACCGCAAACGGCGTACCCTCTTCGGTGTTTCCTGCCCCTCTCACCAGCCGATACCAGCCCCAAGGCAGTTTACCAAGATTGATGTCGCGTTCGCTATAGTCGCCCTCACGGACAGTCTTGTTCAACACCGAGACGATGCGGACATGAACTTTGTCCTTGCTATCCGACAGCGCAAAACGAACCGGTTGCGTATCGTAAAAGACGTTGCCCGGTTCCTTCGAGGTAAACCGAGTCTGCGCTCCCACACCCTGCAAGCACACCGTACCCAACATAAGAACCAAGAGAGGGCTTCGCACCATAATAACCACTTACTCCTTACAGTTGTAGACGGGTTCCACGCTTTAGCACACTCCCCGCCGAGATAACAGGAACGCTACTTCCACCGCCCCGACCCGCTATCACAACCTCATCCTCAATAACCACATTCTCATCTACAATGATACCATAGAGACGGACGTTGTTTCCCACCGTGACGTTATCCAAAAGAATGCAGTTCTCTAGGCGCGATTCGTCCGAGATACGGCAGTGCTTGCCAATCGCGGTCAGCCCATTTATCCATGTGGTAGGGGCGATTGTCGTACCCTCACCTACCGCCAGACCCGTAGTTGCGGTACGCACCACGCCGGAGAGAATGGCTTGCGTGGCACTCAGGAGTTGTTCGGCGCGTCCCAAATCCAGCCAGTACCCTTTGGCAGAGTAGCCGTAGACTCCCGCTCTCTCCGCAATCATTTTGGGGTACGTGTCCCGTTCAATAGAGACTTTGGTGTTGGGGGGTATCCGTGCGATACAGGAGGGTTCGAGGATATAGCACCCCGCGTTAATATAGTCTTTACCGGTTGGAACTATTTCGCGGTCTAGTGCCAAACGCTGTTTCAACTCTTCTGTAGGCTCTTCCCACCGTTCCACCTCTCCCTCTGGGGTAAGGTACAGCACTCCGAAGGGGTTTGGGCTAGGCACTTCGGTAAGGGTAATCGTAGCGGAGGCGTGTTTTTTCTGATGAAATGCGATGATGGCACTTAAATCAAAATCCATCAGCACATCGCCATTAAAGACCACCAACGAGGAATCGGGTACGAGGTTCGCCGCGTTTCGTATCGCGCCCCCTGTACCCAAAGGCTCGTTCTCTAGCGCGTACTGCATCCGTACCCCAAAACGAGAACCATCTCCAAAATGTGCCTCTATCTGCTCCGACAGGTAGTTGGTAGCAAACACAATATC
Organism: bacterium; assembly: GCA_900299305.1. Classification (GTDB taxonomy): domain Bacteria; phylum Armatimonadota; class Chthonomonadetes; order Chthonomonadales; family Chthonomonadaceae; genus CAIJLM01. The sequence continues at coordinate 5,441 of OMJJ01000204.1, read as the reverse complement.
CGTAATGCCGTGCTTACGCAATAGGGCAACCTGATACTCCAAAAAGGGGCGATTGGCGACGGGGACAAGGGGTTTAGGGCGTTGATAGGTGAGGGGGCGAAGGCGTGTGCCTTGCCCTCCCGCAATGATAATGGCTTTCACTGCGTATACCTGCTTTCGTTTAGGTTGGGGTCTTCCGGAACGGTCACACCTACTGCGAGAAGTAGCGAACGAAACGGCTCTTCACCGCGCCCTGGACCGTTCAAAAAGTAGTCGGGGACATCTGCCTGAAAACAGTCGGCTCTCCACTCTGCGAGTTCACCTTGTAAATCGGCAAGCGAGATTTCGCCTCTACGAAACTTATCCAGCGTGTTTGTTACTTTTTTCTGCAACTCTTTGAAGCGTTGTCTACGCCGTCGTTGTATCAGTGGGCGGTCTATCTTGACAATGGTGAACGTACTCACTGCACGGGGAGACTCGGCTCCCGTACTCAAATTGAGGCTCGCGCTCAGTTCACCAAACTCATTCAGGTAGAAGTGTTCCCATACGTTATCGTCAATCGGATTGAGTATCTGCGCTAAGTGTGGATGAGTGTCCGGAGGAAACTGGTTGCTTTTGTACTGATTACATAGCCCACACACCCACAAATAGTTCTCATAGTCGAAAGCCAACTCTGGAAACACCGCTTTGGGGCGATAGTGTTCCACCTGAGACGGCTCACCAGAACTACAGTACATACAGACTTCGGAACCCCCACAATGGCTACGTAAAGCCTCTATCACAGACGAAAACCACTGCGTCCCACGCGCACTGTTGTACAGGCTATCTGCGGACTCTTTACTGGTTACTTCAAGTGTCTTCTCTCTCAATTTGGCAAGAGTAGCCTCGTCTGGCAGAATACGAGTGGAAGAGAGGTTTCGCATGGGCATCAGTCTTCCGAATCGGTGTTAAAAGTTATCGCGATTTTGCGCTTGAGGTCTCTATATTCGCTCAGTTCGGGCTCGCTAAGGGTTTTGTAGGCGTGTTTCTTCTGAGAAAGTGTGCGCCACCGCTCTACCAACTTCTGCGTCTCGGTACTCCATGCGTACTCCAACCCAAAAGCCTCTCCAAGTAGCACACTATCCGTGCTTCCCAAGCGTACCTGCTCCTGTTCTGAGGGGGAGAGCCGACGGGCAGTACCGCCGTTTGCAACTTCATTGGGGAGAGGCAGAACGTACAAGCCGCCCTCATCGGCACACTGCGCGATAAGGGGGCTGTGTGTGGTTATAAAGAACTGAACTTTTGGGAAGCGCGTTTTGAGCCACACACAAATCTTCTGTTGCCAAGAGGGGTGCAAGTGCGACTCCAATTCGTCAATAAGTACGATTCGCTCACGGTCAACAACGATACGTCCTTCCGCGTCTTTTGCAAAGATAGAAGGTAGTCCTGTATAAACATCTATTTTGTATAATCTTTTAATATCCGCTAATATACCAAATATAATATCTAATATGAGCGCAAATGTAATGCGGTATCCGTCGCTTAGGTCGCTCAAAGGAAGGATAGCACCATTGGGAGTCTTCATATAGACCCTGTCCACCGTTACACGTTCTATGGCAAACCCGTCTGGAAAAAGCCCATCGTTTAGGAAATCACAAACTTCTTTTACAATGGGTGAAGTGTCTCGTTTCTCGCTTATATCTTCCAGCATACGAGCGTGTTGTTGTCTAAGCCAGAGTTCGCTTTCTGCTAATGCTGCGTCCTCACGAAGTAAGGTTATACAGTTCGCTATACTTGTATTTGCATATCGCTCTGCTTCTAAAGAACTACCTGTGAGCCGGCGCAAAGGGCCATAAGCACTAAACTCCTCAAGATATGTAACCCAAATCCATTCGCCATCTTCCCAAATCTCCGTGCTATGTATAGTGCTACCTGCTCGTCTCCCCTTAGTAACCCTACTTGTTAAGTTGACTTGTGCATTGTTATTAACGAATGATACAGAGTATTTAGATATCCTGTCTTGTATGTCAGGTGGTTCACAAAAAGAGATGTTCGCTTTTGTTTGTTCATGGCTTATCCAACTAATAGGCGTATCTAAAACATAAGGTATCCTTTGGGGGCCCAGCAATCCCATCGCCATCGCCTTCAACAGCGTAGACTTCCCAGAAGCATTCCCCCCAACAAACACATTCAACCCCGCATACGACTCAGAGTTCGGACGCTTAAAGTCAAATTTCAACGACTGGAAGGCTTTGATATTCTCAAGTTCAAGGGAGTCTATATACATCAGTAGGTTCCATAAAACAAATCAATCTCGTACAAAGCCTTACAGACTAGGCTCCTTCCCTCAAAATTGGGGGAAGGATGTCCGTAAGGACAGGATGAGGGCTAACCACCTTGCTACACCAAAGCACAAACCACAGTCCCAACAAGCCTTGCAGTACAGTGCATTCGCCTTGCCCCGTGCGAAGGGGTAAGGTTGGAAAGGGGCTAAAAACCTGACTACAAGTAACCACTTTACTACCCTGCCAACGCCTCATTCGCGTTCGCGAGAGTCTCGTCTATCTCCGCGATACTCGCAAACCCCGCAATAGAAGCATGGACAAACTCACAACCCATAACAAACTGCACCGACTCTTTACGCACCTTAGCATCTCGGAAGTCGCCATTACCCACCAGTTTCATCCCGATAATACCGCGCCCCTTCGCGTGCATCTTCTCAAGTTCTGTTACTGTAGCGGGAACATCGCCCTTCTCATCCCAAGAGCCGTCCAAGCCATCGACGTGCTTCCCAAACGGGTTGATACGCGCCAGTTGCAACTGCACCCAGTCCACCTCCACTGCCCGACGTAGCGACGGCAACCCATGACACGAGATACCCTTATAGCGGATTTTGCCCTGCGCTTGCGCCACATCAAAAGCGTCCATCATACTCCGCAGATGGGTGTCCCAAGCGGGTTGCGTAGCACAGTGAATCAGGAGACTGTCCACATACTCCACTCCCAACTCTTTCAAAAACCTATCCAGCACCTCTAGGGGCTTTTCTGGGATAGTCGGCGCGTCCCACTGCATCTTCGTCTGAATAAAAAGGGCTTCACGGGAGATACCTTTAATAGCACTACCAACCATCTCGTGAGTACGGTACATATCGGCGGTATCAAGGAAGTTAATCCCCAAGTCGTAGGCGTACCGAATCATACGTGTAAAGCCCTCTTGCCCCATCTCGCGCTGTACGCGCCCACCGTCCGTCCCCGTCCCGATACCAATACGGCTCACATAAGCCCCCGTATTGCCTAGCGGAACTTGGTCGGTAGCGGTACGAACGATTCCAGAGGTTGCAACCGTATTTGCTATGCCCATAGTAGTCTCCACGCCAAAAAGATAAGATAACGAGATAGTACCACAAACCGCCCTCCGATGTGAAGTATCTCCTCCTACCAAAACCACCCTCTCTCAGCTCTGTAAGCCTGTCGCTACGAATCTCAAAAATACCCCTACTTTTCCCCTCGAAAAACCCACGTTTTAGAATATAATGAGTCGTGTTCTCTGGTTGCCCATAAGTCCAAAAGCATTCTCTTTTATCAGGAGTTGACTATACAATGTCTCACGAGTCCAGTGCCCCCCCCGTCGCCGCTATCATCCTTGCCGCTGGCAAGTCTACCCGCATGAAGTCCAAAACCCCCAAGCCCCTGCACCCCGTTTGCGGTATCCCCATGACCCAGCACATCATAAACACCTGCCGCGAAGCGGGGGTAGAGCGCATTATCGTCGTGGTCGGACACGAGGCAGAGAAGGTAAAAACAGGGCTAGGCTCCAGCGTAGAGTACGCGCTCCAAGAGGTTCCCCGTGGTACAGGCGATGCCGTCCGCAGTGCAGAATCGCTTCTCAAAGACTGGACAGGAACCGTTCTCATTCTCGCCGGTGATGTTCCGCTCCTCCCTGCCGAACCGCTCCAGAATCTCATTACACAGCACCACGCCTCCCAAGCCGCCGTCACTCTCATGACCATGCAGATGAAAAATCCTACCGGTTACGGACGAATCGTGCGAAATCAGGCAGGAACGGTACAGCGCATTGTCGAACAGAAAGACGCGACCCCAGAGGAGCGCGAAATCACCGAGTGTAACCCCTCCATCTATGCGTTTCGGAGTCCTGCGCTATGGAGTTCACTCGCGGAGGTCAAGCCTATCAACGCGCAAGGAGAGTTCTATTTCACCGACACCCTCCAAATCCTAAACGAGCAAGGTGAGAAGGTAGACGCACTCACAGGGGTAGACCCGCAATACGTTTTGGGCGTAAACAGCCGTGTAGAACTCGCCGAGGTCTCCGCTATCCTACGCCAACGCATTTTGCACAAAATCATGCTCTCCGGCGTTACGCTCATAGACCCCGCCTCCACCTACATCGAAGCCGGAGTACAGATTGGGCAAGACACCGTTATAGAGCCAAACACCTATCTGTTCGGAAACACCGTTATCGGAGAGGACTGCGTTATCGGTTCGCTCTCCCGCATCGAATCTAGTAAGATTGGCGATAGAGTGCGGATTATCGCCTCTCAAATCGTAGACAGCGTACTAGAGAACGATGTAAAAGTAGGTCCCTTCGCCAACCTACGCCCCAAGACCCACCTCTGCGATAATGTGAAAATTGGTGACTTCGTAGAGACCAAAAACGTAAAGTTCGGTGTAAAGGCGCAAGCCTCCCACCTCTCCTACATAGGCGATGCCGAAATCGGGGCAGGAACCAACATCGGGGCAGGAACCATCACCTGCAACTACGACGGCTACAATAAGCACAAAACTACCATCGGTGAAAACTGCTTCATCGGCTCTGGCAGTACCCTTATCGCCCCCGTAGAAATCGGTGACGAAGTACTCGTTGCCGCAGGCACTACCGTCACCAAGAGTGTGGATGCAGGAGATATGGTCATCGCACGTACCCCGCAAGAGGTGAAAAAAGGGTGGGCTTCTGCCCGTAGAGCAAAGAAACTCGCCGAAAAAGCCGCAAAAAGCGGCGGATAGAGGGATACCATTCTGTTTGGGTGATATTTAAGAGGGAGGAGAGCAATATGAGGTCGTTACCAAACCTACGCATCTTTACAGGAAACGCAAACCCAGAACTTGCGTCCAACATCGCAAAAGAACTCGATAGCGACTTGGGGGCTATCTCCGTCAAGCACTTCTCCGACGGGGAAATCTCCGTAAAAGTAGAAGAGAGCGCACGCGGAAACGACATCTTTATCGTACAACCCACCTGCTACCCCGTAAACGATAACCTCATGGAACTCCTCATTATGATAGATGCGTTCCGTCGTGCCTCTGCTCGTCGTATAACGGTGGTACTGCCCTACTACGGCTATGCCCGTCAAGACAAAAAACTCAAGCCCCGCGAACCCATCGCCGCCCGCCTTATCGCAAACCTCATCACACAAGCAGGTGCAAGCCGTGTCCTCTCCGTAGACCTCCACGCGGGGCAGATACAAG
>OMJJ01000203.1 GCA_900299305.1 bacterium | reverse complement strand
GTGGCTTTCTAAGCGGGTTACTCGTATCGCTACGACCTTTGAGGAGGTAGTACACGAGTTTCCTGCCAACAAAACAGTGGTGACGGGGATGCCTCTTCGTAAGGGGATTGTGCTACCAGAGACGCTTCTACCCGCAGAGGCACGTTTGGCATTTGAGGGGCTATCACCAGAAAAGTTCACGGTTTTGGTGACAGGGGGTAGTCAGGGGGCGCAACGCCTGAACAGTATCGTACTGGAGGCACTTCCTACCCTGCTAAGTGCCGATATTCAGGTACTACATATTACAGGGCAGAAGAACTTTGAAGGTGTGACCGCCGACGCACAAGCGCAGGGAGTGCTAGGTAGCACGGGTTACGTTCCCTTACCTTTTTGTGATGAGCATACGATGCCCCTCGCTTGGAGAGCCGCCTCGGTGGTGGTATGTCGTGGGGGAGTGTCGACCTCTGCGGAGGCGTGGGCGAATGGAGTGCCCTCTCTTATCGTTCCCCTCCCAACCTCCTACGCCGACCACCAGACCGCCAATGCCCGTATTGTAGAGAAACATGGCGCGGGCTTACTACGCCCCGAAGCCACGCTGACCGCCGAGCAACTGGTACAAGACCTCTCTCGCTTCCATACCGATGCCGCCTACTATCAGCAGGTTCAGGAGGGAGTACGCGCTCTTAGCCGTCCTGACGCGGCGGATAGAGTTGCCTTAGAGGTTTTAAGGCTTTTGGGGCGGTAAGCAGAGAGGAAATAGGGTACAGTTACAACAGACTCTATATTGTTAGGAAAAGCATGAGCGAGATAGAACTGCCTTCCCCAGAAGAACCGAGTGAGCCGCTGAGTTCCCCCCTAAGTTGTTGGAAAAAGTGGGTGTGGGTATTAGACCTTGCTCTTATGCTTCTGCTAACGTTGGGAGCAGTGCCTATCCGCCTTGCAAACACAACGGGAGACCTCTGGTTTGATGAAGCAGACTATGCTCATGCGGGAGTGAAGGGATTTGAGGTAAACCGTTGGGATAGGTCGACGAACCCCAATCAGCCACTTGCGCTTATTGTTCAGCGGCACTATCACCCTCCTATGAACTCCTACGTGTTGGGGATTGCACGGCGTTGGGGGGCAGATGAGCGCACCCTCCGTATTCCGTTTGTGATTGCGGGGGCGTTGATAGTCGGGTTTACCTACCTGTGTGGGGTGGTGCTATTTAGGGGGCGGCGAGAGTTGGCGATTGGGGTGGGGCTACTGGTGCTCTTTACTCCTATGCAGATACGGGCAGGGTCTCATGCTATCCCTTGGGCGTTAATCACCTTAAACCTGATGGTAATTCTCTGGCTCTGCCTAAAGCACTCCGAGACGCGCCGTCCTCAATGGATGCTAGGTATAGGGTTGGGGTTGGGGGTACTCTTTGCGGTATCGGAGATATTTCTGCCTACTTTGCTTGTGATGGCGTGCCTTATGCCAATTCTGATATTTCCAGAGGTACGCGACCCCGCGCAGAGAAAGCAGATACTCCTCTATGCGGGGGCAGGTGTTGGGGTACTTTTGCTAACAGCGTCTGTTTTGTGGCCCGCGGGGTTACGGGGCAGTACGCTTACCATGTTACGGCACTACATGGAGGTCTCTACGCAGTCGGTAGAACACGCGACGATAGGCGGTAAGGTTTACGAACGTGCTCCCAAGTGGGCTTACCTCTACTGGTATTGGCGCGACTATCGCCCCTATCTTATTCTCTATATGGCGGGCTTTGCGGTGATACCGCTTCTGTTGCTGTATAAACGATTTACGCGAGAGATGGTAGTCGTGGTACTGACCACCCTGCTGTTTTTGGCTGTAGCGCACAAAGCGCATATTATTGGACCCCAGTATCTTGCTCACTGCCTCCCCTTGCTATCGCTGGTGGCGGGGTTGGCGTTGTATGGGGTCTCTCTGCTTTGGCGACCTCTGCCTTTTGCGCTGATGGTAGGCTTGGGGTTTTGGGTAACGGGTCAACAGAAAACCAAGTTTATTGAGGACGAACTCGCGATGACCCCGCGCACTGCTCAAGCCGCCAACTACCTGAAAACGGTGTGGAAGCAGGGTGATAGACTGCTTATCACGACCCAACAGCCTACCGTTTTGCGTTGGTATCTTCGAGAGGTGGCACAAGTTCCTATCGTGGACGAAGATATACTGGCTACCCCCTCCGCAAAGAAGATGCCACTGATGGTAGCCAACCTGACACAGGGTAAAATAAGGTTTGTAGCGGTAGCAAACACCTTCGACCCCCCGCGTATTTCCCCAGAGATAAAAGGTTGTATCGCGCACTGGAAAAAGGTGTATCAGAGTGTAGAGAGAGGGGGGGAGACTTCGCGCTTTACCCTCTATGAGTATGTAGTACCTAAGTAGAAGGAGCTGCCTCGAATGTCATTAGAATCGGGAGAAGGATTGCGAAAACTACGAGTTGCCGTACTTATGGGAGGCTCGTCCAATGAACGGGCGGTCTCTTTAAGCACGGGGAAGCAGATAGCGCAGTCCCTAGCCCCCGCCAAGTATCAGATAACTACGGTAGATACCCGCGATATGCTTGCTCTTACTGCAAGTCCCCCTGCAAAAATTTCGCCGTTAGTGGCAGAAAATGGTACTAAAACAGAAGGAAAAGTAACTATTGATAGTGAATCTTCTTCTAACTCTGTACCAGTAGTCCCAGAGAGCCACGAGGGTCGTCCGGATGTGGTGTTTATCGCGCTACACGGTAGGGGGGGCGAGGACGGAACGATTCAGGGTGCTCTGGAACTGATGGGGATTCCCTATACTGGTTCGGGGGTACTGGCGAGTGCGCTTGCTATGAACAAGCGCATGGCAAAACAGATGTTCCGCTCTTATGGGATACCCGTTATCGACGATATAGTAGTTCAGCGTGGAAAACCTCTCTCTCCAGAGCAACTGCTAGAGCAAGCGGCACAGGTGTTTGGTGACTCCGCACTGTTTGTAAAGCCGAGTTCGGAAGGCTCTACGTTTGGGTGTTCTCTGGTGCTGGAACGCGCCGACTTGCCTAATGCCGTTACGTTTGCGTTGCAGTACGACGAGACAATTTTGGTAGAGCGGTATATTAAGGGGATGGAGATAACTGTGGGGGTTCTGGAAGACCCCAACGAGGAGGAGGGGCTACTCGCTCTTCCCGTTATCGAGATTATCCCCAAAAACGCCTACTACGACTACGAAAGCAAATATGCGGAAGGCGGTAGTGAACACGTTATCCCTGCGCGAATCTCCGCAGAGCAGACCGCTTTGGCACAAGAGTACGCCAAGCGATGCCACACGGCATTAGGCTGTAGAGGGATGTCCCGCACCGACCTTATCGCAACCGAAAACGCTCTCTATGTGCTAGAGGTGAATACGATACCGGGCATGACCCCCACCAGCTTGCTCCCACAGGCGGCGGAGGTAGCCGGAATCTCGTTTCCAGAACTACTGGATAGGCTGATTGTGTCGGCGTTAAGAGGATGATAACAAACGCAAAGAGGTAGTTAGTATGTCCCGAAAACCTACAAAAAAAGAGAAGCAACTAACCCAAGAGCAGATAGATACTCTATTGGTGAAGCAGAAGCGTACCTTCAAGAATCAGCGGCGTATGTCTCGCCGACTGTTGTACCTCTTGGTAGGGCTTACTGTTGCGGTTCCGTTCACCTCTCCCCATTTTCGGGTGCGCCATGTAGATATTGTAGGAGTACATAGTGCGCTTACTCCCGCAGAGACCGAGACCCTCAAGCAGAGCCTTACTACCTCCAAATATACCAACTGGCTTCGTGCGCCCGTTACCACACTTGCTCAGAACACGCTCAAACTTCCTACCATAGAGAAGGTAAACGTTTCGAGAAAATGGGGATGGAAGTTAGTAGCAGAGGTTAAACCGCGTATGCCTCACGCTATTTTAAGCGTAAACGGGGCAAAGTACGAGATGGACGAGAAAGGCTTTCTTATTCGCCCTGCCCGTGATCCCCAAATCGTGGCACTTCCTCAAGTCGAGTTTCCTGCGATTCCTAACTTGCGGCTAGGGCAACAGATGGGGGTCTACTCCTGTGCCTCATGGCTATCCCTGCTTAATAACCGTTATGCCAACAACACGGTGCGTATTGAAAAAATAGTTGTTGATTATAACGGCAATTTGTGCTTAAATATGAGCGATAAACTAGAGGTGCGATTAGGGCAGTACCTTCCTCTTACAAACCAACAGACCGATTCGTTCGAGTTCAAACTGAATAGGCTGAAAGTGATGTATGAGCGTAAGCCAGCAATCGCCAATGAGGTGCTGGTGGTCAACCTCTCTGCCCCGCAGTACCCGTCGTACCTACCGCGTCCGAGTGCAACTGGTACCAATGTACCCAACCCAACGGAGAACTCTACCCCCAAACAGGGGTAATCCAAATCGCTGTGTGAAAACACAAGAAAGTCCTAGGCGCACGAACCATGAGCGTCTTCTCATCTAGTATCAACCACCGTTCCTTTTACTGGCAAATCAGCCTGCTCTGTTTTGTGCTTGGGCTACTACTTGCGGCTGCATGGCATACCACGACCAGCATTAGCCGTTCTGGGGCTACCAGCACACGAGAGGGCTTTCACTACCCTTCTGCGATTGATTTGACCGCCAAAACCGAAGCGGAAATTAAAAAGCAACGTGAGCGCATTTCTGAGTTAGAGAACACGCTTGCCCACCGTGGAGACGCTGAAGACACCCTAAACAAATCTCTGCAAGAC
>OMJJ01000202.1 GCA_900299305.1 bacterium | reverse complement strand
GTGCGCCCCTTCCGTCCCGGCGGCAAAAGCGGCTTGATGATAAGCGATTTCTACCCCAAACTACGCGAACACGCCGACAAACTCGCCCTCATTCGCTCTTGCCACACCGATAGCCACGCGCATGGCTCTGCGCTCGTCGCCCTCAACACGGGTAGCACCTTTATAGGAAGACCCGCACTCGGCAGTTGGGCAGTGTATGGATTAGGAACCCAAAACCAGAACCTGCCCGGTTATGTAGTTATTCTTGACAAACGCGGAGGCCCCATCAGCGGTCAACCCAACTGGGCATCAGGGTTTATGCCGGCTACCTATCAGGGCACCCTCTTCCGTCCACTCGGCGACCCCGTACTCGATTTGCACGGAGCCACTCCCGCCAAAACCCAACGCGAAGAGCTCGACTTACTCGAAAAAATTAACCACGAACACCTGCAAACCCACGCGGGGTCACAGGAACTCTTGGCGCGTATCCACACCTACGAACTCGCCTACCGAATGCAAGCAGAGGTTCCAGAGGCGGTAGACCTCTCGAAAGAGAACCAGAAAACCCTAGAGATGTACGGAGTAGGCGGCGCACTCACCAACGAGTTTGGAAGAAACTGCCTGATAGCGCGAAGACTGGTGGAGCGCGGGGTGCGCTTTGTACAACTCTACTCAGGCGGCGGACACCTTGAAGAGACATGGGACGCGCACGAGAGCGTAGAGAAGAATCATGGTCGCCATGCCGGAGAGACCGACACTCCTATCGCGGCTTTGCTCACCGATTTAGAGCAACGTGGACTTCTCAAAAGTACGCTGGTGGTATGGGGCGGTGAGTTTGGAAGAATGCCCTTCTCGGAAGGGGTAGGCGCACCGGGCAGAAACCACAATCCCTACGGCTTTACTGTCTGGATGGCAGGGGCAGGAGTCAAAGGTGGAACCTCGTATGGCGAAACCGACGAGTTTGGGTTCTCTGCCGCCGTAGACAAGGCGCACCTGCACGATATTCATGCCACCATTTTGCACCTCATGGGCTTCGACCACAAAGCCCTTACCTACTTCTATCAAGGACGCTACGAACGCCTAACCGATGTGTACGGCAACGTGATAAAACCCATACTCGCTTAGAATTTCACCCTCTACTGAGGTTTAGGAAAACTGCCACACTATGAGCAAATCTCCCTTCCACCCCTTACCCGATGTGATAGCCCGGTTCCTTACTCCTGCGCTAAAAAGCACCGTGCTTCTCATTTGGCGATGGGATTTAGAGACCAACCTGGTAGAAGCTTCTGACACGCTAGACCCTTTTCTAAACCCAGAAAAGGCGTTTACCACACTTCCCTTCGACTCTCTACTACACAATGTACACTCTGAAGACCGAGAGTATCTCAAGCAGACGCTGGACAGGGCAATAGAGACCGGTGAAGCGTGCCATGCAGAGGTACGTTACCACAGTACCAAGTTTTCACTACGCTGGCTAGAGATAGATTGCCACCTTGTTTTAGGAGAGGATAGTAGACCGCGCTGGGTGGCAGGAACAGCACAAGACATTACGGCGAGAAAACAAGAAGAGGATATTATCTTAAATGCCGCAAAGGCGGTCTCGGCAAGTTGTGGAACCGACTACGCCCATGCGTTGGTTACTGCTTTAGGAAAACTACTTGGCATTGACAGCACCTGTATCGCCTTGCGTTCTGAGACAGACCCCAATGCCATCACTAGCATCGCCCGCTATTTCAAAGGAAAACTCTGCCCTACTGTAGACTACTCCTTAGAAAACTCTCCCTTTACAAAAGTGCTGGAAGAGGGCTTCTATATATGCCCTCATAGCCTGAAACAGACATTCCCCAAGCATCCTCTCTTTCAGCAAGAGAATTTCGAGAGCTATATTGGAGTTGCTCTTACTGCTTCCGATGGAAGCGTACTAGGTCTCCTTCATGCCGCTTGGAATGAGCCTATCCGCAATGTAAACTTGGTAAAATCCGTCTTCCAGTTCTTTGCAGTTCGGGCAGGAGCCGAGATGGAACGCGCCCTCATGGAAGAGCGTGTGCGGCGGCAAACACGCCTCATGGAGCAGACCGAACAAGCGGCACATATCGGAGGTTGGGAACTCAACTGTATCACCAATAACCTCTACTGGACACCAGAGACCTACCACCTACACGAAACCACTCCCCAAGAGTACACCCCTACAGTAGAGACGGCTATTCGATTCTACACTCCGGAGAGTATTCCCCTCATTACTCAAGCCGTAAACCTCGCCATCACCCAAAGTAGACCTTTCGACCTCGAACTACAGCTCATAACGGCAAAAGGACGGCGTATCTGGGTGAGAGCCAAAGGGTGCGTTCAGAACGAAGGAGGCATGGTAATCCGAGCCTACGGCAGTTTTCAAGACATCACCGAAGAGAAACTAGCACAACAGGCACTACAGCAGTCCCAAGCAAACCTTACCGCGATTATTGAAAGCACTATAGATGTCATCTTCTCTATAGATACCAACTACCGTATCCTTACCATGAACACCGAAACGGTCTCCTTTTTTCGCGATGTATTTGGCGCAACCATCCAGCTTGGAGATGTATTGGCAGATGTGCTTTCTAACGAAATCGTGGAGACATGGATAGCAGACCTTGAACGCGGGTTACAAGGAGAATCGTTCAGTATCGTCCGCACTATTGAGTGGAGCAATATGTCTATGACCGTAGAGGTCTTTTTTAACCCTATCTTTACCAATGGAGAGGTGGCAGGGCTTGCCGTTCACGCCGTAGACATTACCGAACGCATACGCCGCCAACAAGAGATTACACAGTCACAAAAACTAGAGGCACTGGGCAAACTGGCGGGAGGGGTCGCACACGACTTCAATAACTACCTCCTCGTTATTATGGGGTATACCAATCTTTTAGAGGGTGTACTGGAAGCCATTCCCGAAGCACGGAAGTATACCGAACAGATACTCCGTGCGTGTGAGCAGGCAGAGACCCTGACGTATCAAATGCGCTCCTTTGCACGTCGTCAACATATCTCCCCTACTGTATTCGACCTAAATCAACACATCCAAACGAACTCCCATATGCTACTACGCCTCATTGGAGAGCATATCGAACTGAATACAGAGTGGAACACCCCAAGCGCACCTATTAAGATGGATGCCTCCCAACTCAATCAGGTACTGATGAACCTCGTTATCAATGCACGCGATGCGATGCCGCAAGGTGGTATCATCACTCTTTCCACTCATTTTGTAGTCTTCGAGGACATCCAAAAAGACATTCCTACTCCCCTTACCCCAGGTGAATATTATCTACTACAAGTAACAGATACCGGAACAGGAATGAGTAAGGAGACAATACGGCGCGTTTTTGAACCGCTATTTACCACCAAAGGCGTAGGCAAGGGAACAGGGTTTGGGCTATCCACCTGCTACGGAATCATAAAACAGGCGGGAGGTATGATATACGCGGAGAGCGAACTAGGGCGCGGAGCCACTTTCTCCATCTATCTACCCGTCTGTAAGGAGCCACTCACGCACCCCATCTCCAAGCCAGAACCCCTTCCCGTAGTACAGGGAGGAGCAACCATTCTGCTAGTAGAAGATGATGTTTTTGTAAGAGACATTACGGCAACCATCCTTAAAACGCAAGGCTATGAGGTTATTATCGCAGAAACCCCGGTTCACGCAGTAGAAATTGCACAGAGTGATGCAAAGATAGAACTCCTCCTGACCGATGTCGTCATGCCTCAGATGAATGGCAGACAGGTCGCCGAAGCGGTGCTTGCACTACGCCCCTCTATCAAAGTCCTCTTCATGTCGGGCTATACCCAAGACGTTTTCTCGGCTCAAGACATCTCTTTGGAGGGCATACACCTACTCCCTAAGCCATTTACTTCCTCTACCCTGGCACTCACCATTCAAGGGATACTGGATACTAAGAACTAATCCCATGTTTCTACGCTTCAACCCTGCCGGCATCGAACTCGCCTACCGACACGGTATCTTTCCTATGTACGACGATGTGCATAGGCGTATGCTCTGGTTTCAGCCCGACCCACGCACGATTATCCCCTTAAACGGCTTTCATATCTCACGCTCACTTGCAAAAACGGTTCGGCAGGGAAAGTTTACCCTTCGCTACAACACCGATTTTCTGGGAGTGATGCGGGGGTGCGCGGACAGAGAGGAGGGAACCTGGATTTCGCGGGCGTTCTACGATGTCTATGGCGAACTACATAGGCAAGGCAAGGCACACAGCGTAGAGGTGCTACAGGATGGTAGGCTCG
>OMJJ01000201.1 GCA_900299305.1 bacterium | reverse complement strand
TTGCACCAGTCACGCCAGTAGGCTGGGGTACGCTGTACCGAGAGGGGGCGGCGTGAATTGTACTGCGCGTAGAGCGTTTGTAGGGCAGGAATATCCTCTGCTTTGGCTTGCCGAACATGGTACGGAGAGGGGACAGGGAGGAGTTCGGGGCGAATTTTGCCAGTATAGAGGTTTCCGGGTAGCGTTTCGTAGCCAAGCCGCGCATAGTAGTCGTTGATACCCGTGAACAGCAGAGAGAAGTCCATTGCATCCGCTTCCATCACGGCAATGGCTTTTTGAAGACATTGGGTGTTATATCCTTTACCTCGATGCTCTGGTAAAGTGGCTACATTCGCAATACCCCCCATGGTAAGATGGTAGTCTCCGCAAGGAACGATACGTTTACAGATATGCACTGCGCTCACCAGTACGCCGTCTTCTACGGCGACAGTAGTGTAGTAGGGCAACCACTCTACATCGCCATAGAAGTACTTGCTAAAATAGGGGATGTTCGACTCGCCGCCCCAAACACGGCACCACAGTTGAATACACTCCTCACGCTCCTCTTCGCGAATGGCGCGGATTTCAACGGACATCGGCAAACTCTCCTAACTAGGGGGTGAACTGTTGATAGAAGTTGGTTATCTGATGATACAGGTTTTCGGTGGAAGCGATGGCGCACACCTCTTTTAAGACGCTCTCTAGCCCTTGAGTTTGAATTCGCTCTTGTAGAGTGGTGGTGGAGGGGTCGCTAGGGTCGGTGTGGCGAAGGGCGTAGGCGATGGCATGCGCGGTGGCGGTAGGTACTATCAGTTGCGATTCGCAGAGCCGTGCCGCACCTACCAAACGGTCTTCGGGGGCGAGTTTCCGCAGTGGGTCGCGGGCAAGCCGCAGACAGGTATCTCCCAACTCTCTATTCTCAAAACGCCGTAACAAGTCCGCAATATGCGCGTCGTGTTCTTGGGGGCTAAAGCCGTGCTTCTGAACCAAAGCCTTACCCGTCTCATTAAGTACCGCGCTGAGAAGGTCTTTTACCCCTGTATCTTGGAGTGCCTCGTACCCATACTGGTAGCCCCTCGCGTGACCTACATAGCCTAGTACGGCATGGGCGCAGTTGTGAGTATACAGTTTACGCTCGACATAAGCAAGGAAGTTGGGTACTTTCACTACTCCCACGATTTCGGGCAGAGTTCCCACCACAGCACTGCCGTCTATGGGAAGGCGTTTGTACGCCTCTACCCGTATCGAAAGCGGGTCGGAAGCGCGGTCTGCCTCCGTCTGAACGGGAACCATGCGGCTTACTACCGCCTGTACAAAACCCGTCTTGGCGAGTATCTCCTCACGTACTGCGTCGGGTAGGTACTTCGAGACGTGATCACGCAGCACCGCCGAAGCGTCGTGCAGGTTTTCGCAAAGCAGGATGTTGACGGGCGTACCGTTCTGCTCATGGCGAAGTCGCAGACCCTCCGCAAGCGCGGGGGCGATGTAGGGAAGCGCATTTGCCCCTACCGCCGTACAGAGTACCTCTGCGGTTGCTACTTCTTGCGCTACCTGCGCGATACTCTTGCCGTGTACCGCCCGAACGTTACGAATAGAGACCGTCTCCGCGTCCTCACCCACAATGTGAATAGGATACTCGTGCCGTGCGTTTAGGTTCTCTACTACGGTATCGACTACATCCACAAAGACGACCTCGAACCCACTTTCGTAAAAAAGTTGGGCAAGGAAGCCCCGTCCTATATTCCCTGCACCAAACTGAACGGCGGTACGGCGATGCGACATGATGGAAGCGACTCCTTACAAGTGGTTTTTCTCTTTAGATTCTACTCGAAAACTGCCCGAATCTGTCTTGTTATGGGATATACAGAAGCACTTGTTCCGTCTATAATTCAGAGACTTTTGGTAAGGAGACCCTCGTTAGATGTTACGTTGCTACATCACATATGCTCTGTGCGTCGTTTTTCTACTGTTTTACCATACATCTGTGGATGGGCAGAAAGAGGCGACCTCATTCGCACAGGAATACGCACACATCGCCTCTGTAATAAAGTCCAAAAACCTTTCTGCGTTACTACAAGCACACTACTACTGGCGCAACCCAGACGGCTCCTTACCTTCTGCTCAAGAGGTGGAGAGCGTTTGGAAGGCGAACTTCGAGGCGGTAAAGGCGTACTCTTCCGTTCAGTTTGTAGTCGAAAGCAGAGAAGCAAAGGAGAATGCTGTGCTTGTGACGGTGCGTAGAAGCGTATTTTACACACTAAATGGAAGCGATGAAGAGCAGATAGAGGTAGTTCGTTCACAAGACAGATGGGAACACCACAAAGAGGGTTGGTATTTGGTGTATACAGAGAGTTTGCCGGGATCGGTAACGGGGCATTTTGTGAGTAATGCCCCACCATCGCTACAAAGCCCACGCCTTGCGGCTCTTGCTCGTGCCTTGAAAGCAGGTACTCCTACGGCACTTACCTCGTTTTGGAGGGAGGCACAGGGCAAAACTCCTTTGATAGAGCCAGTGGAGGGTAGCCCACATAGTCGGCTCGTTACCTATCTTTGGAGGGGGAAGCAGGGGACTTATAGCGTACAGGTTAAGGGAGGGCTACCGAGTACGTCTGCCAAACCTATGGCTCGGTTGCCTAATTCGGATGTTTGGTACTATTCGGAACGCCTCCCTGCCAATGCCCGCTATGCTTACAGCCTCTGGGTAACAGAACCGTTACGAAAACCGACCCCAAATGGGAAAGGCTACCAAATGGCTCTCGCAGAGACCTATCCTCCCGACCCCCTGAATTATCGTGTGTTCAATGATAGTCCCTATGTAGAACTGCCCGAAGCCCCAAAGTCAGAGTGGCTTACGGTAAAGAGTAACGGTATCAAAGGGCGACTATCACGAGAGGTTTTGACCAGCAAACTTTTGAAGGAGGCACGTACTGTTACCGTGTACACTCCACCGAATTATGATAAGGATAGCACCACTTGTCGCCTCCTGATTCTTTTGGACGGAGAAGACTACCAAAACCTGATTCCTGCGCCTACTATTTTGGATAACCTGAGTACTGCGAAGCGTATTCCTCCGGTAGTGGCTCTTTTAGTACATTCGCAGGGAACACGGTTTCGTGACTTACGCTGTTCTCATGATTTTGCCGACTTTATTGCGGAAGAGTTGGTGGTTTGGGCAAAGGGGCATTATCGTATTGCAGCGGGGGCAGAGAGTGTTACGATTGGGGGGCTTAGTTTGGGAGGATTGGCGGCGGGATACTGTGCGCTAAAGCACAACCAAGTATTTGGTAACGTGATTTCGCAATCGGGGGCTTTTTGGTACGGGTGTCTGAAGACGGTTGGCTGGCGCAGCAGTTCACAAGCACATTGCCTTCAAGAACAAGGTTTTGGATGGAGTGCGGGCAACTGGAATCGGTAGGTATGGTACAGAACAATCGCCGCTTGCGGGATGTGCTTTACGCAAAGGGAAACAGAGTACACTATTCCGAATTTATGGGAGGGCATGACTACCTAAGTTGGCGCGTATCCTTCGCCAGTGCGGTACTTACTTGCACTAGCAACTAGGAATTGCCTTACTTTCCCGTCTTCTCCACCAACTCCACAATACGTTTTAGTATCTGAATGTTTTCCATCATTGTGGTGCTGTTACGGATGGTGTTTTGGTTTTCGAGGTGGTATAGTACTTGCTGATTTGCCTCTACCATACGGGAGGCAAGCCTTGCAATAGCCTGATGGGTCTGCTGGCAGGATGCAGGAAGTTGGTAGATGTTACGAATACTGTTTGCGTAGAGCAGTAGCCCTTTTTCGGCGTAGGTTGCCCGTGCCAGAAACTCGGCTTTGTCGATGGTTCCGCTCTCGAAGTTATCGTAAGCGGTACGTAAATCGCTCATGCTGAGGCGAAGGTAGTCGGTTCCATTGGCAACGGTGTCTACGTATCGCTTAACGGTACTGCCTTGTGTATAGCGCGGTGCTATCTTCACTACAGAGTCTTGTCTGCTCTGTTTGGTAGGCGCGGCGTTTGCGGAGTAGAGGTAGAGCGTGGAGGCGGGTACGAGTGACATCATGGCGACGTTGCGCCATAGTTTTCTAAAGACCGCACGAGTCTGCATAGCAATCCCCTTCTATGCGTTGCGTGGTATCCGTCCATAGGTTTTGTACTATAGTCCGTTATTGTGTAGCAGTATAGCCATTGAAGGGGGGAGAAGTCAACAGGTAATTTTGACATACACACAAAGTAAAATTACCTGTTTTCGCAAAATCGGGGTTATGTGACCTATTTCACAGGTGCAGACTGCGGTCTATTGCCATAAAGAGGAACAACAGCGCGAGATAGAGCATGGAGTAGTGGAACAGAGAGGAGGCGCGGGGTCTATCCGTCACGCGGAAAAGTTGGACGCTACGTAGTAGCAGAAGCACATTCAGTACTACCGCCGAAACGAGATAGAGTAGCCCGACCTGCTTTATCACAAAGGGCAAAATAGAGACAATCGCGGTGAGTATCGCATATAGCCCGATCTGTACTACCGTTACCCTATCGCCCAGAACGGAGGGGAGCATAGGGATACCCGCTTCGGTATAGTCGTCTTTTAGGAGGAGAGCCAGTGCCCAGAAGTGTACGGGTGTCCAGACAAAGATTATCGCGAAAAG
>OMJJ01000200.1 GCA_900299305.1 bacterium | reverse complement strand
GGAAGGGGGCAGAGCCGTTACCTCACTTCTGCTTTCAAGGCTATCGTTATCGCTTGCGGAGGTGGCGTATCGGCAAAACGACTTTGAAACCGCGATTTATGAGGCAGAGGTTGCGGTGGAGTATGCCCTCGATAATCCAATGGCGCACTACCATTTGGCGCGGGTGTTACGTGCCTACGGATACCCAGAAGAGGCGATAACGCACTACCGCAAGCAGGTAAGCCTTGCGCCCTTTGAGTTGCAGGGGTGGGAGGAACTGGCACAACTGTACTGCGACCTGTCTCGTCCACAAGAGGCGGTAGAACTACTAAACGACCTGCTTTCGATACTACGGGGTTCTCCTTACTACGCAGATCAGTACCTAAAAACAGAACGCCTTCGCCAACAAGCCGCCCTTCAAGCCCGACAAACCAACGGGCTGGCAAACCTACAGTGCTTCTTGGCTTTCCCAAACTGGAGTAGTCCCGACGAGTGGCAGGAGATAGTGCGCCTCTTCGCACAACGGTATCGCCCTACCGACCCCACGTTACTGATGCTTCGCGCCGACCCAAGCCTCTATCCCAATACGCAAACTCTGCTAACCGCTTTGCAGAGTTACCTTTTGGAGGGGCTACGGCTTCCGAATCACGCTTTACCAAGAATTACCCTGTTGAATCAGCCCATGAATTCCGACGATTTATGGAAAGCGGTCTCTATCGCACAAGCCTGTGTGGTTACGTCTACGCTTCCCCCTCTCTGCAAACAACTCGCGGAGAACCTTGGCAAACCACTCATAACGGTAGCGGTGTGGGAAGCGGTCTGCGTGTAGAAACGGTACAAAACAACGGTGTGTATCCCCGTCAACGGACTGGCGGGAGAGGATTTTAGGGAGGAAGAGCAATGCCTCTAAAGATAGCAGGAGCCAAAAAAGGGCTTATCTGGCACGGTTCCTATTTCGTGCATCACAGCCTTGCGCTGGTCAATCGTGAACTAAACCTCGCGCTCTTAGAGAACGAGCGTTTTCGGAATCATTTCGATTTAGGGATTGCGCCCTACGAGCCAAACACCTTCGACCCCAAAGAGGTCGCACGCTTCGCTCCGCTTGTCGAGCGGTACGGTGTGCTTCCCAAAGACCCGCAACTCACGATTCGGCATCGCTGGCCCCCCGAATTCTCTGCCCCCGAAACAGGGCAACAGGTTCTCTTTCAGCACTGGGAGTTTGGCTCTATACCGATTGCTTGGGTGAAAGCCATTCAGGAGAGCGTACCAGAGGTATGGGTCTCTACCAACTGGGTGAAGCAGTGTTTCGTACAGAGCGGTGTGCCGGAAGAGCGCGTCTCGGTGATTCCTTTGGGCATCAATCCGAATCTTTTCAATCCGGGACTTACCCCTTACGATTTCAGCAAAAACCCCCTCACGCGCCATATCAAGCCGGATACCTACACCTTCCTTTTTGTGGGTGGAACCATTCCCCGTAAGGGTATCGACGTGCTGCTGGACGCTTACGATAGGGGCTTTACGGCGCGGGATAACGTCACTCTTATTATCAAAGATTTCGGAACTACTTCCTTCTACGCGAATCAGGGCATGAGCGCGGTAGTGCGCGGAATGCAGGCAAAGCCCGGTGGTGCGAACATCGTCTACCTTACGGAAGAGATGTCCGAAGCCGAAATCGCTTCGCTCTATGCCGCTTGCGACTGCTTGGTACACCCCTATCGCGGTGAGGGCTACGGTCTGCCTATTGCCGAAGCGATGGCTTGCGGTAAGCCCACCATTCTGACGCAGTACGGCTCCGCCCTCGACTTTGCGACCCCCGAAAACTCGTATCAGATTCCTGCACGAATTCAGCACCTTGCCGATAAGCGCGTGGGAGATATGGAGACAGTCTCCTACCCCTTCTGGGCAGAACCCGACAGACCCATGCTTACCGAACTCATGCACCACGTGGTTGCGAATCGGGCAGAGGCACAGGAGAAGGGACACCGCGCCGCCGATGATATGCTAAACAAGCACACTTGGGCACACGCGGCAAACGCTGTCACCGACAGAGCCATTCATCTTATAGAGAACCCCGTTAGCCTGACCTCGTTCTCGTTGCCTATGGGCTTGGGGAATGTGGGGGTTGGCTTGCAGATAGGGATTTCGGTGGTAGACGACTACGAGCAGAGAAAGCAGAGTGCTTTAGCCGAAGTACGTTTGGGCAAGTGGGACGAAGCGCGGACGGCACTGGAAGCCTGTATGGACGAGCGTCCCGACGATTGGGATGTTATCAACGCACTGGGAGTAGCCTGTTTCCGATGCGGAGACCTAGACCAAGCGATTGCGCTCTTCCAAAAGGGAATCGCGCTTTCGTCTGCCCCCCGTGACTTCCATCACAATATGGCGTTTATTTTGTTAGAGACGCACAACTTTGTAAATGCCCTCGAACACGCCCTGCAAGCACTAGACTATACTCGCGATAACCCCGACATTCGCCGCACCGTAGAGCGTGCCAGTGAGGGAGTGCTACAGCTCGCACGGAAAGTACTGCGCCGCTACGGAGACAGCCAACGCCTACGCGCCAAGCAAGACCCCGAATACAAGGAACTCATGGCACGGTATCATGTAGCCAAAGAGATACTCCAAAGCAAATCCAACAAAGCCGACATGAAAGCGGTAGTACAGACCTCTCTGTCTCAGAAGAAGGCACGGCTTTCGCTCTGCATGATTGTAAAGAACGAAGAGCGGTTTTTGCAAGGCTGTTTGGAGAGTTGTAAGGGGATTGTGGACGAGATGGTGATTGTCGATACCGGCTCTACGGATAGAACCATCGAAATCGCCGAATCGTATGGGGCAAAGGTTATCCGCCATGAGTGGAAAGACGACTTCTCCGAAGCCCGTAACGTTTCGCTGGCACACGCTACCGGTGACTGGGCGTTGTGGCTGGATGCAGACGAGGAACTCGCCCCCGAAAGCAGAGGCACAATTCGCCAAGCGGTAGAGAGCGCAACCCCCGACGTAGGCGCGTTTATGATGATGTTCCGCAACTGGCTAACTGCCCCCGAACGCCGCGAGGGTTCTGAGATGGCGGTACACCACGCTTGCCGTATCTTCCGCCGCCTACCGGGAGTTCGCTTCGAGGGGCGTATCCATGAGCAGAACTTGCGTTCCCTACAGGCGTTAGGCTTTACCTACCACAAACGCGATAACATGATAATCGACCACTTCGGCTATGCCGGTGAGGTGATGTCTACCCGTAACAAGCACGAGCGGTTTATCCGTATGCTTCAACGCGAAGTAGAGGAGTGTCCCGATGAAGGCTTCCGACAGTTCCACCTATTCAACTTAGGAAACGCCTACTTTACCGCAAACGACCCAGAGAACGCGGTTCACTACCTCGCTATCGCCGCCGAGACCGCCGACCCCACCGAAGAGTTTACCCGCTCCCTCTTCACCGAGTTGGCGACCTCCCTACACCGTTTGGGGCGGAGCGGTGAGGGACTCTACTGGTGTTCTCGCGCAGACGCGCTTGGCGTAGAACACGCGGGTATCGAGTTTGCCCGTGCCTACTGCCACATCCTTCTGAAAAACTATATCGAAGCGGAGACCTACTTCCTAAAAGCACTCGAACTTGCGAAAAAGGGCGACCTCTACTCCGAAACGGGAGACGCAGGTATCGCTACCTTCAAAACGTGGTACGGCTTGTCGCTTGCGCTTTTGGGGCAGAACCGCTTTGCAGAGGCGCGTAAGTGGTGCGAGAAGGCACTAGAGATTCAGCCCTCTATGCACGATGCCCGTTATATTCTGGGAATGACCTACTTCCACGAGGAGCGTTTTGAGTTGGCAACCCAAACCCTAGAGGAGACCCTTCGCCTCTATCCTGCTCACTCCGACGCACGGCGCGAACTGCTTCGCATCTATACGCTTACCAAAAACTGGGCTTCTGCCTTACCTTATGTACGTAACGCGGCACACGAACAGCAGATGGACTTCGACGCGCAAGCGAAATGGGCGACCTGTTGCGAATCGCTAGGGCTGTACGACGAAGCACGGGAAGCACTAGAGCGCATGAAACGGCTTGCCCCCTACGCACCGGAGGTTCATGTTAGTTTGGGGCGTATCTACTCTGCGCTCGGTGAGAACGCGGAGGCGATAGACTCGTTTGCAGAGGCAATCCATATCGACTCGCACCACGCGAACGCCTACTTTAATGCAGGGGACTTGCTTTATCAGATGGGCTACTACACCAAAGCGGCAGAGACCTACCTTGCAGGGCTAGAGGTAGAACCGACACGCGCAAGCGGGTTCTTTACACTAGGAAACTGCTACTTCCAGACCAAAGAGTACGCCACCGCCATTGCTTGCTACCAGATGGCTCTGGAGCAAGACCCCACCCTAGAGAGAGTGAAGAACAATCTCGAACTGGCGCAAGAGATGGTGCTACAGGTGGCTGGTGTAGCGTAGTTACCAGAGGAGAAGTAATCGGGGAGGTGCAGAAGCACCTCCCCTTTTTTATTGAGAGCCTTTTGAATAGGGTATACTGCTTTTTGAATAGGTTGTACTTATGAGGGCTAGTACCTAACAGAGAGTAAGGTCTCGACAGGGCAGAAGAGTTCGAGTAGACTATATCTATCTCGAACTTACATAGATATAAGCAAGAAACCCCGTCACGATACCCGATATAGAAACGTCCAAAAGAGTAGGTACTGTTTTGTGTAAGGAGTTTTCTCATGGTTCAAAAGTCGCATATTCTTCCTCTGTTTGCCTTGTCTATCGCGTTACTGCTGAGTGGTTGCGGCGGGGCGCAACAAGACTATGGCGGGTTTTCGCGTAATATCAATGGGGATATTGGGAGCGGCTATAACAACTCTATCGCGAACAGTTATGGTGGGAGCCGCGAAGGAGATGCTACCGCAGTTAGTCGAGGCTCTTATGCCAAAATCGAAGCCTCCTTCCAACTCAAAGACGTAAAAGGTGACCCCTTCGACTTCGAGCAGAACGCGGTGATGGTTACGCTCAAAAAGCCCGAAGGAGGGAAGGTAGATGTTCCCGCCTTCTACGATGGTAACAGCACTTGGAAGGTGCGCTTTACCCCTATGGTTGCAGGGAAGTACAGTGTAGAGAAGGTGAAGCACAACAACGAGGTAGCCCACGAAGAGAAACTAGACCCCAAAGAGTGGACGGTATCGGGAGAGCCGGAAGCCGGTTTTGTGCGTATCGACAAGGGCGACAAGATGCGCTTTATGTTCGATAACGGTTCTCGCTACTATCCCCTAGGGCATAACGTGGCTTGGAAATCCAAAGACCTACCCGAAATCCCCGAAGTACTCAAAAAGATGGGGAGTTCTGGTGAAAACTGGGCGCGTATCTGGATGAACCACTGGGACGGCAAAAACCTCGACTGGAACCCCAACAAAGAGAAGAAAATCGCACCCGGTCAGATAGACCTCGAAACCGCGAAAAAGTGGGATAGCATTGTAGAATCTGCCGGAAAAGGCAAGGTCTAT
This sequence comes from bacterium, assembly GCA_900299305.1. Classification (GTDB taxonomy): domain Bacteria; phylum Armatimonadota; class Chthonomonadetes; order Chthonomonadales; family Chthonomonadaceae; genus CAIJLM01. The sequence goes on along the minus strand of OMJJ01000200.1, from coordinate 14,970 downwards.
TTTCAGATGGTGCTACAGCATCATGGGCAGTTTTCGAGTAGCAAGGGCTATAAGTACTCTAATAACAACAATGCCAACTGGGAAGAGAACCCTTGGAACGTAAAAAATGGGGGCTTTTTGCAAAACCCGGAAGACTTCTTTACCGACCCCAAAGCCCGTAAACTCACCAAACGCAAACTCTACTACATTGTGGCACGTTGGGGCTACTCGCCCAATATCCTCGCGTGGGAACTCTTTAACGAGGTAGAGGGAACCGACGCAGGAAGCGGCAAACAGTGGCAAGATATTGCGATGTGGCACCGCGAAATGACGCTGTTTCTGCGCCAGTTCGATGGCTACCACCACCTGATAACCACCAGCGCGAACCCCGGCGTTCCTGCCGAAAGCCCCGTTTGGGAGACGGTTGACTATATCCAGACTCACATCTACCCCTCGGATATTCTCTCATCACCGCTAACTCAACCCTTTGCAGAGGGTAAAAAGCAGGAGAAACCGCAGTTTATAGGAGAGTATGGCGAATCGAACTTGGCAGATACAAACGGGAGGGTACTGCACAAAGGGCTGTGGGCAAGCATTATGAACAACCCAACGGGCGCGGCGATGTACTGGGACTGGGATAGCGTGGAGAAAAACAACCGCTATAGTGAGTTTCAGCAGGTGCGTAGTTTCCTCGATAGCTCTGCCCTCCCGAATCAGGGGGGACTACTCTCTGCCCAACTGCCTATCGAGTCCTCTTTGAAGGCGGATTTACGCTTTGCGCCGGGTGAGGGTTGGGCAACCGCCAAGCAGAACGAGTTTGTAGTGAGTAGCGGTGGGACTATCAGCGGGATACAGAGTTTTCCCTCGTACTTGCAGGGGCAAGCGCACCGTGAAATGACTCCTAAGCCCCTCACGTTACAGGTAAGTTATGCTACGGCGGGTAGGATAGAGGTGCTTATTGGGCAGGTCTCTCAGTCGGGGGGGAGTGTGGTGATTAAGTGCGCGGGCAAAGAGGCAAGAAGGGAGTTTTCCAAAGATGCGAAAAACGACAGTGAGCCAATCTCCTTAGAGATACCTGCCGGGGCGCAGACCATCACTATCGAGAACACGGGGAAGGACTGGGTAGTTATTCGGCAGATAGTCCTCAGCAACTACGCAAACGCACTTGCCAACTACGCACGAATCGGTAAGGACTACGCGGCGGCTTGGGTATATCATCGGGGAAACCTCGACAGTACCTCCGAGAACCTAAGCCCCACTACAGGGCGTATCAACTTAATGGGATTGAAAAAGGGCAAATACAAGGCGACATGGTGGGATGTGAAAGAGAGTAAGAGCCTCGACACTACCGACCTTACGATTGATAAGGAGAAAGAGCCCACTTGGCTCTCTACACCGCCTGTTACTCGCGAAGTTGCCTTGTACGTGGTGCATGAGGGCAGAGTAGACGCGAAAAAGAAGGGCAAAAATAGCGACACTGCTAAGGGTAAGGGGAGCGATACCTCGAACTCGAAATAGTACGATGGTAAGAGGTTAGGGCTTGGTGCTGAGGTGGTACGACAAAACGGCGAGCTCTTGTAAAAAAGAGACGTTGCGAACGTATATAGAGCGAGGCACTCGTAGAATAATTGGGGCAAAGTTGAGGATGGTGGTGATACCTGCCTCTACCAGCATATCCGCCACCTTCTGAGCGGCATTTGCGGGAACGGCGAGAATCGCCATACGGGCTTGCAGGGTTGTGTTCACCTCAGCTAAGGTGGTGATGTCTTGTATCTCTAAATCCCACACGGGGCGACCAATTTTGCTCACGTTGTTATCAAACACCGCTACAAGGTTGAAGCGGTGCTCTTTTAGTCCCGGATAGCCCACCAGCGCAGAGCCAAGATTACCCGCGCCTACCAGTATTACCTTCTGCTCACGGTCTACCTTTAGGATACGCGCAATGCGATTTTGCAAATCGACGACGTTATAGCCTACGCCCGGCTTCCCAAACTCTCCAAAGTAGGAGAGGTCTTTACGAAACTGTGCGGCGTTGATACCCGTCTGTCTTTCAACTTCTGCGGAGGAGATGGTCTCTATCTGCGACTGTTCGAGGTCTATAAGGTAGCGAAGATAGGTCGCCAACCGCTCTAGGGTAGGTACGGGGACTTTGCCATTTTGGGAAGAGTACACTGTCGTCACCTATAGTCTAAAAAACTCGCGGAAGTTGGCTCTATTACTACCAACACTGCTTAGTATATTCTATACGAGGCAGGGGGTGTCAAGGGTTTGTGAAATAGGGTACAAATTTCAACATTCGGAAGAATTTTTGTACCCATTAAGGACAGAGAAGCATGGCACTTGTATCGGAGGGGCTTCGTATCGCGATAGGAGGGGCGCAGATAACCCTGCAAAAGGTAGTACTGAACCCCGATGTCACCCTAGACGAAATACGCCTTGATGGAACCAACCTAACCGTAACTCAGACCCAAGACGCGAAAATAGCAGGAGACTTGGGAGAGGTACGTGTGCGTATTGTGATGGCAGAGCCGAATGTAAACCGTGCTTTAACAGCATACCTCTCCCCCGATTTCCCCATCAAAAGCCTCTCGCTTAGGCTGTTCTCAGATAAGGTGAAGATAACGGGCAACTTTGTAAAGGGCTTTTTTAGCCTTCCTATCGCTATAGATTCGGTTATCAAAGTGCGTAACGGGGTAGAACTCTATTTCGACCTGACGGGCATAAAGGCGGGGTTTGGAATGCCTCCTGCCGTTGTAGAGGTGATAGAGGGGCAACTAAATGCCACCCTGCGCGACGCTATCGCCAAACATCAGCACGAATCGCCCATCCCCTTCTACATCGACGAGGTGCGTACCGAACCCGGTAGGCTTATCGCACTAGGCAAGGCACAACTCCGCTTTTAGGCTTTGCTGGCTGGTTACACTCTCCGCAGGAAATCCCCTCTCTCATAGCGAACTTTAACTCACTCTAAAAACTGCCTACAGAGGGGAACGCACGATGCGAAAAATTACCGACGACGAAATAGCCTTTTTTGATGAGAACGGCTATGTGATTGTGAAAGAGGTTCTTCATGCGGAGGAACTCGCGCACTTTCAACAGGAGTCGCAACGCCTAATAGACGAGATACAGGCAGGAGGCGATGCGGATAGGTGGTGTACCCGTGGTCCGGAGGGGATTCCGTTCTATCTTACCTACCTTCATGCCAACCCAAACAGTTTTTCGTTGCGTCTTCTTGCTCACCCGTTTGTGGGTGATTTGCTAACGCGGATGGTGGGCGCGGACTTTATTCCGTGTTATGAGGCATTGGTGTTCAAACTATCGGGAAACGGCTCTAGTGTGCCTTGGCATCGGGATGATAACTCGGTAACGGGTGACGAGCGCGTTTTCAATATCGATATCTATCCCGACTACTCTACTATTCAAAACAGTTGTGTGTGGGCGGTTCCGGGTAGCCATAAGTGGGAACACGAAAAAGCGATGGAGTGGGTGAAGAGGGGGCAAAAAGATTTCGATTTACCGGGCGCGGTTCCTGCTGAGTTGGAGCCGGGGGATGTTCTGCTTCATCACGTAAAGGTACTGCACGGTAGCACCATGAACCATAGCGGAGAGTTACGCCGCGTGGTCTATTTTGATAACCGTAGCGTAAGTTGGAACGAAAAGTACCACTGGTTTTCGCCCGAAGTGCTGGCAAACCGTTGCCTGATGTACCAGTACGCCCTGCATTTACGGAAAACTAACCCCTATACTATGGACGACGAGACCTTAGAGTACACCGTCCCCGAAGGGATGCCCCTCTACCGCGAAGGGATGGAACTCGACCTCTTTTGCCAACGCAAGCCTTACCACTCTTAGCTCTTTGAGGGGCTTGTGTTGATGAGAGAAGTGAGGCTCTTGACAAAATAGCGGATTGGGCATATAATAACCCTATCAAATCCGCGTCGGCGGATTTTTTCGTGTTTTTGAGGATAATTTCATAGATTTTGGCTCTTGGGAAGCCCGTTACTGTTCGCTGGATATGCGGATAGTGACGGGCTTTTTGTGTTTGAGGTGGATAGAGAGAAGGAGAGACGACAGAGATGAGAAACGTACTCGGTGTATTGGGAGGTGTGGTGATAGCGGCGGTAGGTAGCCCGTTGCCAGAGTATCTGGTGAAGACCCTTTCGGTTTCTGGGCTGTTTATTGTGTTGGATACCGCTGTGGGGCTGTGGTTGGCGTTTGTGAGCGGGAAGGCGCAGAGCCGTAAGGCGATTCAGATGCTGGTGAGCAAAATCATCCAGTATCTGATTTTATTGTCTCTGTGCATAGCCGCCTCGATGTTTACGGGGCGGTGGGACTGGGTACTGCTGTGCAGTTTTGGGATTATGGGAGTGGAAGCCATGTCGTTGATAGAGACGGCGATTCAACTGGAGAAGTATGGGGTGAATTTGGGTCCGCTTTCCAAACTGATTGGGCAACTGAAACGCTTCTTTGCCGTGATGGGGCAGATGGACACGGAGAACAAAGAGGTGGAAGAGGCGAAAAAGGAGAAGGAGGATGAGAATGACAAGCACTCCTAACAGAGCGGAGGCTGAGGGGGGAGGCGCACTGTACTGTGTTGACCTCGCTCGGATTTTGCGTATCAATATGCGCCTTTTGGAGCGTATTGAGGAGGTTTTCGATGTGGAGTTTCTAAAAAAGCAGACAGGCACAGTTGGGGTAAGCTTGTACAAAGAGGTGATTAAAGCGACACTGGACGTTATCGAAGGTTGTAGGGGTGAGGAGGATGCAGGAGAGGAGTAACCCTCTCCTGCCTTTTTACGGTCTCTTGGGGTGGTTCTGGTATACTAGAGAGGAGCAGAAACGCCAACGAAAGTAGAGTAGTAGTTATGACATCGGCATGGAAATCGCTTTTTGTTAGCCTTGCGGGGGTGGGTAGCCTTATTTGTCCCCTGTTGTCACACGCACAAGTCACCGCGACAAAAGAGGGCTTTCTTTTTCGTAAGAAGTACGCGGAGGGTGACAAGTGGGTCTATAAGATAGAGACTAAGGTGACGATGGGGGCAGGAAAACGCGCCCCGCAAGGCAACTCTTCGAGTATCTCAACCCTTACTGTGAAGGGGGTAGAGAGTAAAAGCGCGATTTTGGAACTCGCGGAGTCGCCGGTAAATAAGAAGGAACGCCCCGCAACTGCCTATACCTTGAAAGCGGATAGTTTGGGGCGGATAGAGGGTAGCCCTATCGGGGGTGGGGTGGTGGGCTTTGCCTTCCCTGAAAAGCCTATGAAGGTGGGTGATAAGTTTGATATGCGCTTGGAGAGTGGGGCGAATAAGGACATCATCCAGCATAGCGTTAAGTTTATGGGACTGAGTGTGATTGAGAAGCATAAGGTGGCGCGCTGGGACGTGCTGACTGCGGGGAAGGGTAGCGCAGTACTAGCGGGTACGGGGCAGGTATATATCAATGTGGTGGATGGGTCTATTTTTCAATCTCAGATGAACCTTACCGCGACTATCCAGCAGAATGGTCAGCCTGTGCGCGTGGTAATGACGACGACGATTGCTTTGAAGTAGTTCAAACCTACCCTTGTAAGAAGTGATGCGCTAGGAGGCTGGTAATTATGAAAGAGTTGGATGTTGTTACGCTGAAAACCGATGTGCCGGAGTTTGCGCTCTACAAAGGTGCAATAGGAACGATAGTGTTTGTACATGAAGCGACGGACACTTATATGGTAGAGTTTTTATGCGGTGAAGAAGAGCCTATTATCGAGACTTTTACATAGCAACAGCTGGAAGTAGTTCTCTCAGAATGTGTTGCCGCATAGTGTTTTAGGGGCTACCTACCTCTCAAAACGTGCCGCCCTTGACAAAAAGTGGAACCTGTAGTATAATACATATAACACGATATTGATTTGACAATTTCATAGATTTTGGCTCTTGGGAAGCCCGTTATTGTTCGCCGGAAGCGCGAACGATGACGGGCTTTTTTGCGTTTTCGGAGCGAAAGCAGGAGCGATGACACACAGAAGAGCGCGGTCTGGAAGACTACCGCAACTAAAAAATTTTACGGTTTCTGACCCCTATTCGAGGGGGCAGAAAGAGCGCGAACGAGGTCAACAGCCTAGCACTGAGGAGTTCCCTCTTAGTTTGGCAGAGTTTGTCGAGATGACCCACTGCCTGAAATGTGATGATTGGCATATTGACCTCTGTTCGCGCTTAGAAAGTTTGATGTGGAGGCGGGGGGTGCGTTGGCTTATCCACGCACCCCCTCAAGCCGGCAAGAGCGTGATTTTGTCGCAGAGGTTTATCCCGTGGCTACTCGGTGCATTGCCGGAGTTACGGGTTAAGTTGGCTTGCTACAACATCGCACAGGCGACCCGCTTTAGCCGTATCTGCCGCGAACTGATGGAGTCGAGGGAGTATGCGGCGTTGTTTCCAAGCGGTTTGTGCCGCCTTTCACGTAAGGCAAACACACAAGAGGAGTGGAGTACGCTGGCACGTAAGCAGACACGAGACAGCCAACCAAGCCTAAAGGCGTTGGGGTTGGCAACGGGGTTTGTGGGGCAGGGTGCGGACTTACTGATTATCGACGACCCCTACGCATCACCGCAGGATGCCTATTCGGAGGTGATTCGTGATTCGGTGTGGACGTTTTGGGCAGACTCGGCAAAGCCGCGCCTGAACCCAGATACCAACGTGATTGTGATGTTTCACCGTTACCACACAGACGACCTTGCGGGGCGGCTGATTCGGGAGGAAGGGCTGAAAGAGAATGGCGGTTTGTGGGAGATGTTCCGCTATGCTGCGATTGCAGACGGTGAGGGACACGACCCTTTGGGGCGGTGCGTGGGTGAGAAGTTGTCGCCGCGTATGCAGGAGAGTTTTTTGGAAGAGCAACAGCGTAACGCGGTGGTATGGCTTGGGCAGTTTCAGGGTATCCCGATTTCGCGAACGGGTTCGTTTTTTCAGGTGGATAGGTTTGAGGTGGTAGAGGACGCGCCGCAAGGGCTTCCTACGTGCCGCGCTTGGGATATGGCGGCGACACAGGGCAGCGGTGACTTTACGGTGGGCGTAAAAATGGCAGGACCGGACACGAACGGCATCTACTATGTGCTGGACGTTCAGCGGGGGCAGTGGAGTACGGATAGGCGTAACCGTGTGATACGTGAGACCACAGAGCAGGACGGCATACTGTGCTGGATACACGGGGTTCAAGACCCAGGTAGTGCAGGCATAGACGCGGCACGGGCGTTTCGGCATCTTTTGACGGGCTTTGCGGTGAATACAGAGCGCGTTACGGGAGCGAAGGAGGTGAGAGCCGACCCATTGAGTTCTAGCATCAATTCGGGGGATATACGGCTGGTTCGAGGAGGCTGGAACCGCGACTTTATCGAGGAGTTTCGGGCATTTCCTCGTGGTAAACATGACGACCAAATAGACGCGGCAGTGGACGCTTTTGGGGTGCTGGTACGGCGGACACGAATGCGCGTAGCGAAGGTGGCGATATGAGAGTTTTAGAGCGACTGAGAGAGGTGGGCAAAAAGGCGTTTTCGGGTGGGAACTGGGTGGATAGTAGCCTACCCGGAAACGTCTCGGCGGCGAAGCGAACGTTTGCGGTAGTGGGAACCAACGTGAACTTTGGCGAGTTGGTGGGCGGATTGGAGACAAACGCCGCCCTACACGCCGCTGTTTCGTGGTTGGCGAAGAGCGTGAATCAGGCTACTCCGGTGGTGAAGGTGCGCCGTAGAGATGGAACCGAAGAGGTAACGGCACATCACCTGCTAACGCAACTGCTAGAGCGTCCTAACTCCTACTACGATGGTAAAACCCTCTTTGCGGGGGTGGTTTTGAGCCTTGTAGCGGACGGGAACGCCTATCTGGGTATCGAGCGGGACGCGGAGGGGCAGGTGCTGGAAATCTGCTGGCTTGCCCATACACGGGTGACGATGCAGAAAGACCCGCAGAGCCGTGAGCCGTTCGATTTTTGGGAGTACCGCCCTCCTACGGGTACACCGATACGGGTTCCTAAGCGGGATATTGTGCAGGTTCGTATGGGTATCGACCCCGAAGACCCGCGCTATGGGCTTGCGCCCCTAAAAGCGTTGGTTCGGCAACAGTACGCCTTAGAGCAGGGTACGACCTACACGGCGAACGTGCTACGGAACGGCGGGACACCCATGACGATTCTTACTCCACGTGACCCGGATACGCTGATTGACCCACAGGAGATTGCTGACCGTTGGAACGCAAAGACGCAGGGCGATAGGGTGGGCAGTGCACTGGTGATGGATGTGCCTGTAGAGGTTCACTATCCTAAAGCGACCCCAAACGACCTCGCGCTAGAGACGATTTTGGATAGGATGGAGGCGGACATCTGCGCGGTGCTTGGGGTTCCGGCGCAGGTGCTTGGTCTGCACTCTGGGAGGCTCTCGAAGACCTACGCCAACATGAAAGAGGCGCGGGAGGTGGCTTGGGAAGAGGCGGTTTTACCCCTGCTGAACCTCATAGCGGGGTGCTTGAGCCATGCGCTACTGCCGGAGGTCTCGGCGCGTTGGGAGCGAGAGCGGTTGACCTTTGATGTCTCGCAGATTCGTCCGCTTATGCCGGATGTGGATAGCCTACACAACCGCGCACGAGAAGACTGGAAGGCGAACCTTATCGACAGAGCGGCTTGGAAGCGGATGGTGGGCTTGCCAGTGGTAGCAGAAGACGCGGGGGTCTTTTACGAGGATACAACGGAGACGCAACTTAGCGGAAAGGGAGGGCTATAGGCGTATGGAGCGCAAAACTCTGCCTTTTGAGATGAAGGTGAATACGATGGAGAGCGAGATTCAGGGGTACGCAAGCGCGTTTAACAACTTGGACGACGTGGGAGACATTGTGGCACCGGGCGCGTTTGCAGACTCGCTAGGCGAGTTTATCGCAAGCGGCTTTCTTGGGGGGCTGAACCACGATTGGGATAACCCCATCGGAAGACCCCTAGAGGCGCATGAAGACGGCAAGGGATTGTGGATTCGCGGGGCGATTTCGGATACCGCGGCGGGGCAAGACTGTCATCGGCTGATGAAGGACGGGGTGATTACCAAACTCTCGATAGGGTTCCGAACCCTAGAGCAGAAGTACCTCGATACGGCGAACGCAGTACGCGACTACTGGCGCAACGTAGGGTATGCCCCTAGCCGTGACGAGTGGGCGCGTGCCGCACAAGGGGCGCGTTTGATAACGAAAGCACAACTGATTGAGGTCTCACCGGTAACGGTTCCGGCGAACCGCTTGGCGGAGATTATAGGGGTAAAAACCCTCCGCTCCGGGATTGAGACCGAGCGCGATTTCGAGCGATTCCTGCGGGATGCAGGCTTCTCGCGAAGAGAGGCAACGGCAGTTACGTTGCATGGCTTTAAGGCGGCTCCGTGTGATACGGAGCCGCAAGCAGAGCCGAGTTCGCCTCTGAATGAAGAGGCAAATCAACTTCATTTGGCGTTTTTGCTCACGGTTCTACGGGGCGTGTGCGAACGTCAGCGACAAGCAAGATAGAGGAGAAGACCTAAATGTCGAATCTACGACAACTGGAATCGAAAGTTCAAGACCTACAAGAGCGTGCATTCCGCGCCTACGAGGGGTCGAAAGCCGACATGAAGAGCCGCCAAAACGGAGACTCTCATGCGGGTAGTGGTGTATCGTTCGCCGAATTGGAAGATATGATTCGGGAACTAGACGCGGCAAATAAGGAGTTGGAGAGAGCGCGTAACTACAAGAACGCTTCGGAGAGTGAAGCAAACCGCGTAGAGCGCAAGTTTGAGCAGGGTGCTTACGGCACACTGGCAGACACCCGCCCCCTCTCCGAACAGTTTCTGGAGGCGAGCGCGTTTGGGAAGCAGGTCAACAAAAAGCAGGTGAGCGCGGTTCTTCCGAACTTCAACGTGAAGACCTTGATGAGCACCTCTAGCGGATTTGCCCCTGCAAACCCCCGCGGCAACGAAGTGGTGCTATCGCCTCAACGCCGCCTGATGATTGCGGATTTGATTCCGCAAGACATTACCGAAAACTCCATCGTGAAGTATATGGAGGAGACCACCTATACCAACAACGCGGCGGCAGTTGCAGAGGGCGGTTCTATCCCCGAAGCGGCTCTGGCATACACCCAGCAGTCCTCTTTGGTAGAGAAAATCGCGACTTGGCTACCCGTCACTTTGGAACAGCTGGAGGACGTACCTAGCCTTCGTGGGCTGATTGACTACCGCCTTTCGTATATGCTCCAGCTGAAAGAGGAAGATCAACTTCTTGCTGGCAACGGAACCGCCCCCAACCTACAGGGCTTCCTGACCAAAACGGGAATTCTGACCCAGGCTCGTGGTACGGATAGCATTCAGGACTGTATGTACAAGGCGATTTCGTTGATACGCAACAGTGGGTTTGCAGAGCCTAGCGCGGTAGTGATGCACCCTGCCGACTGGCAAGCCGTGCGCCTCGCGACCACGACTACCGGTGAGTACCTGTTTGGGGTGACTACGGAAGCAGGTGTAGAGCGCATCTGGGGCAAGCCCGTTGTGATTACTCCTGCCCAAACTCAGGGGGTTGCACTGGTGGGCGATTTCGCGATGTATTCGCATATCAGCCGCAGAGCGGGTATCCGAATCGACATCTCGGACAGCCACTCCGACTACTTCACCTCCGGGAAACTGGCGATACGTGCGGAAGAGCGTTTGAGCCTCGAAATCTACCGCGCCTCTGCGTTCTGCAAAGTGACCGGTTTGGCGGGTTCGTAAGCCGGTTTGAATATCTAGCCCACCTCACCCTGCCCTCTCCTTATCAAGGAGAGGGTTCTTTGGGGTGCGAGTTTATAAGGCTCTCCCTTGGGGGTGAGGGCTAGGTTCTCTTGGCATAGAACACGCTAGAAAAGGAGGTTACGGCATGAGTTTGATTAGCGGGAGCGAGGTGCAGACCTTTTTGGAAGCGACGCTACTGATAGCAAACCCACCGAGTAGTACCGAGAGTTTGCTGGACTTTTCGGGGGCGGCTATGGCGGCAGAAGAGGCGTTTTTGCAGAGTGTCCGCTGGGTTCCGTTTGTTTCGGATGGCAGTACCCAAACGCGGCTTTTCGACCCACCGAGTGGGCGTTTGCTGGATTTGCAAGGTGGGTTGCTCTCGGTTTCGCAGATAACCGTCTCTGGTATGCCCCTCACGGTGAACCTCGATGTGTTTTTGTCGCCGCAGAGCGCAGACTATACGGGGTTGCCTTACACGGGACTGGAGTTTTTCCGACCCGCTTGGGGGCGCAAGCGTTCGATTGCGGTAACGGGGGTTTGGGGGCGCGTAACGAGCCTTCCGGACGATGTGCGCGAGGCTCTGCTGGCAAAAGCGGCTTCTCTGCTTGCCCCTCAACTACAGGCGTACCTCTCTCGTGGGCTAACGCGCTGGCGGGAGGGTGACGTGGAGCAGTGGAGTAGCGGCGACCTGTTTTCTACTCTGCAAGCGAGTTGGGAGAGCATTTTTACCCAAACGGTGCGCCGTTATAAGCGCACAAGCATCGCTTAGGAGGAGACATCATGGACACTTTTACCCTAAGCCTACGCCGTGCTACCCGCAGTTCAGATGGGGCAGGCGGTAAGACGGAGAGTTGGGCAAACGTGGCGACGGGCTTGATAGCGCGTCGCCGCCTGTATGCAACCCAAAGCCTTTGGCGGTTTGAAGGAAAAGCGGGTGTGGAGACGGAAGAGCAGGTGCTTTTTGTGCTGTATGCAAAGCCGTTTCCAGAGGTGCGTGTAAACGACGTGCTTAGGGACGCGCAGGGGTTGGAGTATCTGGTGCGCTTTGTGCGTACCTATCCGCACTCGCTTCAACTGGATACGCGGAGGGTGCAATGAGCCTTTTAGACGACCTTACTCGCGCACTGGAACGGTTGGACGACTGGGAACTAGGAATTCGGCAAGGGTGCGAAGAGGCGGTAACTGCGATAGCGGAGTTGCTGACAGACTACGCAAAAGCGAATCACCCTTGGGTCTCCCGAAACGGTGCAACAGAGGCATCGACAGGTGCGTTTGTGGAGTTGCGGGGCGAAGTTCTTACCATCGTTCTTGAGGCGGGAACCGACTATGCCCGTTTTTTGGAGTTGGCGCGAGGAGGGCGTTGGGCTTGGCTTTGGGAGGCAGTAAGCGCGAATGAAGAGACGATTCGGAACCTACTGGAACGGTCTCTTGGGGAGAGGATGCGATGAGTACGGCGATAACAAAAGCCTTGTTTGCACGACTGAGCGGTACAGAGAGCCTAGGCGGAGGCGCAGGGGCAAGCCAAACCACACTGGCAAGCCTACTCGCAACCGACCCGGATACGGGGCTACCTGCTATCTACTTGGGTAACAAAAACACCGCTCAGGTTCGGGATACGAATGGGAGCGCCCACCCTATTCTGCCGTGTATCACCTTTCGCCCTAGCGGGGGTAGCACGGATAGGCGGTTTATTCAGGATACAGGTGTCGTGGAGAGTGTTCTGTACGACTTCGAGTTTTGGGAGGCGACACCGAGCGGTACACGCATTACCGATATTGCGGAGTGCGTGGAGTGCTTGCTGGATAGTCGGCGGAGAGTGGTCTCTGGTTTGACGTTGGAGAGTGGGAAGGTGCTGGCATTTCAGGCGTTTTCGCCCCTCTCTGTACTCTACGACACCGACCTTCATGCTTGGGTGGGCATGATTCGCTATGAGTTTTTAGAGGTGCGCTACTAGGCGCGAAAGGAGTTTGAAACAATGAGTGTTGTTACAGGTGCGAGTAACTTGGTATGGGGACGCGGCTACCTAAAAGCCTCTCCTACCAGCAGTTCGGCGGACGATGTGCCTTTTGCGGAGTTGCAGAACGTAGAGATAACGTCTCAACTTGCGATAGAAGAGCTTATGGGCCCCGGTCAACTGACGGCGACGGGAATCGCGGTAAAAGAGCATAAGGTGACGGGTAGCGCGGAGTTTGCGAAGGTGCGTGCGCGTCAGTTCCACGTGTTGCGTGGTGGCTCTAACCCTAGCGTTGCCAGCGGCAAAACAACGGTGGACATTGGCGTAAACGACCAGCCAGTGGTGTTCGACCTTCACCTTACCTCTCCCTCCGATGGCTCGGATTTGGAGATGATTGTGTACGGCTGTGTCTGTACCTCTCTGGACTTGAAGGTGCAACTGAACAACTTCGTGATCCCCAAGTTCCAGTTTACGGCGTATGGAAACGGGACGAACCTGCTTCGTATTATCCTGCCGGGTGACCAGACAAGCAACTAAACTTGACCTCACCTAATGGTATGACCAACACCCTCTCCTGATTTTGGGAGAGGGTTCTTTTTTCTTTTTTGAACACGGTTAGGCATAGGCATAGAAAGGCATTTACAGATGGAAACAACAGTTATTGACAACCATTGCGAGCGAATTGCAGAGCAGATAGCACGGAACCCAGAAGCGTTCGACTTTAACGACATCGCTCTGCCTACCACCCAAGTAGAGGTAAGAGCCTCGTTAGAGGTGATGGTGGGCGGTTTTACAGAGGAGATTGTTACGGGCGAAGGGGTGTTCTATGTGCGTCCGCCAAAACTACGTGAGCAGAGAGAACTGCTAAAAGTGAAGCGGGAACTCGACACCATTCCGGTAGATGCTCCCGATGCCGACGAGCGGTTCTTGGATGCGCTTATCGGGTTGGCGCAGTGCGTTCTCTATGTGCGCTCTGCGGGTGAGACGCGCCGCGCTACAGAGGACGAAATCGCCTCTGCTTTCTCTGCGGTAGAGGTTCAGGAGGTGGTGGCACGGGCGACGGGCTGGAAGGCGCAGGAGGGTGAGCAGAGCCACCCCCCAACGCTTTAGAGGCGGACTGGGAGACGATTTTTTGGCATATCGCCGAGCGCACAGGGTGGAGTTATGAGCAAATTGGCGACCTCACCTTTCTACAGGTAGAAGCGACGCTAAGGCAGATGAACCGGTATCCGGTGCGCGGCGTGATGCTTATGGAGCCGAAGGGGTAAAGAAGATGGCAGGAGCGATTTCATTAGGCAGTATTCAAGCCCAAATCGGTTTGGATGTGCAGCGTTTACGAAGCGATGTCGGGGATGCAAAGCGGATTTTGCAGGATTTTGGCTCCGATATGGGGGCTTCGGTAACACAGATTGGGGCGCAGATGTCTGCGGGGCTGGAGCGTGGTGTACAGGACAGCCTTAGCAAAATAGCACGACAGATGTCACAAAGATTGAAGGCGAGTGTGCGCCAAGCAAAAGAGGCAGTGTATGGCATGACGCACGAAGACGGCGACACCCAACGCCTGAAAGCGTACACCCGCTACGAGCGGGATATAGAGGGCGGTGTTCCCTCTAACATAGCGCAAGAGCGTCGGGATTTAAGCCTGCAAGCGGTTGAAGAGCGGGAACGCCTACAACTACAAAACCTGCGTGACCTACGCGCAAAACTGACCATGAACCCGTTTGAAAAGGAGAAGTTCACCGCGCAAAGAGACTGGGAGAAGGTGTTTCGAAAGACGGAAGACCCCGCCATGCGAAACGAAGCCTCTCTGCTGTTTCAGGCGAGAATGGAGGACATAATTGCCCGCCAAAAGGAGAGTGCGAACCGTAGACTTGCGGCGAGCATGGCACGGGTAGATAGCACGTTGGGGCAAGGCTTTAACGACATATTTGCCCCCTACAACGAAGGCAACCGCCAAAAGGCTTTCGCGCTGATTGGTAGCGGGTTGGGTCAGATATACGACACCCAACAACAGCAGAAAGCACGGGAAGAGGCGAACGCGAAAGAGGAGGCAGAACTAGACAAACTCCGCCGCTTCGAGTATCGCACGGGGCAACTCTCTTTGGAGGACTATCGGGCGTTTTTGGCAGAGCGGTTGCGCTCACTACAGGAGTACTCTCCCGAATGGCGGCGCGTGTATGAACAGATGTACAGCGTGGACGCACAGGCGCAGAAAAAGTTGGGAGAGCAGTTCCGCCGTGAAGGGCGTGAGGGCGCGAACTCGATGGCGCAGGGCGTAAACGTGGGTAGCCCACTG
>OMJJ01000199.1 GCA_900299305.1 bacterium | reverse complement strand
GATTGGAACTCCCGCGCTGTGTTTGGGCTACCGGAACTGTTTTCGGAGCAGATAACGGGCAAACAACTGGTAGGGAATCCGGGTTGCTACGTGACTGCCTCCACCCTCGCCCTCGCCCCGCTTATGAAGCAGGGACTTGTAAACCCCACCAGTGTTATTGTGGACGCAAAAAGCGGTGTTTCGGGGGCGGGTAGGGCGAAGTTCAGCCTCGACTACCACTTCCCCGAAATCAATGAGAGTGTGAGTGCCTACAAGGTCGCGGGAACCCATAGGCACACCCCCGAAATTGAGATGGCTCTCTCTACCTTCTGCGGTCTCTCTGATTTCGCGCTTACCTTCACCCCGCACCTTATCCCCATGACACGCGGCATTCTCGCTACTGCCTATGCAACCCTCAATAGTCCCCACGCCACAACCGAACTGATTGCGTTGTATCGCGAATTCTACGCCGGTAAGCCGTTTATGGTGATACTGGACGAAGGGGAACTGCCAGCAACGAAGCACACTCTGGGGAGTAATCGGTGTCATATCGGCTTGGCAGTGGATAAGCGCATTAATCGGGTGACGGTGGTCTCTTGTATTGATAACCTGATAAAAGGGGCGGCGGGGCAAGCCGTCCAGAACATGAACCTTATCTGCGGCTTTGACGAGACGGCAGGGCTACTCTCTGCGGGGGGCATCTACCCATGAGCAAAACCTCTGCCCCTTCCAAATCTATCACCATTCGCACCTATCAATCTAGCGACTACGCGGGTATCATTGCGCTATGGCAACACACTCATCAACGCGCCTATCGCCGTGAGCAGATAGAGCGGGTACTGCGTTGTGAGGGCGGGGTACTGGTGGCAGAAGGCGAGGCGGCAGACGGTACGAAACGGGTTGCGGGAGTGCTGATATGGTCGCATAACGGGCAGGTGGGGCATCTGTGGCGGGTGGCGGTAGCACCGGAGTTTCGGCGGCAGGGCTTGGCGAGCGCACTGGTTCGTAGAGCGGAGGCGGACATTCGTGCGGCGGGGTTGGATGGAGTAGGGCTACTAACCCGTATCGCAAACTCAGCGGCACAGGCACTCTACATCAAGTTGGGCTATCGGCATCGGGATGAACTGATTTTCTGGAGCAAGCGTTTCGACGGAGAGGGGTAGCATGAAGCCACGCGCAGTTGTTGTTGGGCAGTCTGTTTCTAAAGTGAAGCACGACCTTGCCAAGCAGTTTCGGCGTGAAATGACTTCTGCCGAGCGCGTTTTGTGGCGGCGCGTACGGGATAACAAATTGGAGGGCGTACATTTTCGCAGACAGCAGGTCATAGAGGGCTTCATTGCGGACTTCTATTGCCATAGCGCGGCTCTTGTGGTAGAAGTGGATGGCGCGACACACGAACTCCAACACGATTTAGAGCGTTCTGCCGTTTTTGAGGGGAGAGGTATACATACCCTGCGCTTTACAAATGCAGAGATTTACGCGGATATAGAGAAGGTGCTTGAAGTCATTAGAGGGTATTTAGCATCTCGCTAGGCACCTCTCCCTGTCCTGCGGACATCCCTCCCCGACGTGGGGAGGGAGTACTGCAAGCGAGAGCAATTAACCGTAGGTGTAATTCAACTTATGAGGTTTTTGTAAGAGTTGTCAAATATCGCTAGTTGAATAGGTTTCAAGCGGTAGTTAAGTATCGAAATGCTGGAATAGAACAGAGCTACCCCGCAATTTAGCCTCTCTCCGTGTCGGAGAGGGGTGTCCGCAGGACGGGGTGCGGTAAAGGAAGCAAAACATACCATGATAACAGTGTGGAAAGAGGAACCGAAAGCGGGAGTCACCTTCCCAGAAGGGTTCGTGGCATCGGGGGTACGTTGCGGTATTAAGTCGCTGGGCAACGACCTTGCGCTTTTGGTGTGCGACAGCGTAGCAAGCGTGGCAGGAGTGTTTACCACAAACCACGTACAGGCGGCGTGTGTGCAGTACTCGCGGCGTGTAGCGAAAGGGGGCAAAGCCCGTGCCGTTGTGGTCAACGCGGGAAACGCGAACGCCTGTAACGGAGAGCAGGGCGACCACGACAACCGCATGATGGCGGAGTGGGTTAGCCGACACCTTAGCATCCCCTCGGACTACGTTTTCACCGCCTCTACGGGGATTATAGGTCACGTTATGCCGATGGAGAAGATTAGGGCAGGGGTAGAGTGTGCCGTCTCTCAGTTAGAGCGCGGTAATGCCACCGACCAGAACGCGGTAGAAGCCATTATGACCACAGATACCTACCCCAAATACCAAGCGGTAACGGTAGACTGCGATACGTGGGTAGAGCCGATTCGCTTTGGGGGGATGTGCAAAGGCTCTGGGATGATAGCCCCCAACATGGCTACCATGCTCGCGTTCCTAACGGTAGATGCACGAATGCCCTCCGAACTTCTCCAAGAGGCACTTAACCGCGCCGTCTCTGCCTCCTTCAATAGCGTGACGGTAGACGGCGATACTAGCACCAACGATATGTGCCTTCTGCTTGCTTCGGGGATGGGGGGCGCAGAGATTTCGGTGTCGGGGGCGGCGTTCGATGACTTTGTTACTGCCCTCACTCGCTTCTGTATCTCACTGGCAAAGGAGATTGCACGGGACGGTGAAGGAGCCACCAAGCTGGTAGAGATTACCGTGAAAAACGCTCTCACACCCGAAGGCGCACACAAAATCGCAAAGACAATTGCCGAGTCGCCGCTCGTAAAGACCGCCCTCTACGGCAACGACCCCAACTGGGGAAGGCTTCTTATGGCAGGAGGACGCGCCGGAGTTCCCTTCGACCAGAACCGAGTGGATGCCTATATCGGTACGCACTGTGTCTGCTCACAGGGGCGTAGCATTGAGTTCGATAGAATGGCGGCGCACGAATACCTCAAGAGCAAAGAGGTAGAAATCGTGTTCGATGTGAACATGGGAGAGGCGAACGCAACTGTCTGGACGTGCGACTACAGCTACGACTATGTAAAAATTAACGCGGAGTACCACACCTAAAATGGCTATCGACCCACAGATTCATGCGGAAGTTTTAATTGAGGCACTGCCCTACCTACGCCACTTCTACGGAAAAACCGTGGTAGTAAAGTACGGCGGCAACGCGATGATAGACGACACCCTCAAAATGCAGGTGATGCAGGATATTGCGCTCCTGCACTACGTAGGCATTCGCCCGATACTGGTGCATGGCGGCGGACCGGAAATCAATGCCATGCTCAAGAAACTAGACATTCCTTCCCACTTTTTAGGGGGGCTTCGCGTTACCGATGCCGCCGCTATGGAGGTGGTGGAGATGGTACTCGCGGGCAAAACCAACAAGGCAATCGTTGCGCTTCTTAACCAGCAGGGGGCGCAAGCGATAGGACTCAGCGGCAAAGATGCCAACCTGATTCAAGCCTGTAAAATGGAGTCGCCGCACGGAGATTTGGGCTTTGTGGGCGAAGTGGTGAAGGTGAACGCCGACTTCCTCAATAGCCTCGTGTCGCAATCGTACATCCCTGTTATCTGCTCGGTTGCTATTGGTCACGATGGAGCGAGTTATAATGTAAACGCCGACCATGTAGCGGGGCATATTGCGGCGGCAATGGGCGCATCCAAACTGATTATGCTCTCCGATGTGGAGGGATTGTACCGCGATTTTAGCGATAAGACCAGCCTGATACACGAGATGGACACCGACGAGGCGCACCACTTGATTGTAACGGGTGTCGCCGACAAAGGCATGATTCCCAAACTAGAGGCTTGTATCACAGCACTAGAGGGGGGAGTAGAGCGGGCGCATCTGATAGACGGGCGACAGCCTCACTCTCTTCTTATCGAGATATTTACCAATTCGGGTATCGGCACGATGGTACGCCGATAGTCCTCACTTTTACCACAAGGAAAACACAGAAAATGACAACCGCAACTTTGACTGCCCCCGAAATCACTTTTGAGGAGACGCAAGCCCTCGATAACCAGTATGTGATGGGAACTTACGCCCGTCAGCCTGTTGTTTTTGTGCGTGGTGAGGGCGCAAGGCTATGGGACAGCACGGGAAAAGAGTATCTCGATTTTCTTGCGGGTATCGCCGTTGTGGGAGTGGGGCACTGCCACCCCAAAGTCTCTGACACCATCGCAAAGCAGGCGCATACCCTTATGCACGTCAGCAATCTATATCATCATCCCTATCAGGCGAAACTGGCGCAAAAACTGTGCGAACTTACCGAGATGGAGCGGGTCTTCTTTTGTAACTCTGGCGCGGAAGCAAACGAGTGCGCCCTGAAAATCGCACGAAAATGGGGAAAGCAGAAGCGCGGGGAGGAGTGTTACGAGATTATCACGTTTGTAGGCTCGTTTCATGGGCGAACGATGGGAACCGTTACCGCTACGGCACAGCCCAAGTACCAAGCCCCCTTTGCACCGCTTGTACCCGGCTTTCACTACGCCCCGCTAAACGATTTAGAGGCGGTTCGTGCTCTGGTCAGTGAGAAAACCTGTGCGGTAATGATAGAGCCTGTGCAGGGAGAGAGTGGTATCAACATCGCGAGTTCTACCTTCCTACAGGGGCTTCGCGACCTCTGCGATGAGAAAGACATACTGCTC